>JAAZEM010000068.1 GCA_012512265.1 Armatimonadota bacterium | reverse complement strand
GGACCTTCTCCACGGTCTCCATCCGATTGCCGAACCGGCCACTTGCCAGGAACACGAGCGCACCAATGATAAGTATGGTAACTAGCGCTCTCACAGATCTACCTATGTTCAAAACGCTCCTCCGAACAAACATATTGGCGCCGCGTCTTCACCTACCGCAACTTCCAACGCAGCACCGCCAACGTCATTCGCCCGCCGCCACGGGAATCGCGCAACGCCGCACCGCGCCACCCCACGGCCGGCGAACGCGAAGGCCTCTCGGAACGGGCCCCCAACTGCTTCCCGGAGGACCGATGCAGCCCGGTGAGCCCCCGCTTCGATCAACGGCTGCGGTGTCTCGCACCTTACGAAAAAAGGGCAGCCGGCCTGTTGCGGAAACGACTGACGTCTTGCATTCACGGCCTGCGGTGCCCTCAGACTACTGACGTCATTATAGCACAATTCGAAGGGGGGTGACAAATGACACGACGCAGGATCCGGGTGATAGATGGCGAAGAGAGTCGGAGACGGAAAGGAAGCCCCTGGTGTGCGAGCAGCCAGCAACGACGAAGTGTGACCGCCTCTGCGGGCATGCCGAGGCGCGCCGCGATACCGCACTCGCGGCCGGGGTAGCGCTGGCGATCTCGGCGGCCGCCAGCCCCTATGTGGTCCTGCCTGGCTTCGCGTTCGTGTTGACGTGGCATTACAGTCCGGATTGGCACCACTTCCTCGCCTGGGCTGGCATCGCCGTTTTCTTTTCCACCGGAATTCCATTCCTCTACATCTTGCTGGGCACGCGCTCGGGACGGATCACCGATATTCACGTGATGCGTCGAGAACAGCGCCGCGGTCCCTTCCTCGTTTCCCTGATTAGCAGCGCGGCCGGCACCGTGCTTCTTCATCTCATAAGCGCGCCGCGTCCACTCGTCGCTCTCGGCGTCGCCATCATCGCTAACGGAATCGTCTTCGCGGCGATCACCCATCGCTGGAAGATCAGCATGCACCTCTCCGTATACACGGCTGCGGTCCTGGCTGCGTCCGTGCTCCTTACCAGGCAGTCGCTCTGGCTGCTGGCGTTCTTGCCCGCAGTGATCTGGGCCCGGACCAAGAGGACTCGCCACAGCGTCTCTCAGGGAGTGGCCGCGGTCATCGTCTCCGCGATGGTGACGCTGGGGGTGCTGGCGTTTTTCGGCTATCTTCCGTTCGTATGAGGAGGCTCGAATGCCCCGCATCCTGGTCGTCGGCAGCATTCACACCGATCTGGTAATCACCACCGAGCGCCTTCCGGCGCGCGGCGAGACGCTTCTCGGGGGCACTTTCCATACTTTCCCCGGCGGCAAAGGCGCGAATCAGGCGGTTGCCGCATCTCGCCTCGGCGGCGAGGTCTGGATGGTCGGGCGCGTTGGCGCGGATCTCTACGGAAGCTATCAGCGCGAACATCTCGCCGCGGCGGGCGTGCGCACGGAGTTCATCGCCACCGACCCGGATGCGGCCTCGGGAGTGGCGCTGATCACCGTCGAGAGGAGCGGTGATAACACCATCGTCGTAGCCACCGGGGCCAGCGGCCGGTGTGCTCCCGAGGATGTCGATCGTGCCGTGAGCGTCCTTTCGCAGGCCGATGTGCTCCTGCTGCAGTTGGAGATCCCGCTTGAGACCGTGGAGCATGCCATCCACCTGGCGGCACGGGCGGGGACGCGCGTGATCCTCGATCCGGCCCCGGCCCGGCCACTCCCCGATGCCCTGCTCGACCAGGTCGACCTCCTCACGCCCAATGAGACGGAAGCGGCGCTGCTGTGCGGCCTCGACCCGGCACAGCCGGCCGACCCCGCCGAGCTTGCGACCCGGCTTCGAGAGAAGACGCGCGCCAACATCCTCCTCACGTTGGGCGCCGCCGGCGTCCTGCTGGCCACGGACCAGGGGATCACGCATGTGCCGGCGGTCCCTGTCACGCCGGTCGATACCACCGCCGCGGGCGACACTTTCAACGGCGCGCTTGCCGTGGCCTGGGCGGAAGGAGCGGAGCTGCCCCAGGCCGCCCGCTGGGCCTCGCATGCCGCTTCCATTTCCGTCACCCGGCTGGGCGCACAATCCTCGATCCCCTCGCGTGCGGAGGTGGAGGAGAGCGTCGCCAGGGCTGCCCGCTGAACCACTCGCGCCCCATTCAGTGAAGGGCGTCAATCAATCGAATCGGCCATGCGGCGCAGCTCTGCCGGGTTGATATCGCCGATGATCGTCACGCGGTAGCCGCCTTTCACGCGGTGGACAATCGCGGAGAATGGTTCGTCCTGCGACGGACGAGGCTCCGGCTTCTTCCGATCATCATCCGGCTCTTGCTTGCGAACAAAAACGGAGATAACGTTCAGGCCGTCGCCATAGCGAAGGTGAATCGCGTCGCCGCGCTTGGTGCGCACGCTGCAGGGACTCCCTATCAGCTTGAACCCCGCCGGCACGTAGCTGGGCTTGGGCAACTCCGCGTCAGGCACTTCGACTGGCACGGCCCGGGGGCCACGGATCGGCAGCTTCCCGGTCTCGAACTCTTCCTCGTCCAGCGATGCCGCGTAGTCAATCTCTTGAAACTCGGTCGAGTAGACGAGTCGGCCTTCCCAGTTGTAGTGCTCGGCACGGAGAACGACGCCCTTCTCGGAATCCAGCCAAATGCGGCGCACCTGCTTGCCTGATGCACGCGACGAGATCGTGCCGATGATCGCGTCGCGGCCAGCCGTCTCTGCCGTTCCCTGAACACTCACGCGGTAGTTGCGCAAGAGACGGTGCGGCTCGGGTGGAATACTCCCCAAACTCGCGCTCCAGTGGGTGCCGCCGGGCCGGCGCACCAGGCGCCGGCCGCCTCGCTCGAGGATCTCCATCCCCCGCATGTGAGCTGGGCTGAGGATCTTGGTGCGCGTCGCGCAACGGCTATGCGCCACGCGCGCCGTGGCGGTGGTCCGCCGGCCGGCAAAGTGCATCTCGATAGTCTGAACCCCCTCGTACGGCACCTGCCGACCCGCGGCCATCAGGCGCAGCCACCGGTGGCTGGCGCTCTTGGAATGGGGCTGCTGGGCCTCGCACGCCGCGCCCCACGCCAGGAGCATCATGACCATCGCGACCGACCTCAGCACGGATGACCAACGCATCGCTCCCACACCCTACTGTGCTTCTCGGACCATCTCACTGGCCAGGAGAAAGAGCCCGGTGCTATCGCCAACCTCTTGGCTGGCGCGAAACTGCGCGTACTCCCGGAGGTAGACCGTCCGGGGAGCCTCGGCATTCGCCCGATGGCGCGAGGGAACGAGGCCGGAAAGAGAAAGAGACAGCGCGGCGGCAACCGCCAACATCGCCGGCACCAGCAGTACGGGGCGTGGCCGCCACATCGCCCGGCCAGGAGCCTCCGAGGCAGGAAGGCGCGCCATCACCAGGGCCGTCACGTCTTTCGGGATGGATTGCCCGCCGAGTGGGCGGAGCAGCTCCACCGTGCGCTGCAGGGCGCGGCTCTCTCGACGGCAGGCCTCACATTCGGATAAGTGCCGTTCCACCCGCTGGCGCGCCCTTTCGCTGAGGGCCCCATCCAGATAGGCCGGAAGTTCCTCGTGTATCCGCTCGCATCTCATCGCATCAATCCTTATCCCCCACATAGTCACCGAGTAGCTTCCGTAGCTGGCGGCGGCCGCGAAACACGTGCGATTTCACCGTCCCCACCGGGCACTTGAGGATCTCGGCAACATCCCGCTGGGGAACGCCCTCGATGTCGTGGAGGATGATGGCGAGGCGCAGCTTCTCGGGCAGTGTCGCCACGGCGGCCTGAACCGCGGCGCATAGCTCCACGCGCTCCGCCATTCCCGCGGGATCGGCATGGGGGTCATGGGAAGCCGGCTCGAACCCGGCGTCCTGGAGTAGTTCTTCTTCAAGGGAGACGGAAGGGCGCACCGCGCGCCGGCGCAGAAAATCCTTGCAGTTGTTGACGGCAATCCGATAGAGCCACGTGTAGAAGCTCGAACCGCCCCGGAAGCGCGGCAGCCCCTGGAACGCTTTGACGAAGGTGTCCTGCACCAAATCGAGGGCATCGTCCGGCTCGCGCACGAAAGCCCGCGTAATGGAGTAGACACGGTCTTGATAGCGCGTCACCAGAAGCGCGAAGGCATCACGATCTCCCGCGCGTGCGCGCGCGACGAGCGCGTCATCCGTGAGCGCGCCGGCAACATCGCCTTGCGCATTGGACTCATCCACCGCCGCTGGGGCACGCGGGTGAATCACGCCAGCACCTCCCCGCCTCAAGTTGAGGAGCCCGGTTCCATCTGCTGAAATGGCCGCCGAAACATCCTGGCGCATCATACATGTACTCCCCATTCTCTGCCGAGATAACGTTCCCCTGCGGCTTTGCTCTCCCCGTGGTGAGCTCCTGTACCTAGGGACGAGTCTCGCGCGCGAAGGTTGCGCTCTGGCACCCGCCGATCTGACCGCGAGATGGGGATGAGGCCCTCGTTTCGTCGTCGCCGGCCGGCAGGAGTTTGCCCGGTCGTCCCGAATCGATTGGTTGAGAACCCGAGGGGCCCGGCATGGCCCCAGTTGTCACCAGGCCGCGGGTCGTGGTGGGGTGAGGGAGCGCCAGGGGCATTTGCTCCTGACGCGGCGGGGGATGCGATCAGCACGGTCTCGTTTCTCTCTCCTCACACCTCATCCCGCGCCAGGGTGTTTCGTAGCACACGTTGGGAGGATTTGCATGGCCGGTAACTTCAAAGTCTGGGTCACCCGGCAGATTCCTCAGCAGGGCATCGATATGCTCCGCGAGGTGGCCGACGTCGAGGTGTGGGAGGATGAGCTGCCCCCGCCGCGTGACCTGATTCTTGACAAAATTGGCGAACTGGATGGCATTCTGGCATTGCTCACCGACAAGATGGATGCCGAGGTGATGGACCGAGGCAAGAAGCTGAAGGTCATCGCCAACTACGCCGTCGGATTCGATAACGTCGACGTCGCGGCAGCTACCGAGCGCGGCATTCTGGTCACCAACACCCCCGGTGTGCTGACCGAGACGACCGCGGACCTGGCGTTCACGCTCCTGATGGCCACCGCGCGCAACATCGTCGTGGCCGACAAGTTCACCCGCGATGGCAAGTGGAAGACCTGGGGCCCCACGCTGCTGCTGGGCCAGGATATCCACCACGCGAAGCTGGGTCTCATCGGTCTCGGCCGCATCGGCCGCGAGATGGCCAAGCGGGCCCGTGGCTTCGACATGGACGTCACCTACTACGACGTCGTCCGCAACGAGCAAGCGGAGCGCGAGCTCGGCCTGAAGTACGCCGATATCGATACGATCCTGAAGGAGTCGGACTTCGTCTCGCTGCACACGCCGCTGACGCCTCAGACCCGGCACCTGATCGGCGCCCGCGAGCTTTCCTTGATGAAGCCCACGGCGATCCTGATCAACACCTCGCGCGGCCCTGTGGTCGACCAGAAGGCGCTCTACGAGGCCCTTCGCGATAAGGTGATCTACGCGGCCGGCCTGGACGTCTTCGATGTGGAGCCGATTTCGAAGGACGATCCGCTGCTCACGCTCGACAACGTGACGGTGGTGCCCCACATCGCGAGCGCTAGCTTCGCCACGCGCACTCGCATGGCCACCATGGCTGCCGAGAACCTGATCGCGGGGTTGAAGGGCACGACGCCCACCGCGCCGGTCAACCCGGAGGTGCTCAACTCGCCGCAGCGCCGCAAGTAAGCGGGTGAGCTCAGTTCGCTGCAAATAGACGCAGGTGAGCGGGAATGGAAGGGAGCCCTCCCTGCCCACTTCCGTTCACCTGCGGCCCTTCGAATATCGGCCAGCGAGAGCGGCTACGTCCTCTTGTAGGCCACCACGATGCGCCCCGGCATCTCCCTCTCAACATCCTGCAGCCGCCGCAACTTCTCCTCATCGAGAGGCGCTGGAACCAGGGGCTTCTCATAGGCGATGAGGTAGACATCGCCCATCTCATCCTCTACCTCGCGCAGCCTGCGCTCCTCCTCGGGAGTCAGCGTCGCGAGCTGCGCCAGCTGCTCGTCGGTCATCGCCCCACCTCCAGAAGCTGTTGCCGTTCGATCCGATCTTTCCTGTATTATGCACCACCCAAGCCTGCGGTAAACCTGCTCCTGCCCCCCGGCTCCGTGTTGCATCCCGCCGCAACGGGGTAGGAGTCTTACCACACAAGAACGCGCGATGGGGAGGTCTCGCATGCGAGTAACGATGGCACGGGGCACGCGAGCGTTCCGGCTCCCAGCGGAGCCGAAGTCTCGATTCCTGGAAGACGAGGAAGGGGAGCTGTGGGTGGTGCAGCAGGTGACCAGGGTGAACGGCGAGTACGAAGTGCTCTGCCGCCACGCCACTCGCATTGAGCAGCGCCTCTATGAGCGGGAGCAGCAGGCCGCGTCTGGCGCCTAGCCGGCCCCGGGACTACATTCACGGTTGTCCGGATGCCACGCCGTTACCGGAATCGCGCGTTGATGCGGGCGCGCCCGCACGAGCGGCCGCCGGGCACCCCTACCCTGCTTCGTGTCGGCGAAGGATGAGCAGCGAGCGCGCCGGCACCTGGAAGAGCGTGCCGGGGTGGCCAGGCAGACTCACCGGCGTGTAGGTGTCGCGCGTGGGTACCTCGACCGCGGAGCGCCCGTAGTTGGCGAGGACGAGCCATAGCTCCTCATTGGCAAAGAGCGACGCGACCACCCCTTCTGGCAGCTTCGCTCGGAACAGGTCGCTCTCAGTGATCTCCAGGTAGGCCCACGTGCCCTCGGTAACCATCGGCCCGTACAGCCTCAGCCAGTGGAAGAAGCGTTCCTTCGCATCCGGTCGGCCTGGCACGGAGTCCCACCAGCCGTACGAGTGCGGGCCCTCGGGATGCTCCTGAGCATACCGGTAGATGGCGCGCATGTGCCGTGTCCAGAAGTCCGTCGCCTCATCCTGATACTCAAGCCCGGGCTGCATCATCCGCTCGCCGGTGACGGGCTGGCCACCAATGAGAAGCGGGAACTGCAGATAGGGGATCGTATGCAGGTAGAGCTCGTCTTCTCCTGCCGGCTGGGCGCGCGAGAGATCGAAGCCCGGGATGACGTACGGCCCATGGTGCTTCACCACTTCCCGTTGGGCATCCAGGTCCTGGACCCCCTCGCCCACCCAAAGATAGTCGTAGGTCCGAAGCTCGGTGCGGGGAGCACCGGTGCCGCTGAAATGAACCTTCAAGATCCCACCACGCCGCTTCACCTCGGCATAGACGAGCGCGAGGAGGTCGGCGATGGCGGCATCGTGATCGGGGCGCTCCTCGAAGGCAAGCACCTCGTCCGAGGTGGGAGGCTGGTTCCAGGCCGCGCGGTTGTAGCCACAATCGTTGTAGATGCCATCGGCGCCCCACTCATCCATCAGGCTAAGCAGGCGCGGGAGGAGGTAAGCCCGCCACGAGGGGCTGACAGGCGAGCAGCGCGCATACTGGTACCATGCTTCCGCGAGCACGTTGCCGGCGCGGGCCCACTCCGGGCGAAAATCGGGATCGCGCATCTCGAAGAAGCCGGTGGAAGCATAGAGGAGGACCTTCAGTCCGCGCGAGTGCGCCATCTCGAGGAAGCGGCGGAGGCCAGATGGGTTCACCGGGGAGAACTTGTCACCGCCAAAGAGACGCTGGGCATCGTTCCACTCCTCGTGAACCTGGATCAGCTCCACGCCGGCGTCGCGGTACTCGTCCAGCAGGCGCTCATCCGCCTCGGACGGCTCGTAGGGGCGCGCGCAGGGGTACTCCCCCAGGTTGTACGTGACCTGCCCGGGCAGATAGTCGCGAATGAGATGGCGACGAAGTGCCCGGCGCACGCTCCTCTCCGCGAGGCCGATGTTCTGCAGGCGACGGCGGTGCGCCTCCGCGCTCCAGTGGATCATTCCGGTGTTCCTCCAGATACTCGATCTGATAGCAGGCCCTGGTGGTGAGAAGTGCCGCGAAGCCAGGGCCGACGAGTGGCCTCGCGCGGCTACGCGGCGAGCTCTTCGAGCATCGCGACCGCCTGGTCAACCATCGCCTCTCCGGTGCCCGGCTCGGAGCGGCTGTGCCAGCCCGCCCAGAGCTGGTAGCCACCCAGTTCGTAGGCTTTGCGGTCGCCGATGTAGCCGATGGTGCCGTTGGCCAACCCGATGACGTAGGTATGCCGGAAGGGAGACCGACGCCGGATCGCCAGCCCCAGATGGGCAAACAGCTCTCCCGGGATCCCAACAAGAGCGATATCTCCCAGGCGGATGGCGTGGAGCCAGGTCTGGCGCTCCTCGCCTTGCACGGGTGCCATCTCCCGACGCATCTCGGCAAAGGCTCGGCAATGGCTCGCTGCCTCACGCGGAGTGTACTTCTCGGCCCAGCGCTGCACCGTGGCGGCCTCTTTGGCTTCATCAAAGGTGCGGAGGCGATAGGTGAAGGGCCGGCGCAGCGCCTGAATGGCATCCACGTCCATGGCCACCGCGCGGTCCAGGCCCTCTTTCACGGCTTCCACAATGCGGTAAACCCGCTCGGCGGTGGTCAGGGCATAGGGAAGCGGCGTAGCGCCAAACCCGCCCGTATAGTGCGTCGAGCCGAAAGCCCCCGGCAGGAAAAGCGTCACGCCTTGGTGCTGGCGCTCCAGCTCCTGAGCGGCCAGGCCGTAGGTTCCCGGGGAGTAGGTTTCGCGCGATAGCGTGCCGATGTTATGCACCGAATGGCTGAACAGCACGGCGCGTGTCTCGCCCGAGGGGGCAACCGCGGCGAGCACAGGGAGATCCGGGTCGTACGGTCCGGTGGGGCGGATCACGTCTTCCCAGGCGTACGCGTACCAGGCGATCGTGCCGTCCTTCAGGAGATAGCGGCTGTTCATGCCGACGGTCGCCTCCTGGCTCTCTGCGAAGAGAAGGCGGCAGCCGCTCTGTGATGAATCGAGGCCGCGCAGGGCATCGAGGGCGGCACGGACCAGAGTCTCCTGGAGCGAGGCGCAGAAGTCGCGGTCGCGCCGCATGCCGAGATGGTCAATGGTACTGGGCGCGTGATGGGAGTGCGTCGCGCAGAGGAGGATGCGGTCCGGCGATACTCCCGCCTCCGTCTCGAGCCGGCGCGCGACCTCCTCGTAGATATCGGCGGGCACCTCCAGCGTGTCGCTGGTGAGGAAGCAGAAGGGCTTGCCCGCGGAGAGCGCGAGAGCCGAAACGCGGAGGGGAGCCTCCAGCGGGCGCCCGGCTGCCTCCCAGGCATGCGGAATCGGTACCGCCGTCGCAGAAACCCTCAAAGAAGACATCCTCGTGCACCTCCTGGCCGTGCGTGCGCGGGGCGAAGCGCCAACACCTTCCTCGACAGGCGCCGGCATTCGACCGGCACCGTGGAGCGCGCCACGGTGGATCCCCATCGCACCACCCTATTTGCGTGGCAACCGCGCGCTCCTCCATCGAGGGGCGTGGCGACCCGCCAACACCCCCTTGTTTCCGCGCGGCCTTCTCGGTTCCTGCCGGGCGAGATCACCACGGGAGCTGGACGCCGGCGTGGGTAGCAGCCCTGCGGAAGCGCTCGTCCCTCAAGCTCTCCCGATCAAACGCCATAATGGAGAGTGAATGAACCGCCGCCATGTACCACACGTGTCGTGGTATGGGGGATGGCCGGCCTGCTCGTGGTTTGTTGCAGGCATCGGCCTTGTGGGAGGGAGGAGACCGTGCATCGGGAACGTGAAAGCGGGCAGTCTCTGGTTCTGCTAGCCGTCGCGCTATCGACTCTTCTCGGTTTCATGGCGCTCACCGTGGATGTAGGCCACTGGTTCGTGGCACGTCAGAGGGCCGTGAACGTCTGTGATATGGCCGCGCTCGCCGGCGCCCAGGACCTCTCGCTGACGGTGGATGCCGCGAGCGCCCGGCGTGTTCAATCGGTCGTGCTCTCCATCGTCAATGCCAACAACGCCGAGGGCTTCGCCATCTCGATGAGCCAGGTGCTCGGACCAGACAACCCCGACATCATCATCTCCGAGTTCAACGACACCGTCGCGACCAACTCCGCGCTCGACAGCAACATCGTCTGGACCGACAGCCAAGGAAACGTGGTGCCTCGCCCTGGCCCGGGCCGGGGCATTCTGGTGCGCGGGCAGATCCCCGTGCAACCGCTCTTCGCCCGGATCTTCGGAATCACCGGCGCCAAGGTGATCCCTGCTCAGACCGCCGTCGCCCTGGGCACGGTCTCGACGATCACCGGCAACCTGGTGCCTTTCGGGGTTTCCGTGCATGGGATCGTCGATATCGAGTCCAGCCCGAGCGCCACCATCGAGCAGCAGCTCACCTACCGCTCGTGGAAAGATTCGTGGACCGGCACGCCTGGCGCCTTCGGCACGCTGGGGCTAACGCACACCAGCGGCACCACCCTGCGCGAAGAGATCCAGTGGGGTCACTTTGGCACCTACGGCGTGGGCCAGTACGTCGCCATGACCTCGGGCAACAAGACCGGCCCGATCCAGCAGGGCACGGATGGGCGCATCGCGCGGTCGCAATACGCCACTATCGACGAGTGGCTCGCCGCGTTCCACTCGGACGACCCGGTGGCGCACCAGGAAGCCCTGCAAGACTCGCGCGTCGTGCTGATCCCGATCGTCGATGAAACGCAGATCATTGGCGAATCGGTTCGGATTGTCGGCTTCGCCACCTATGCCATCGCCGAATGGCGCAACGGCGAGAAGAAGGTGTACGGCTACTTCGTCAAGTCGACGTATCAGGGCTCCGTCGGCGAGGGTCTGGCGGGGTTCGGCACCCGCTCCTACTACCTGTTGTAGCGCACCCAAAGCAGGACATCGAGCAGCTTCGCGCCGTCGGGCGTGTCCGGCTGGAGCACCGTCTCGATCTCGTTCGTTCCCTTGCGCACCGCGGCGGGAGCGACCGTGTAGGTGAACCAGTCGCCATCCCGCACGGCGCCGGAGAGCGGCTTGTCGTTCAATGTGACCTGGAGCGGTGCTCCTTCGGGAAGGCCGGCAACGCGCACCTGGAGAGTGACCCGGGGCGTGGCACCGGCCTTCTCGCGTACCTCCTCGCCGACTTCCAGTGGCACGCGGAACGCCTCGCCCGGCTTTAGGGCGACGGGGCGCTCCGGCGAGAGCGTGGGCCGCTTCATGAACCGCTTCTCCCCGTCCGCCATCCAGAAGTTGAGGACGGCGACGCCACGCGCGCCGATCACGTACACCTTATCGAGCGTCTCCAGCACCTTCGGATCGCCCAGCTCGCTCCAGAGAGGGCTGCGCGGGTTGAAGGAGTTGAAAAGGTAGATGCCCGATGCGCCGGCTGCCCAGGCGTTCATTGCGCGTGAGCGGTAGCATTCGATGGAAGAGCGCGTCTTTCTCGCTTCGTCGTCGCGCATGCGCGTCTCGCTCAGGCAGGGGTAGACCGGCACGCCATACTTGCGCCCCAGATCCACGCTCACCTTCCAGGGGTTGAGGCGGAAGTAATCGCTCACGGCGAGAAGGTCGATCAGGCCCTCTTGTAGCCAGCGCTCCAGATCCAGCCCCATCGCCTTGCAATACTCTACCGAGTCGGGCACGCGCGCCGCCACGAGAATCGGCCGGCCGCGCTTCAGGCCCACGCGCTCCGTCATCTCTCGGACGCGCCGGACCATCTCAGTCATCTGCTCCCACTCGGTCGGGCCGGCATCGATGCCCCAGGCCGGGTTCTTGAAGTAGACCGGGTGCCGGCAAAAATCCATCTCGATCCCGTCCACGTCGTAGTTCTCGCAGACCTCCTCGAAGAACCGGAAGGTCAGGTCGCGCACCTCCGCGTGCCCGAAATCCATGGCCGACCACCCGCCATGCTTCGAGCGCTTCTCCTTGCTGGCCACGAGCCACTCGGGATGGTCCTTCTTCACCTGGGGGAAGAGGAGATCGCCATACCAACTCCCCCAAGCGTCGTGGGTATCATTCATGCGCAACGACCAGAAGACCTCAATCCCGTTCTCCTTGCAGAAATCAACCATGATCTCGAGGGGATCGGTGCCCTGGCGGATGAACTCGGCCGTCTTGTTGCGAGATAGCCCGCCGCCCTTGTTATCCGGATGCTCCGGGTTATCGGTGCGATCGAAGATCTGCCCGACCTTCGTCCTGTGGGTGAAATAGCCGAAGCCGGAGCTCCAGGTGCAGTAGAAGATCGAATCGACGTGGGTTCCCTTGAGTGCCGTGGTCCGGCAATCCAGGAGTTCCTTCGCGGTGGCCTCTTTGAGGTAGTAGACGGGTTCGTTGCCGTCGTTGTTGAAGATGATCCGGCGCGTCCGGTGCGCCAGGCGGCTTCGCTCCTGCCGCAACTCCTGCAGATTCGTCACCTTGCGTGCGCGCTCTTCAGCCATGGCCTCTCCTCCAACAGCGCTGAGCAACGCCAGGGCACCCAACATGGCACCCCAGCGCCAGCATCCGACCGAGGTCATCCTGCACCGCCGTAGCATGTGACACTCTCCCGGTTCCCGCCAGGCGCGCGGGGTACGCCCGGCGCTTCTCTAGGCGTCTGCCGTAGTTCAACGGCGGGCCTGTTCTCCCCTGCCTGGTGTACGTACGTTTTTGTTGGCAGCCTGCAGGCGAACGCTGGCCGGGCGCCGGTGGTGCCATCTCGCGAGCGCGCGCCAGGTAAGGCAGGCACTCGGCCTGCCCTACCTGGTAGCCGTAGCCATTACCGGCCCGGCACGCTCCCGGGATCGGAGACCCATTGCCCGATCGTCTTGATCCAACGCGCTTCCTGGCCCTGCTCGCAGATGAGGCCCACCAGCGTCGCCCGGTCGTCGTCGATTGGCAGGGTGACCCGCGTGCCGGGGGCTGGGTTCAGCCTCTCCAGAGGGCGGAACTGCCCATCCTGAATATCTCCCAGCAGCACCACGGGTCGGCGCCAGGGCTGCGAGCGCGACAAGACCACTTCTCCCTTCGTGAAGGGAAGAAGCATCACAGCCTCGCTCTTGCGCAGGTCCAGCTCGTCCAGCGAGATGGCGGTCGCCATCCCCTCGCCCGCCAGGAGCGTCTCCGAGCCCACGCGCGCCAGCTGGTGAGCGCCAAGCACGGTCACGGCGCCGTCATCGCCCACGCCGGCAATCGCCGGATAGCGATCCTTCGCGCGCAGGGTGATCGACCCGGCCTTGGTCGCCAGGGTGGCCTCCTGCCAGGCATCGCCCTTGCGGTAGTTGAAGAGCACGTGCGCGTGCCCGGTCCGGGTTCGCTGCGCGAAGAGATGGAGCTGCGGGTTGTCCGGCGTGACCAGCAGGCGCTCGATCTTCGCTTCCTCGAGGAACCACCGGTAAAGCGGGTGCATCGCGGTGCCCTCGTCGCTCTCCGCCAGCTCGATGGGATCCGCGAAGTAGTAGACAGTGCCCTGCCCCAGCGTGTGCTTCGTGAGCACAGGCTTCCCAGCGGCGTCGGTCGCCAGCACCTTGGCTCCGGCGGGGCGCACCTCCACCATCGGGGCGGCTTGCTGCCCGGCCAGGCCCGGGATCTCCGTTCGGAGTGTTGCCATCGCTTGCGCGCCCCTCACATCCGGGGTGTAGCGCGTGCTCACCCACTCCACGCCAGCCAGCTCACGCAGGCGCGCGCTCTGCCCCGGCTTGCGGGCGGCGTCGTAGATCGGCGCGCCCGTCATGAGCAGCGTGCCCCCGTTGCGAACCCAGCGCAACAACGCGGTATAGCTCTCGTCTCCCGGGCAGA
The DNA here is from genome assembly GCA_012512265.1 of Armatimonadota bacterium. Classification (GTDB taxonomy): domain Bacteria; phylum Armatimonadota; class JAAZEB01; order JAAZEB01; family JAAZEB01; genus DUUU01. The sequence goes on along the minus strand of JAAZEM010000068.1, from coordinate 17,310 downwards.
TCGCCGACGGGTAGATGATCACGCGCGTGGACGCCGGAATCGAATCGGCGAACCAATCGCTCGCCACGTTGAAATCGGCGTGCAGGCCGAGGAGCGCGGCGAAGCACCGGTAGGCAGAATCGATCCCGAGGTTCTCCTGATTGCCTAGGCGCATGTTGTCGTTGAGGAGGACGGTGAGCGCCGGCGGCTCGTAACGCGGCTCGAAGGCGCGCATCAGCAGGCTCAGGTTGCGGTGCGTGTAGGCGATATCCTTCGGGATGAGCGGGCCGGGGTAGAAGACACCCCAGGGGAAGACGCGTTGGTCGCTGTCGCGCAGGCACCAGTTCTGCACCTTGGAGCCGCCCATGCCGAAGGTATAGTGCGCCACGGCCATGAACAGTTGCTTCGCCTCTTCCTCGGTACGCACGATGTGATACCCCCGGGCACCATTCTCCAGGCTCCACGCGGGGTGCGTCTTCACGCCGTACTCGCCCAGGCTCACCGACTTGCCTCGCACGCGCACGTCGTTCAAGCGGATTCGCAGCGGCAGGTAATCGAGATCGCGCACCGGCTCATCGAAATAACCGATGTTCGAGACGTCCTGGCCGGCGATGGTCAAGCGCAGGTCGATGCCACGGCGCGGATAGCTGTAGTACTCGCTGGTGATCGGGTGCTCCGCATCATGGGCCCGGATCGCGGCGACGTGCGCGCGGTTCCACTCCGTCATCAGGTGGACGTGGAAGCGGTAGAGGTCGATCTGGGAAACCGAATCCCAGCGCCCGGGGTTCTCGGGCGGGAAGGGAAGCGCACCCAGCGGCGCGGGCGGCACCTCGGGCGCCCAGGCGGCCTTCAGCTTCTCATCTGTGCCGTAGCGCTGTTTCAGGAAGGCGTTCCACTTCGCGCGCAGCGTCTCCATATCCTCATGGCGCAGCGCATAGTCGCCGTTAATGTACCAGAGAAGCCCGGGAATCTCCTTATAGCGCGCGGCATACTCGGAGCACTGCCGGCTTTCCTCGCGGATCCGCTCGTCGGAGACGGCGACGTTGTGCCCGATGAGGAGACCGGGCATGAAGACCAGGCCATGCTCCTGGGTGGACTGCGTCATCCCGTCGAACCGCCGCCAATCGACCTCCGTCATCACATGGCCCGGATTGTTGTACTGCAGGTTTTCATAGAGCTCGAAGCCGTAGTCGCGGCAAGCGGCATGCTCGCGCGCCCACCAGAGCGGCCCTTCGGTGGTAGAGCGGTAGACGTTGCTGTAGTTGTCGCAACCGAAGAGGAAGAGCGCCCGGTCGCCATAGCGGAAGTAGTTGTCGCGGAAGCGGAGCGTGGGCCCGCGGCGCGCCACCTGCGGCGAGATGGCGAAGAAGCCGCTCTCCATCGAGTCCACCGTCTCGCCGCCAAGCGAGAGCGTGGCGGTGAAGTGGCACAGCCCGGCCACCGTCTTGGGGAGCGTGAAGCTTGTCTCCGCCACCGCGTGATCGAGCGAGCCGGCTGCGACCGGCACGCGCTTGCGCATCAGCTCCTTGCCGCCGTTCAGCACGCGGAAGAAGACCGATCCCTCCTGGCGCGCGGGCCCGCGGTTCTCGAACGTCACCTTCAGGCGCACGGGACTTCCGGGTGCGTAGGACGCGAAGTCGCTCTCCAGGTTGCGCAGGTAGGCCGCGCGCACCATGAACTGCGCCAGGCGCTGCAGCCCCTTGCGCAAGAGCGGGTCCTTGCCGTCGAAGAGGTCGCGATCCTCCACGCCGAAGTAGCCCCAGGCGCTGCCGGCGTAGAACCCAGAGTAGTTGATGAGCAGCGAGCCGGCGCTGCCACGCGGGCGGCCATACCGGTCATAGCTCATGAGGAGCGGGATCCAGCGCGTGTTGTCGTAGCCGCGCGTGGCGCTCGCTGCCCAGCCGCGCACGGTCCCGAGTCGGATCCCGGCGGGGAAGATCGTCTGCCCCGGGGCGGTTTCCACGCGGTGCACGCGCTTCAGCCGGTAATCGGCATCGAAGACGCCGATCTGCCGGACATCGGTGATCAGCCCATCCCCCGGGTGGCCGGTGGCGGTGTTCATCGGGCGCGGATCGGTGCCATCCGCTTTCCCCAGACGGACATCATCCACCCAGATCGTGCCCTGGGCACGGAAGAGGCCGCACTTGATGAAGAGCGTCGCCGTTCCGGGCTCGGGGGTGAAGTCGAACTCATACCGCTTCCAGGGGGCAGTGCCGCGCACGTGGGCAAAGTCGTTGTACTTGATGAGGTTCCCGTCGTGGCCATAGCGATAGATCGCGAGATAGGCAAAGCCCTCTCCGGTCACGTCCTGCGCGCGGATTTGCGCGCTGATTCGGTAGCGGCGGCCTTCTTCTCCAGGGAGGCGGAGGTGCCACTGCACCTCTCCCTTGGGACTGTGACTCGTAACTTGCGCGCAGTAGCGCCCCTCGGCTGGGTGTTCATCCACGATCTGGCATGTCTCGCTGGTGCGCCGCCAGCGCGCCTCGAGATCGCTCCCGCCGATGCCTACGGCTCGCGTCTCCGGCTTCTCGAAGCCGCCGTCGAAGAGGAGCGACTTCTCCGGGCGGATCGCCTCGGCCAGGCGCTTGTCGAGCACCTCTTCCTCACGCGCATAGCCCTTTCCATCGGCCAGCAGCGGGTTGAGGAAGGTGTAGCCGCCCATCGAGATGAAGTCACCGCCATCATGGAGGTAGTAGGTCAGGCTATCGCGCGCCTCGGCGGGGAAGCTCTCGCCGTAAGGGAGGACAACAATGTCATAGCGCCACGGGCGCAGGTGCGAGGGATCACTGAGAGCGGCGATATCGAGGAAATGCGTTTCCATCCCGGCTTCGCGGAGGATAGAGGCAATCACCTCCGGGCGCGATCCCGCGCCTTTCGCCGGGAAGCCTGGCGCGTTGAAGATCCCAACAATTCCCTTCGTCGAGCCGGTGAACGGCTGGGGCTCGCGCACCTCCGTGAGAAGCTGCGGCGTGTTTCCGGCCACCAGCGTCCAGTTATCCACCCACACTGTGCCTTTGGCCTGGAAGATTCCGCAACGCAACGAGAGCACCCGCGCGTCCGGGTGCACCTCGAAAGTGTAGGTGTGCCGGGTCCACTCCTGATCGGTGCTCGTGCGCCCGAAATCGCGGTAGACCAGATACTGCCCGCGGCTATCCAGCTGGTAGAGGGCGACGTAGGCGTAACCGACCTTCCCCTGCGGCACGATCCCCGACGCCTTCATATCGACGGCGACGGTGTAGGTCCGAATGTTCCCGCCGATGTAGACGTCCTGGGTTGCGGTAGCGCCGGCATCCACCTCGAGGCATTGCCCACCCCGAGGCGACGCCACCACGCGCGCCTTTCCCGAGGGGGCGTTCCAACCGGCCAGACCCTGCTCGTAGCCGCCGTTCTTGACGTACGAGAGCGGCCTATCGTTCTCCTGCCCCGCGCACGCCGCCGGCGCCAGGGCGAGCATCGCGAGTAGGGCGAAGGCGATCCGGATCGAGAGACGGGCGAACTCCATGATACTTCTCCGTTCCTCCACGAGCGAGCGCGTGTGCGCCCAGCGGTGCAGAGGAGTTCGCCATCGCCTGATGGGGGTTCCTGCCGGTCACGCGCCAGTTCCACTCGAGGTCCACCCAGAGAAGCGCGAGCCGGCCAAAAAGAAAAGGCTGGCAACGCGGAATGCGCTCCAGCCTTTCGTCCTACTAGATATTTATGGTGCGCCCAGAAGGATTCGAACCTTCGACAAACGGATTAAGAGTCCGCTGCTCTGCCAGCTGAGCTATGGGCGCATCAGCAGCAACGGTGTCATTATAGCAGGTCGTCCGCATTTCGTCAACCCATTTTCTGAGAAAAACGGGGATTCTCGAAGAGAAATTAACCGCTTCTGGGTGTGATAACTCCCGGCTCGAATGCCGGACCCACGTTGGGCTCCTGAGAGAGGGCTGGCCGTGAGGCCCCGGACCAGGAGATCCTGGTCTGGGTTGTCGAACCGAGAGCCCCACACGGGTGGCCATAGCCAGCCCTCTGCTCGGGCGCGCAACCTGGGTTGCGCGCCCGGCCCATCCGTGTCTGTCCCCTTATCCGTGGTATCGACGCTGGCGAGCAGTCCCCGCTATAACGCGGTGGCAGAGTCTCGTCGTGCGCTCTTCGCGGGTGTATTCCGTCAGATCAGGTTGAGGCACACCGAGGGAAGCGGAAGCGGCAGGCAACGCTCGCCCAGGTCGGAGAGGCTGCCCGTTGCCGTCACCCCTGAAGCCGTCTCGCCGGCTGGCGCGCCAAGGAGGGTCCAGAGGAGGTTTGTCTCGCCATCGATCGTGAACGCGCCCCTATCGGCCAGCATCAGATAGCGGTTCCCCGCCTCCAGGAAGCGGAGCGAAGCCGCCAACTCGGCCCCCAGGTGGCTCGCGAAATAGGGGCGGAGCTTCGCCATGACGGAGCAGAAATCGAGCAGCTTGAGGGTGCCCGGCGTTCGCCCCGGCTCGCTCACCAGACCCCGCGCGCGCAGGAGCGCCTCCAGGAGGTCGCCCCGCGGTACCTCCACACGCACGTGGCTGCCCTCCTCCGCCAGAAGCCCCAGCGCGCTGCGAATCGCCAGGCGCTCGCCGCGGAGCTCAAGAACGTGCAGCTGCCGCTCCCCTTCCCTCTCCAGGCTCCAGCCGAAGAGGTAGCCGGCGGGCACGCCCTCTACCTCGATGATGAGGAACTGGCAAGGCCGGCCGGCGCAATAGCCGTGTTGGAGGAGGAGCTCGTAGTCGCAGGATGTGCGCGCCATATGGACGCCGTCGCGCTCGTTCAGCCGGCACAAGAGCGGCGCGTCCTCCAGGGTGGCCCGGCGCAGCGCCACCGCCGGACCGCCAGCAAGCGCGCTCGGAGGCACGGTAAAGAGCGAGAAGCTGCCGATGTGGTTGGCGCCGACGGCGTAATAGAGGGGGCGCGTGCCCGAGATGTACACGAAATCGACGCCGTGCTCGCGGAACCGCTGGAACGAGGCGGCGAAGAGGGCGCCCGCGAGACCCCGTTTCCGGTGGTCGGGATGGGTGCAGACACCGCCGATATAGCCCAGGCGGAGCCGGGCGCCGCAAAGCGATACGTCGCGCTCCAAGCTACAGGTCGTGGAAACGGGCAAGCCCCCGTAGAAGATAGCCAGGGAGTTTGCCCGGACATCCGGGTGAAGCGCCATCGGCCACGTCCGAGGGCCTTCCTGAGAAGGCTGCCTGTCCGGGAAGAAGATAGAGCGCGAGAGTTCCCGCACCGCCTCGTGCTCCTCCGGGCGAATTGGACGCGGGCCTTCGTATCCCTCCAGAGTGATAGCCATCCTACTCTCCTCCACTGGGCCATGCTGGCCATGCCCCCTATTTCGCGGAGATGGGTGAAGAACCTTCCCGGAGAAGAGAGGGGCCTCCGGGCTGGCGGCGAACATACCCGTCAATCAGATGAAGGGAGATGCCAGGATGGACGTTCCGGAACTGGTGGCAGCCACCGCCAAGTTGAAGGAGATGATCGGCTTGCGCTCGGAGCCGCTGGCGTTCTTCTACTCGGATCGCGAGCCGGACGGATGGCGCCCCCCGGAGGGGAAGTGGTCCTGCATGGTCGGGGCGCTGGCACGCGCCCGGCACGGCGGCACCGTCTACTTCGACAAAGAACACCACGGGTGCGGAGGGTGCGGAGTCTACCTCGGCTTCTGCGAGCCGGCGGAGAATCTGGTTTACTTTGTCTCCTGCGGCATCCCTGGGAGGCTGGAGGGCGAGCACTACAAGAAGTCGCCCGAGTTGGTGGCGGCCGCGTTGCGCCAGAACGACGTGCGCCCGGCACCGGCGAAGTACGCCATCTTCAAGCAGGTCGCCGCGCTCGAAGAGGGCGAGCGCCCGGAAGTGATCATCTGCTTCGCGAATGGCGACGAGCTGGCCGGACTGGTCTTCCTCGCCGGTTACGCGCGCGAAGAAGACGCCGCCATCGTCCCCTTCTCCTCGGGATGCGGGAGCATCGTGGCCCACCCGTTGCGCGAGGGTCGGGGGACGCTTCCACGCGCCGTGCTCGGGATGTTTGATCCGTCGGCCCGGCCGTGCGTGCGCGCCGAGGAGCTTACCTTCGCCGCGCCTGTGGCGCTCTGGGAGGAGATGCTCCAGAACGCCTCCGAGAGCTTCCTGAAGACGCCGACCTGGGCCAAGCTGCGCGCGCGGATTACGGGCGAAGCCACCTCGGAGAGCTAAGCGCTCCGGGCAGGCCTCGCCGCCCGCGACGCCACATGAAACTGACTGGCAATGGAATACGAGTGCCGGGGGCCCGATGACCGCCGCCTCGCTCGGCGTTGGGCCCCCCGGATCGCATCAGTGGTCCGGGCCCCAGCTGGCCGGCTGGGATTCTGGATAAGGAGAGGGCCGCCCGCACGCGCGGAGCTCGAAGCTCCGCGCTGCTTCCCGGCAAAGCCCTTCGGGCTTCCCCTCCTAGCCCGTGCCGCTCTAGGGTGCCCGGGAGTGTCGCCCCATCCAGTTCGGCAGGGCTTCGCTCACAAGCAGCGCGGAGGTTAGCCCTCGTGCGCCGGGTTGCGCGCCGTCTTCGAGACTGCGGAACCCTTATCTCGGAATCCCAAGCTGGCCGGATCCGGCGTTGACACCAGACTCGCGCCTATGCTAGTATACTTCACGTTCACAATTATCTATGACCATCGCCCGGAGGCAGCGGTCTGCGTGCGCATTCGGAATGGGGTGCGGAAAAGCGCGATCGTTTCTGCGCTCCGGCAATCGTGGGTGGGATGGCGGAATGTCGCAGTGATGCGGCATTCCGATTCGAAGGAGAGCCTACTCGGAACCTGCTTCCGGGTAGGTTCTGTCCTATCTGGGGAGCGCGTCGCGGTGGTGCGCTCTGTCGCTTAGCATATTGGCGGGCCATTACTTTGGATTCTTACGAACGGCGTTCAGGGGCGGAGTTGCCGTCTCAGACCAAGCCGGAGCGGTCCGTGACGGGGGCTCACCCCGCCGGGGCTGTCTTGGAGTGGCGCGTTCATCTGGCGCGTGAGCGCCCGCGCGCCTTACTCTTCGTGGCCGGCGTGCTGTGTGCCAGTGCCGCGCTGGCCTACGCCGTCTTCGGCCACCCTTTGCCTGTTCTCATCACGCTGGCCCTGCTCTTTTCGTCGGTTTCGGAATTCGTGCTGCCGGTCACCTACCGCATTGCGCCGGAGGGCGTCACGCGGCGCAATGGCGTGAACATCACCACCCTCGCCTGGAATGAGGTCCGGCGGATGGAGGTCTACGAAGAGGGAGTCCGGTTGAGTCCGCTCGCCAGGCCATCCGCGCTGGAGCCGTTCCGGGGCATCCTGATCCGCTATCCCGCGGACGCGGGAATGCGGCAGCACGTGCTCGATGCCCTCCGGGTATATTCGCCCGAAGCGGGTCCGAAAGGAGTATCCGATGCTGAGGGATGAGCTGACCGCGGAACAGCGCGATGAGATCACGGAGAAGCTGGCACAGCGCGTGGTGAAACGGCGTCTGGAGAGCGTAGCTACGCTTTTCCTGGAGTTGAACAAGCCGATCGCCTTCATTGGGGGGCAGGCGTTGCTGGTGGGAGCGCCCATCTTCGGCACGCTCTTTGGCTATGAGAATATGCAGCGCCTGGCGCTCTATTTCCAGTCGCCCGAGAATGTCGAGCGGCTGCTCGTGCGTATCGAGGAGCTCAGCCAGGAGCGCGATGCCCAAGAGAAAGGCGGCGCGGAGCCGTCTGCGGAAGGGAGTCCGTAGCGTGAAGCTACAGATCGAGCATGCGAGCGCTGCAGTCCTGGTACTCGAGGGGCTGCTGTGCGTGGTGATCCTGGGAAAGATCTTCGCCGCGCGGGGCGGGCGCGCCCCCTTCATCCGGCGGATTCCCGGGCTGGCCGCCCTGGACGAGAGCGTGGGCCGCGCCACCGAAATGGGGCGCCCGATGCTCTTCTCTCTCGGTCTGGGCGGCCTGGATATCGTCACGCTCCAGGCGCTCGCGGTGCTGGGCCATGTGGCGCGCCTCGCCGCGCGCTACGCCACCCGCGTCATCGTGCCCGTGGTAGACGCGGTGATCTTCCCGGTGACAGAGGAGGTCCTCCGCGATGCCTACACGGCCGAGGGCCGGCCCGAGCTGTTCGATTCGAATGACGTCCGCTTCCTCTCGGACCAGCAGTTCGCCTACGCTTCGGGCGTGATGGGGATTATTGGCCGCGAGCAGGTGGCGTCCAGCTTCCTTTTTGGCTCCTTTTTCGCGGAATCGCTGATCCTTGCCGAGGCGGGCCACCAGGTCGGCGCCATGCAGGTGGCCGGAACGCCCTCTACCACGCAGATTCCCTTCTTCATTGCGGCTTGCGACTATACGATCATCGGGGAGGAGTATTACGCCGCGAGCGCCTACCTGACTCGTGAGCCCGTCTTCCTGGGCAGCCTGATCGGGCAGGATTGGGGGAAGATCGCGCTCCTGGCGATCATCATCCTCATGGTCGGCGCGGCCTCGGTCTGGTCGCTCACGCATGGTGGCGTGATGGATGACTTCCAGAGCAGGGTGATCGCCTTCTGGCAGTGGATGCCCGGCGCACCCGCGGCCGGCCAGTGAAATGCGGGGATAGCAAGCGACGATGTTGACGACGGATACGTTTACTCTCTGGCGGAATATTGTCCTCGGGTTCGTGGCGGGGATCGCCCTCTTGCTGCTGCTAGACCGCATCACGAACAACAGCTCGCGGCGGCGCCTGATGGTGATTCTCACCTTCCTCGGCGGGCTCTTCTATCTCCTGGAGTTTGTTCTTCCGCCGGGCACGACGCTTGGCTTCCTGCCCGCGCCCGCGGATCCCACGCGCGATAACGCGCTCAGCCCGTTCATCTCCACCATCGGGAGCATCACTCTGGTGATCGCTGGTTTTTCCTTCGGGCTGGGCCTGCTCAACCTGGCGACGATCCACGGGCGGAACATCCTGGGGCAGCGGTCGGGGTGGCACAACTCGCTCGCGTTCTTTGTCGCGATGATCTTGATGGTCATCTCCGGGCTTTTCAGGGGCGAATACGCCTCCCTGGCCGCCCTTTATCGGGTGCTCTTCGAAGGCCTTTACCAGCCGCTCGGGGCGAGTGTCTTCAGCGTGCTGGCCTTCTTCATCACCACCGCGGCCTACCGTGCCTTCCGAATCCGTTCTGGCGAAGCCGCGCTGATGATGGGCGCGGCATTCATCGTGATGATGGCGCAGGTGCCGATGGGGATGATGCTGACCAACTGGCTGCCAGAAACGGGGTGGGCCGCAAATCTGCGCATCGAGCAGGTGAGCAACTGGCTGATGACCATCCTCAACATGGCGGCTTTGCGCGCCGTCGCGTTTGGGATCGGCATTGGAGGGCTGGCAATGTCGCTTCGCATCTGGCTCAGTCTGGAGAGAGGCACCTACTTTGGAAAGGACTCGTAGGGCATGGCCGAGATAGTCGACGAGCGTGTTGCCTCCCATCGCCGGCAGAGCCGGATCATCTACGCCCTTCTCGCCGGGCTGATGGTGCTCTTCCTGCTCTTCGAGCTGCGCCTCCCCTTCATCGTGGGCCCGCAGTCGCGCGGGCTGTTCGAGACCGTGGAGAAGCTGCCGGAGGATAAACTCGCCCTCCTGATCCTCAACTGGGCGCCGGGCACCTATGGAGAGAACTACCCACAGACGGAGGCGCTGATCCAGCATTTCTTCCTGGCCGGTAAGCCGTTCGCCATCTTTGGGGTCGACCCGGTCGGGCCCACCCTGGGTCACGAGATTGCCGAGCGCCATGCGGCGCGCCTGGGCAAGCAGTATGGCGTCGATTGGGTTACCTGGGGCTACCGCACCCTGCAGCTCCCGATGATCCTGGGCCTCAAGCGCGACATACCTGGCACTATCCAGCGCGACTACCAGGGTCGTTCCCTGGAGCAGTTTCCCATCATGCGGGGGATTCGGTCGGCGCGCGACCTCAGCCTGATCGTAGATGTTACCCCGTCCGCGACGGTGGAGATCTGGATTCAGTACTTCCACGGCGCGGTGGGCACTCCGGTGGGCTACGCGCCCACGGCCGTCATGGCCCCGGAAGCATATCCCTACCTGCAATCGAAGCAGCTCGTGGGGATGCTGGCCGGGATCAAGGGCGCGGCGGAGTACGCGGCGCTCCTGGATGAGCATTATGAGGAGGAGCTCACCTGGAAGTATCCGCCGATGCGCGCGATGAACGCCATCTCGATCGCCCACGTCTTGATCGTCGCGCTCATCATCCTGGGGAACTACCAGTACTTCACGCGGCACCGACGGCGGAGAGAGCAGTCATGAGCCTGGAAGGCGTGATCACACTGCTGGCGTGCATCTCCACGCTGGCGATCTTCACCATTCTCTACAAGGAGAACCCGATCTACCGGCTCTTCGAGCACATCTTCATTGGGCTCGCCACCGGTTACGGCATCTCGATTCTGTGGAATCAAGTGCTCAAGCCGAACTGGTGGCTGCCGATGACGGCGGAAGGGAAGTGGCCGTGGATCTTCGTCCTGGTTGTGGGGTTGATGTTCTATACCGTCTACATCCCACGGTATGCCTGGATGAGCCGGCTGCTGATGGTGACGCTGATGGGGATGGCGGCGGGCGTCGCCTTCCAAGGCTTCGCGCGCCTCTACATTCCGCAGCTCACCGCGTCGTTCCTGCCGCTGCTGAAGCCGGAGCCGCCGTATATCCTCTTCAATAACGTGGTAATCGTCGTCACCATTATCACGGTGATGACCTACTTCTTCTTCTCGTTCGAGCACCGCAGCCGGGCGGTCAAGGGCACAGCGTCTCTCGGACGCTGGCTACTCATGGTCGCGTTTGGCGCCATCTTCGGCTCGACCGTCATGGCGCGCATGGCGCTCCTCACCTATCGCCTGTGGTACCTGCTCACGGCGTGGCGTTCGTAGCGAGGGGGAGATCGCTTAGAACGGGAGATGACGATGCCCCCACATGGGCAGCCAGACGAGTGGATTCGCGTTTCGATCCAGGTAACCCCCGCGGCGGTGGAAGCGGCCGGCGAGCTGCTTCGCGCCGCGGGCTGCTCCGGCTGGGAGAACCCCGCGCCGGACACCGTGGCCGGCTATTTTCCGGCGGACGGCCGGGCTGAGGAGCGCATCGCCGCGCTCCAAGAGCAGGTGCGCGCCCTCGATCAGTACGGCCTGGACCCCGGGCCGGCTCTCGTGACGGCGCAGGCCGTGCCCGCGCGCGCGTGGGAGGAGGTTTGGAAGGAGTATTTCCGGCCCGCGCGCATCGGGCGCGTGATCGTGGCGCCCACGTCGGAGAAGGTGACGCTCGGCGAGGGCGAGGTGGTGGTCCGCATCGATCCCGGGATGGCCTTCGGCAGCGGCGCCCACGCCACCACGCGCCTCTGCCTCCTTGCTCTCCAGCAGGAGCTTCGCGCCGGCGGACGCGTTCTGGACCTGGGGACCGGCTCCGGGATACTCGCCATCGCCGCGTCGCTCCTCGGAGCCTCGCGCGTCCTGGCGGTGGACAACGACCCGGAGGTGGTGCCAATCGCTCAGGAGAACGCGGAGCTGAACGGCAAAGCCGCGGAGATCACGATCTGCGAGGGCGACATCACAACCGTGGAAGAATCCGGCTGGGATCTGGTACTCGCGAATATCGCCCCGGGTCCCGTCCTCCAGGCGGCGCCCCGAGTGGCCGGGATGCTCGCCGAGGGCGGAGTCTACGTCGGCGCGGGCATTCCTGCGGAGCGCGCGGATGAGGTGGAAGCGGGGCTCACTTCCGCCGGGTTCCGCGTCGAGCGCGTTCTGCGCGAGGCGGAGTGGGTCGCCATAGTCGCGCGGCCCGCAGGGGCCGCCGCTGCCAGCACGTAGGGACCATGCATCGTTTTTTCATCGAGCCCGGCCAGGTTTGTGGCGATGAGGTGACGCTCTCGCCCGAGCAGGCACACCAGATCGCGCGGGTGCTCCGTCTCTCGTCCGGGGCGCGCATCTGCATCCTGGATGGGCGGGGGCGCGAGAGCGAGGCGGTCCTCATGGAGATATCGCCCCGGTGCGCAACGGCGCGCGCTGTAGAGTGGCGCCCGGCCGCAGGCGAGCCGCGCGCCCATGTTGCGCTGGCGCTCGGACTCCTGAAGGGCGAGAAGATGGACTGGGCGGTGCAGAAGACCACGGAGGTGGGCGCCTCCGAGATTCTGCCGCTCCAGTGCGCGCGCAGCGTGGTCCGCGTGGATGCCGAGCGCGCCGCGGGCAAAGTGGAGCGCTGGCAGCGGATCGCCCGGGAGGCCGCCGAGCAGTGCCGGCGCGGGCGCGTTCCGGTGGTCCACCCGCCCCTCCCACTCGATTCGGTGCTGGCGCGCGCAGCTGGGTTCGACCGCGTCCTCCTCGCCGATGAGGCCGAGACCGTCCCACTGAGTGCCGCGCTCTTCCCTGCCCCATCCGCGACGCCTCCTCGCGTCCTGCTCCTGGTCGGTCCGGAGGGGAGTTTTGCGCCCGAGGAGGCTGCCGCCGCCCGGGCTGCGGGCGCGCTCTCGGTAAGCCTGGGGCCCCGCGTCCTGCGTGCCGAGACCGCCGCCCTTGTGGGCACAGCCCTGCTCCTCCACCACCTGGAGGGGGAGTAGACGAGCTCTACCAGGCGAGGCGCAGCTTGATCTAGGAGAACGAGCGCGCCGCCTCTCGGATGAGGGCGCAAGCGTGCGAGATGTCTCCGGCGACTACGACCTGGAGCTGATCACCGGGGCGCAGGCGGGTTTCGCCGCCGGGCACGATCTCGCGACCGCCGCGGCGGATCAGCACCAGGAGGCAGCCCCGTGGCAAGCCCAGGTTGCGCACGCGCCGGCCATCCATGGGCGAGTGCGGCTCCACGGTCACATCCATCATCACGTGCTCGGCGTACTGCCCCGCGTGGGCCCCGGTACGCTGGAGATCATACTGTAGCAGCGCTTCGTAGATCGGCTCGACCCGGAGACGCTCTGCCGTGAGGAACGCGACCATGCACGCCACCAGCAGCGGGAAGAGCTGCTCGTAGTTGCCGGTCATCTCCAGGATGAGGACAATCCCGGTGAGCGGCGCGCCCACGATAGCGGCAAACGCCGATGCCATGCCTACGACGGCGAAAGCTGCCGGGGTATGCGCGAGGCCTGGCACGCAGAGGAAGCTGATCTGGCCCACCATTAGCCCGATGCTGGCGCCCAGCACCAGCATCGGTGCGAAGATGCCCCCTGGCACGCCCGTGCCGTAGCTCGCCACGGTGAGCGCAAACTTGGCGAGGAAAAGGACCGCCAGAAACGGGAGGAAATCGAGCGAGGCATATTCGCCCCGCAGGATACGCTCGGCGGTCGAGTGCCCGCCGCCAACCGCCTCGGGCAGCCACCACGCGACCAGGCCCGCCACCGCGCCCAGCCCGCTCGCTTTCGCCCAGGCTGGCACGCGCTCCAGCCGGTGGGAAAGCTGGAGGCTCCCCAAAAGGGCACGGTTGAAGATGGCCGCCATCAGGCCAGTCACCAGCCCGAGGAGCGCGAAAAGCGGCAGCGCCGTCAGATCGGGCATGGGATATCCGGAAATATGGAAGGAGGGCAACTGGCCCATCCAGGACCGGGCGACGATATCCGCGACGACGGCGCCGATCAGCGCGGTGCCGTACGTCAGCGGCGAGAGCTCGCGGTGCAACTCCTCGATGGTGAAGATGAAGCCTGCGAGAGGAGCATTGAACGCGGCCGCCAGACCTGCGCCCGCGCCAGCCGACATCAGGTGGCTGCGCGACCGGCGCGGCACCTTCAACATCTGGCCGACCGCCTGGCCGACGGCGGCGCCCATCTGCACCGTGGGCCCCTCCCGGCCGAGAGAGAGGCCCGCCCCAATGGCCAGCACGCCGCCGGTAAACTTCACGGGAAGGAGGCGGCGCCACGAGAGGCGGCGCACCTGGAGCAGCACGCCCTTCAAGTGGGGGATGCCGCTCCCCGCTGCCTCGGGAGCATAGCGCGACGTCAACCACCCGGCAATCCCCGCGAGAACCGCCGCCACGAGGGGGAGGACGGCCCATCCCCATTCGGGAAAGCCCTTCAGCCAGGAAAGCAGACTGGCGCGCGCGCCTTCGGCTAGCGAGAGCGCTTTCTGAAAGAGGACCGCCACAGCGCCCGCGCCAAGGCCGACCAACGCGGCACGGGCGAACTGCACCTCGCGGTGGCGGCGTAGCAGGAGGCTCCAGCGCCGGACCTGTTGGATCTTCGTGGGAGAAGGGGCCCCTTCCACAACCCCTTTTTCTCTGGTGGGGGGCTCGGGGTCCGGCCGCACGGGCGATGAGACAGAGGCCGCCCGGCACATGATCCTCGAGAGGGCTCCCCTGGGTAAATCGGTCATCGTTTTGCTGGCTTCGTTCCTCACCGGGCCTGCGGACGTGGCCCGACCCCATCATTGTCGCTCTGTCGCCCCCTATTGTCAAGTTTCAGGCATAGGAACCCGGGATTCCGAATAAGGGATCCGAAGCCTCGGAGGCAGCGCGCAACCCGTCGCGCGGCGATAAATCACCGCCTGCTTGCGAGCGAAGCCCTGCCGGGCTGGGTTGGGGATACTCCCGGGCACCCTAGAAAGGCACGGACTAGTAGGGGAAGCCCGAAGGGCTTTGCCGGGAAGCAGCGCGGAGCTTCGAGCTCCGCGCGTGCGGGCGGCCCTCTCCTTATGTCGGAATCCTAGCATAGGAACCCATCCGCGGCGGTCTCCTTCATCCGTGGTATCGATGGCGATGCAGGGCCGGAGGGCTGCGAGGGAGCCGGGGAAGCGGGCCAGACCGCGATCCCGGAGTTCGAAATCCCCACGCGAGCGCGGACAGCCGCCCGGAGCGGCCTTCTCTCAGAATCTCAGCGCGGGAGTGGCGCCCCCACGTGGCAAGAGGAACTCTTGCCCCCGGGAAAACCGTCTTATGGGAGCATGCAGCAGCAGATGCCCGCCGCCTCCAGTGCCGCGTAGTGCGGGTCGATGCGCGAGGCCCTACGCACTGTGCCGATGGCCGGGAACACCGGGTCCTCACCCTGTGCCGAGGTGCCCGTGCCACGCACATAGATCGGGTTGCTCATAATCCACGGTTGCAGCTCTTGGCGGCGCGAGCGGAGGAGCTCTTCCACCCTGGGCAAGCGCAGGCCGCGGCGAATATCAAAGAGCCGGCCGGCGCCCACGCCCGCGTAGACCTCCACCCGGTAGACCCCTGGCTGCGTCGCATCCCACTCCAGGCGGGCTTCCTCCGCGCTGGCAACCTCGGTGCCGTTGCGCAACAGACGGATGATGGGATGGGAATGGTCCGGCGCTTCCACCGTGAGGCGCACCCTCTCGGCGAGCGTGATCGGTTGCCCCATGGTCGCAACCCGGCCTGCTTCCTCGGCCACGAAGCGGAACTCCGGTGCTGGCGCGACACGGGGGTAGACCATGTAGAGGCGCCCATTCCGGTAGGCACGATAGATCTCCCGGCGGTCGCTCTCCGCGTCGCCCCTCAGAGGCTCCAGGGCCACTGCATACGTCTGTACCGTCTCGAACGCCTCTCGGTAGGTTGGTACCCGGTAGACGGTGCCCGCGACAGGAATGCGCGCATGGGCATCCACGCCCGCCGTGCCGATGTACTGCCGGCCCTCGCGGAGGAGAGCATCCCACTGCGTGCGCTCGCGATCCACCGTGTTGTTGGCAAAGCTGGCCATGACGGCATCTGGATTCGTGAGGTAGCGCTGTGCCAGCCCGGCCAGCCTTCTCAGGCTCCGCCCCGGCAGGTTCATCTGGGTCACCGCGCGCAGATCCGCATCCATAAGGCTAGCGAGGTTGATGATCTCCAAGCCGGCGATGCTGGTCACACTCCAATCGGTCCAAGGCCAACGCTCCGAAACGGGATGTGCGAGGACACCGAACCCGCCGGCGGCATTCACCCGGTCAATGACCTGCTGCGCGTCGCGCGTGCCCCATTCGAAGCTGCCGGGCAGATCGAGGGCTAGGTAGTGTCCCGCGTCCGTGCTGATCTCGGTGCCTACAAGAACCAGGACCCGGCCCCAGTAGCGTTGATGCCCATCTCGGATTGGCTCGAGCGTATTATGATCGGTCGTGATGATGTAGGCAAGCTGGGTCGCCTTGGCCGTTTCGGCTACCTCCTGAAACGTGCCGCTGCCATCGGAATAGACCGTGTGGATGTGGATGGCGCCTGGATAGTTGTAGTAGGGTGCGCCGGCCGCGGGTGGCCCGAACAGGACACAGGCCACGACGGCGATCACCCTTAGAGCCCCCTGGGAGCGAGAGCCGCATAGCTGCGCCATGGGGTCCCTCCTTCTACCCTTATGATCCAAACTGCTACCGGGCACAAGCGATGGCGAGTTCAGGAGGGGCTTACCCGCCACCGATACCAGTCAAACGTGCCATGTGCCTTCGGGGCTCCAAGGCGTGTCGCTAGATGGAGCCCAGGGCTTGCCCCCACGCCAGGAGCGGGAGGCCGTGTCTACATTCCACCGCGACATGCGCATGCGTTTCAATCCTCACCGGGCCTGCGACCCGGTGCAGCATCAGGCTCCTCAGATGCCGATACCCCTCGCGGTGGTTTCAATCCTCACCGGGCTGTCCGGCCCGGTATAACTTGGCGCTTGCCTGGCACCTTCTGATACCGGTTGAACTCGTGCCACATCCATGCCTGCCCCGTGGTTGTGACGACGGGCCAGGAGAGCCCGTCTGGCGCCGGTTTGACCACGGCGCCGAACCTTTTCCCATTCGGGAGCTCGCACAGGAACACAACCGCACCGTCCCTGCCTGGGTGACACGCGATCGGGTCTTGTAATGCTGCCTGCACCTGGCGAATAGCGTCCGCCGCGGTGGCTCCAGGACAGACGCGCGTTTGAAACGCCCGAACTGCATGCGGGGTCACGAAGAACGGCTGCTCGAAGCGCATTAGGCTGGCTCCATCGGCCCGTAGTGCCGAGTGAAACTACCGGACGCGTGCCCATAGCACGCCCGGTGGCCAAGGGGACTCCTCACCTCGCGGTGATGGACGAGCGATAGAATCGATGTGTAGATGCGTAGTCCGGCGCGTCTGCAGTACTTCCCGAGGAAGTAGGCCATCGTGGACCGGAGCTCCGAGTGCGCTATCTCCCCGTCCGGGAGGGAATCCAGAATGTCCGGGATCTGCCCGAACGGAGGCACAACGAACTACATCTCCACTGTCTCAACCCTCACCGGGCCCGAAGCCCCGGTGCCACTCGCGCGTCGCGGACGCACTCCAGGCACTGGCGCTCGTCTCAACCCTCACCGGGCCCGAAGCCCCGGTGCCACTCGCACGTCGCGGACGCACTCCAGGCACTGGCGCTCGTCTCAATCCTCACCGGGCCCGGAGGCCCGGTGCTACGGGTTCACGAAATGTATACCTACAGCATCAGGTTCTCG
>JAAZEM010000067.1 GCA_012512265.1 Armatimonadota bacterium | reverse complement strand
TCGCGGGCGGCGATCACGTCGCGCGCCTCCTCAACGGAGCAGACCATCGGTTTCTCCACCTCCACGTGCAGGCCACACTGCAGCGAATCCACGATCTGCCGGTGGTGCAGCGTGTGTGGCGTGGAGATGACCACCGCATCCAGGCCCCCTTTGTCCAGCAGGCGCCGGTAATCGTCGTAGACGGGCACCCCGCGCAACTCGGGCCGCGCCTCGACCATCTTGGCGATGTTCTCTGGCGCCGGATCGCATAGCGCGGCGATGCGCACTTCCGGGAATCTTACCAGCCGGGGCAGATGGGCTCCCCGCATGTTGTTCCCGCACCCGATCAAGCCAACGCGTATCGTATCTGCCATCTTACGCTTCCTTTCGCCTCGCTGTTGGCACACGTTCGCTGGCGAGCGGCGAACACCTGCAGGAGAGATGCGGCAGATGGTGCTTCCCTACCCCACGCCGGCGGCGATACTTGGATACCCCGGATGAAGGGAACGAACACGGATGGAGAGGCGCGGCTCAAGCGGTGTCGCCTATTCCCATCTATCTATCTGGGCTCATCTGTGTTCGTCTATAGAAGAAGAGCCGCCGGAGGTCAGCTGGCCTCGGGGGTTGAACCGCTCGCTTCGCGTTCGGAGATGAGCTCATCCAGGAGATCGACCAGGTCATCGTAAGCTGCTTCCTGGCCCAGATAGCGGAGGAGGGCGCGGTCGAGCGCCTGGCGTGCGCCGGCATATTCCGGCGTGCCATAGGCGGCGTCCAGCGCCAGGAAAAGGCGGTAGGTCTGGCGGCGGACTTCGAGGGGCACCTGCTGGGGATCGAGGATGCGCAGCCGCTCCAGCTCTTGGCGCTCCAGCTTGGTGAAACCGGCGTAGCGCCGGGCCTCGCGCTCCACCTGGAGCTGCCCGAGGATGCTGTTGAGAAACGCCGCCACGAAAGCGATGTCGAGCACCAGCTCGCGCCCTCGCCGGCCGGCGCCCCGCAGGCGCAGCCCCCAGAAGTTGGTCGAGATGTGCGCCCGTGCCCGGTTGACCACCACCTTATAATGCGTCCGGTAGCCTCGGGGCACCAGAATGTGCCACTCTCCCGAGCCGCGCTGGAAGGACCACCACGGGCCGCCCGCGGCGTTGGTCACCACCACGTGCCGCTCCGGAACGGGCACATACCGGCCTTTGTGCCGGTAACCGGTATCGAACTCCGGCGTTGATGCATACTCGATGTAGGCGCGCAGGCCGGCGTTTTCCGGCGCGCTCAGGTCCGTTTCGGGCGGCACGCGCAGGAGCGACTTGCACTGCGTCCGGCGCAAGATCAGCTCTTGCAGGTCGTTTCCGCGCTCTACAGCGGGCACGAGGAACTCCTCCGGGATGCCAAAGCTCTCGATCAGCTCCGCGCTTGGGAAGAAGAAGGCGGCGCAGCCGTTGTCCGGACCGCGCTCGTAGGTGGCGACCATCGGGAGGGGGCACACTCCTGGCGCGCGGAGAACGGCCGCGAGAGCGCCATCGTCGGCGAGATAGCGCGTCCACTTCTCGGCGGGGTCGAGAGAGGCCCGGGGGCGCATTACCAGGCGGCGGTAAGCGTTCGAGCCAGGCACCGGATTGGCCAGCAGGGAGACGATCTCCTCGGTGGGCAGCGGCCGACGCACCTTCAGAAAGATGGTCGGCTCGTCGGGAGCCGCGCCGCCCGGTTGCTTGCGCAGGATCAGGAGGCAGTTGTCGACCATCGCCTCGGAAAAGGCGCGGCGGGCGAGGAGGACCACGGCGCGCACGTGGTAATGGTCGAGCAGAAACTGCTTCAGCGCGCGCCCCGTCTCCACCACGAGGAACTTGTCGGAGAGCACCCAGCCGGCGGTGCCGCCATCGCGCAGAAATGCCGTGGCATACTCCACGAAGTAGAAATAGGCATCCGCCTCCAACGGGCTGTAGGGATAAGCGCGGCCGCCTGGAGAGACCTCGCCCAAGGCGGCCCGGATCCGCGCCCGGATCGCCTCCTTTTCCGAGAGCGCCTCCTGCCGGATGTAGGGCGGATTGCCGAGCACGACATCGGCCGGGTGGCCATCAAACAGCGAGCCGGGGTCGGTCGCGAAGAAGTCGGTGTGGTTCAGGCGCGCGCGAGTTGGTGCGGCGGGGTGCTTCAGCGCCAGCCGGACGGCGCAGAGATGGAGGGGAAAGGTGCCAATCTCCACGCCGCAGATCCGCTCCAGGAGGGCTTGATGCCCGGCGCTCTTCCCCATAGCGAGCGCCAGCTGATCGAGACGGTCGTACGCGCCATCGAGAAAGGCGCCGGTGCCGCACGCCGGGTCCAGCACGCGCGCCTCCGGATCCTCGATACAGACACGGCAGAGCAACTCCACGAGGGACCGCGGGGTGAAGACCTGGCCATAGCGCCTCCGCTTTTCTGGCGGGATCAGCGCCTCGAAGACGGTCGGGAAGAGCCGGCGCGCCTCCTCGAAGTTGCTCATATCGAAGGGAAATGCCTCAACATCCTCCAGGAAGCCGCGCACGACGGCTTCCGCCTCCGTATCGAGAGGGAGGGCATCCAGCACCGGATCTGGCGCGAAGACCTGGGCATAGTTGATGCGCGCCAGCGCCTGGAAGTGCTCTCCCAGCGCGTCCAGGATCGGGGCGTCGCCCACGGCACTGGCGGTGAGCGGCTCCAGCGACACGCGTGGCAGCCTGAATTTGCGCTTCAGGGAATCATCCAGGAGGTCGAGCTGTGCGCGGAACAGCTCGTAGCAGAGGATGCGGTGCAGCAGGAGGTGCGCGGCCTCCTCGGCGGCGATGGCGCGGTTCTCCGCGTCCTCCGGCTGAGTGGAGAAGGTACGGCACCACTCCAGATACGCGGCGCGCCACTCGGGATCGGCCATGCGGGTATCGACGGCGTGGCGCAGACGCAGCGACAAGAGCGCGTGCGCTTCGCCATACTTCTCTACCAGGCCGGCGAAGGTGCGATCGAGGGCATACTCGCGGCCAGCGATGAAGAGGTTGTGCAGGAGGTGGGTGATCGCCTCTTCCCACCGGTCGAGCACCGCGTCCGCCTCGCCCCCGGGGCCGAAGTGCCCGAGGTCGATTCGCCCATCCGCCACCATGCAGGCCGCAACGCGCTGCCCCTCCTCATGCCGGAAGATGAACAACAGCTCGCCGTTGGTGACACAGAAGTAGCGCAGCCCCTTGGTCGTGGAGTTGGTCACATAGCCGCGCGCCTGCTTCCAGGTGCGAATCGCCGCCACATCCTCGCGCGTCTTCTTCACCTCGATGGCCAGGCGGTCATGGGTCCATTGCTTGACCATGAGGTCGGCCTGGTTCTCGGCATCGGGCGAGATGACCACGTGGAAGCCCTTGTTGTCCAGGCCCAGGCGTGCCAGAGCGCGCTCCAGCCGCTCCTTCAGCGGCGGGTAGTAGTTATGCTCATGCAGATGCGGCGTCAGGATAGTCGGCATGGCATTCCCCGCTAGGCGGCGGTGCTGCCCGCGTCAGACCGCTACGCCCTCACAGCCCATCGGGGCTCCGCATATGGCCGGCGCTCGTCCACCATCTGAAAACTCTGGCGCAGCACGCTTAAGATGTCGCAATGCAGCGGCCGCTGGGCGATCTCTGGATAGAGATGCTGGAAGATCTCGTCGTAGGAGAGCGGTCCGGTGCGGTTGAGAAGCGCGTGGATCATCCCGGCCACGCACTCCGCGGTCACAGGCACAGCCTCGGTGGCGGCAGCCTCGCCCGATTTCTGCAAGGTGAGCAGGTAGTTCGCTTTCAGAGCCAGATCGGTTTGGCGCTGCACGAAGGAGAGCTGATCCTGCTGGATCGCCTGGGTGCCCACCCACTCCAGGCCAGAGCGCTCGATCGCCCCGCGAAGCGCGTTGATCTGCTCCGTGTAACGCGTCGCGAAGTTCACCGTCACCGACCGGCCCGGGCGCAGCACGCGCGCCAGCTCGCGCAACGCACGCGCCATATCCTCCTCAAACTCCGTCTCGTGGGGGAAGATCTCCTGCTCGAAGGGAAGCGAGAAGCCCATCCACGCGCACCAGAGAACGCTGAGATCGAAGTACTTGATCGCCCACGGCGGGTCGATGAAGACGTAGTCCACGCTGTTTGCCGGGATGAACGAGAGATCGGTCGCCGAGCCGCAGCGGATGCGGCAGGCGGCCTCGGGGCGCGACGGCGGCTCCACCGAAAGCGAGACGCGCCCCAACAGCTCGTTGCTCTCGCGCTTCATGCGCAACACCGCCTTGAACTTGTTCTCGTAGGAGTGCCACACGTTGTTCTCGCGGTGCTCGCGCGGGATCCGGTAGGCGTTGACGTACCAGCCGGTCCCCTCCTTCTTTGCGCGGATCATCTTGGTGAACTGGGCCAGCGCCGCGGTAAAGGTGTAGCGCAGGAGGTCACGCGTTGTCTGATCGCATTCCAGCTCGTGAATCGCGTGCCAGAGAAAGGAGGTCGCGGCCAGATTCCGCTTTGAGAAAAGGTGGGATACCTTCAGACCTCTGCGCGATGCTCCGAACGGCGAGTAGGGCAAGACGACGTCGGGGAACCAGTGCTCCACCGTGATCTCGTCCGGGTCGCGCTCGTAGAGCCGGTCAATCGGCGCCTGGGCTACCGCGCGCAGGCGCTCGAAGGCATCCGAGAAAGCCTCGACATCGGCGTAGGCGGCCGTCACCCGGGTGATGAAGCAGGCCATCGGGTTCAAGTCGACGCCAATGGCCCGGCGGCCCGTGGCGAGCGCCTCGATCACGGTGGTGCCGCTGCCGCAGAAGGAGTCCAGGACGAGATCGCCCTCGTTGGTGT
>JAAZEM010000066.1 GCA_012512265.1 Armatimonadota bacterium | reverse complement strand
CCGGACGCCTCGAGCAGCAGCCGCGCGGCCTCCTGACACTCGGCAACCCGACGGTTGTAGCCGGTGCTCACCAACGCTTGCTCGATCCCCGAGTGGATCACAGCCAGCCGGAAGTCCGGCAGATCGTTGCCCGGAGGAATGTGGGCGTACTCGCCAGTCCGGCAGTCCATCGCGGTCAGCGCGCCCTTGCGGCTGAGGAGGATCATCGATTGATCGAGGATGCCGTTTTGCAGGCCGATGTACTCGTTCTCGATCACCCGATCCAGCTCGATATTCTCCTCCGGCGTGACGTCCAGGGCGTTGGCGTGCTCCAGCGCCAGGAGGTAGGCGACGCCTACGGCGGATGAGGAGCTGAGGCCGCCCACGGGAGCCTCGCCGGCGATCCCGCCGCGGATGCCGCGCGAGAGCTGCCACCGGCGGTTGAGGGCAACCGCCGCGCCTGCGGCGTAGCGTCCCCAGGCCGGTGAGAGATCCGCTGGCGGAGCATCCGCCGAGAAGCAGACGCGGCCTTCGTAATCGCGACTGCAGAGGGCCACCTGCGCGTCTGGCGTGGGACTGAACGCGAGCAGAATCCGCCGGTCAATGGCGGTGCCGAGCACATCGCCGCCCTGGTGGTCCACGTGCGCGCCAAGCAAGCAGATCCGCAGGGGCGAATAGACCCAGCGGATCGCTTCCATGTCGGCGCCCGCGGAATGGGCGGCCGTCAAGGCAGCTTCTTGTGTCTCCGAGAGCATTTTCATGTTCATCCTCGGGGGCGAGGGGGGCCCCGCGTTGATACGGCCTGGTGTCGGGGCCTCGAGTCTTCTCTGCTCCACCGGCAGGGGAATGCGCGTGACTCACTGACCGATTTCGCGCGCGCGCTCCTGAGTCCTGCCCATGCCGATTGGGATCAGGCGTGGCCAAGACGCAGGGGATGCGGGTCGTCGGACCGGCGCAGGGAGGGGGCGGCGCGGTCGCAGAGAGGCGCGGGCCGGGGCGGCCATGGCCGCCCCGGCCCACAAGCGCGGTTACCGCAACGAAGGGCGATCTCCGGCTGATATCGCCGGCGTTCGTCCTCGCTACATGTCATAATCGCCGTAGCCGCCGCCACCGGCCGGCGCGGCTTCTTCCTTCTCCGGCTTCTCGGCCACGAGGGTCTCGGTGGTGAGGATCATGCCGGCGATGGAGGCCGCGTTCTGCACGGCCGAGCGCGCGACCTTCGCCGGGTCGATGATCCCGGCCTGCACCATGTCGACGTACTCCTCGGTGAGGGCGTTCAGGCCGATGCCCGGCTTCTCGCTCTTGACGCGCTCGACGACAACGCTGCCCTCGAGGCCGGCGTTGTTGGCGATGGTGCGGAGGGGCTCCTCCAGCGCGCGGCGGACGATGTTCACGCCCGTCTTCTCGTCGCCCACGGCCTCAATGCTATCGAGGCAGGGGATGACGTTCACGAGCGTGGCGCCGCCGCCGGCCACCACGCCTTCCTCGACGGCTGCGCGGGTGGCGCTGAGGGCGTCCTCGAAGCGGTGCTTCTTCTCCTTGAGCTCCGTCTCGGTCGCCGCGCCGACCTTGATCACGGCCACGCCGCCCGCGAGCTTCGCCAGGCGCTCCTGCAGCTTCTCGCGGTCGTAGGAGGAATCGGTCTCCTCGATGGCGCGCTTGATCTGGGCGATGCGGCCCTGGATCGCTTCCTGGCTGCCCGCGCCCTCGACGATGGTCGTGTTCTCCTTGGTGATCGTGACGCGCTTCGCCTTGCCGAGCATGGAGAGGTCCACGTTCTCGAGCTTCACGCCGAGATCCTCGGAGAGGAAGCGACCGTCGGTGAGGATGGCGATATCCTCGAGCATCGCCTTGCGGCGATCGCCGAAACCAGGGGCCTTCACGGCAACCACGTTGAGGGTGCCGCGGATCTTATTGACCACGAGGGTGGCCAGTGCATCGCCGTCCACGTCCTCCGCGATGATCAGCAGCGGGCGACGCGCGGCGGAGATCTTCTCCAACAGCGGGATGAGGTCCGCAGCAGCCGAGATCTTCTTCTCATGAATCAGGATGAGCGGATCCTCGTAAACCGCCTCCATGCGCTCAGGGTCGGTGACGAAGTAAGGGGAGATGTAGCCCTTATCAAACTGCATGCCCTCGGTGAACTCGAGGGTAGTAGCCGTGCCCTTGCTCTCCTCAACGGTGATGACGCCGTCCTTGCCGACCTTCTCCATCGCTTCGGCGATGAGATCGCCGATCTCGCGGTCGTTGCCGGAGATGGCGGCGACGTTCGCCACGGAGGCGCGGTCGGTGACCTGGATCGCCCGGCTCTTGATCTCCTCGACGACCTTTTCGACGGCGCGCTCGATGCCCTTCTTCACGGCCATCGGGTTGGCGCCGGCGGCGACGACGCGCAGGCCTTCATTCACGATGGCTTGGGCCAACACCGTCGCGGTGGTGGTACCATCTCCCGCCACGTCGTTCGTCTTCGAGGCGACTTCCTTCACGAGCTGGGCGCCCATGTTCTCGTAGGGATCCTTCAGCTCGATCTCCTTGGCGACCGTCACGCCGTCCTTCGTGATCGTGGGCGCGCCCCACTTCTTGTCGAGGACGACGTTGCGGCCTTTGGGGCCCAACGTCACCTTGACCGCCTGAGCCACAAGGTTGGCTCCGCGCTCAAGGGCTCGGCGAGCGTCCTCATCATAGATGATCATCTTGGCTGCCATACGTCAAAACCTCCCTGAGGGTATCGTTGGGGGTGTCCCATCACTCCTTGATCGCGTAGATGGAGTCTTCGTCAATCACGAGGTACTCCTCATCGCCGACGCGAACCTCCGTGCCAGCGTACTTGGAGTAGACCACGCGATCTCCCACCTTCACGTTCATCGGGGTGCGCGTTCCGTCTTCCAGCACCTTACCGCTGCCCACGGCGACAACTTCCCCTTCCTGGGGCTTCTTCTTGGCGGTATCCGGCAGCAAGATGCCACCTGCCGTCTTCTCCTCCTGCTCGGAGGGCTTGATGACCACACGGTCACGCAGAGGTCGAAGCATTTGAGAGTACACCTCCCTTCGCGAGAAACCTGTGAGAGCCTGTTCCGCTCGCCGCCTGCACGCGGCGGGAACCAAAATAGCCCTGTCGATCCCGTCCACTCGGGGGCGGGATTAGCACTCACGGGGGGCGAGTGCTAATGTTGCCGCTATTTTACCGAAAGGCAAAGGCTTTGTCAAGGGGCGTCGCACGGATCAACAGCGCCTTTCGGTGAGGGTCCATAGACAGGCGTCAGGGTGCCTGCGCGCGCGTCTTGCAAGCCGGAAAGGGCCCGGTTGCCAGCGCGGGGGGCGGACACTGTTAGGTTGCACCAGCGCGTGGCGGGGGCGTTTCATGGCCCGTTTGGATGGGTAACGTCCGCCGGGACGGCGCCGGAGGCTTTGGCGCGAGGAGGTCGGCATGGGCTTTCGCCAGATCCTCATCTTTTTTCTTGCCAGCGTCGTGGTTGCCACCGGGTGTACCCCGGGCGAGCGCCAAGTTGAGCAAGCCATTCAGCGGGAGCTGCCGCGCCTGGTTGGCCCAGCCGCGAGTTACCACGTGGATATTCAGGGGCTGCAGGGCGCGCGCAGCGCAGAGCGGGTGACTGCCACTGGCCGGCGAGTTCGCCCCGAAGGCTCGCCCGTGCTTGATCACGTCGCAGTCGAACTGAACGGCGTCACTTATGATACGGAGCGCGGCCAGCTCGAGCGTGTGGAGAACGCCGAGGTGATCGCACGGGTGCAGGCGGCGGACCTTGCTACCTTTCTGGAGGCGCAGCGCACCCTGCGAGATGTGACCGTGGATCTCGAACCGCCCGCTCGCGTTCGTGTGCGGGCACGGCCGGAGATCCCCGGGTTGGAGATCCCGCCGGGCGTGCTCATCGACGCCGAGGGCCGCCTCGTCGGAGAGGGCGCGCGGGTACGCTACGACATCGATCGGGTGCATGCCGCAGGGGCGACTCTGCCCGGCGGAGTGGTCGTCCGGCTCTCCAACGCGATCAACCCCGTGGTGGACCTTTCTCGGATTCCTGTGATCCTCCGAGTGGTGGAGCTCCGCGTCGAAGGGGAGAGCATGGTGATCCGCGCCACCGGACGCTATCCGCAGTAGCTCATCGCCGTATTCCATGCGATCTGGGTTTGTCTGAGCCCCTGGGGATGCGCGAGGCTGCCGTGCTATCGCAGCATGAATCGGGCGCGCGCTGCATTGACGGCAGCGTAGGCTCTTGTTATAATACCTCCATAGGCCGAGGCGATCTGCCCTCGGTTCCACCAAGACCGAAGGAGAACCCAAATGAAGCAGCGATCCGGGTTTACACTTATCGAGCTGCTTGTCGTCATAGCAATCATTGCTATACTGGCAGCAATCCTCTTCCCAGTATTCGCGCGTGCTCGTGAAAACGCGCGCAAGAGCTCCTGCATGTCCAACGTGAAGCAGCTGGCGATCGGCGTCACGATGTACCTGCAGGACTACGACGAGATGTTCTTCATCCGCCGTCAGGAGCCTGGTGGAACGCCCACGATCTGCTGGTATCCGCTCAGCTCGCAGCCCACCTACCTGTTAGAGCCGTACGTGAAGAACGCCAAGATCTTCCAGTGCCCCTCGTTGCCAGGCTATGCCGTCGGTTACGGCTACAACTTGTGCCTTGGCCTGGCGGTGACGCTGTCGAGGGTGGAGGAGCCATCGGAGCTCGTGGTCCTGGGCGACGACCAGTTTGGCTCCGGATGGTATTACGCGCCGAGCCAAGGCACGAGTCTCTTCGGCGCCAACTTCTGCAAGACGCCGGGTACGGCCACCGCGGGTGTTCAGTGGGGAGTGAACGCGCCGTATGGCCGGCATTCGGATGGCGTGAACATCGCCTTCGCGGACGGCCACGCCAAGTGGATCAAGCCCGAGAAGCTGTGGAACGGCGGTAACGACAAGCCTCACTACAAGCAGTGGTAAGGTGAGAGATGTCAGGCAGCGCGGGTGTTCGGCCCGCGCTGCATGTCTTGTGGGTGCGCGCGCTTCCCCCATCCGCCGCATCGCTGCCGGCGACTCGCCTAACCCATAGCCTCGTCCCTACCCTCTTGTCCCGCGACGACCCCTCGGATGAAGGAGAGCTGCCGCGTGGTGGTCCCCCGAATGGGGCACCCAACTCCGGGCGTGCGCACCCTCTCCATCCATGTCCGTCCCTTCATCCGTAGTACTGCTGATTTCCCCGCGCCGGCCCCAGGGGAGAGGAGCTACCGCGCGGTCATCGCGGAAGCCCCCGGAAGAGATCCATTTCGTTGACACTAAACCCTCTCCCAACGTATAATGAGACGCGTCCGCCAGAGGAGCGGATGTGTTGGGGAACAGTCGTTTGTCTCCCGCTCGGATTAGGAGGCATTGCTGATGGGTGTGGTTCGCACCGGGGAAGACGCGCCCGAGGTCTGCCCACGCTGTCGGCGTCCTACGCGGCGTGACTTCCACTTCTGCCCAACGTGCGGCGAGCGACTGCAGGAGGTATGCAGCGCCTGCCGCGCGGCGCTGGAGAAGGATTGGGTTTTTTGCGCCAACTGTGGCACGCACCGTGAAGCGCGGGCCGTGCTCTTTGCTGCCGCCGAACCGGTGAGAGAGCAGGAGGCCGGTGTCCTCCCCTCCGAGGAGGATGGGCTGGCGTCTGTGATCAGCGAGCGCGCCGAGGAGCACAACTCCAGGGGCTCCGAGCTGTATGAGAATGATGAGTTCGGAGAGGCGGTGCGCGAGTTCAGCGCCGCAGTTTCGCTGGTGCCCACGCATCCCGTTTACCGCACGAATCTGGCCGTCGCCCTGAGCGAGATGGGCGAGTACGAGCGCGCCGTGTCGGAGTTCCTCGAGGCGCTGCGTCTCGATCCCGACAACGTGGGCGCTTACCTTCAGCTGGGCTACACCTATCAGGAGATGGAACGCCTGCAGGATGCGATGGATGCATGGCGTCGCGTGGTAGAGCTGGCTCCAGACTCCGCGGAAGCGGAGGAAGCGCGCGATGCGATGGAGAGCATCTGAGCCCGCGGCGAGCGGCGGATCGCGGAGGGAAAGATGGCTGACGGAGAGAGGCCGGAGGATCAGGGACAGCGCCCCGCGGAGGTTGTTCGTACGGTGTTCGAGCGCCTGGGCGAGACGCTCGACGTGACTGCCAAGACGGCGCGGTTGAGCCTAGACATTGGCGCCCTCAACGCCCGCAAGGGGGGCATCTTTCAAGAGATGGGGCGCAAGGTCTATGAACTGTATGGCAAGGGCCTGGTCAAGAACTCGGCGCTCCTGGCGCTGTGCGCCGATGTCGCGGAGATCGACTCGCAGATTGCCGAAAAGCGCGCCCAGATCGAGGAGTTGCGTGGGAAGAGCGGCAAGGAAGCGGTGATCGAGGAAGAAGAACTGGGCATCGATGAGGAGCCGGCAGCTGGTCCGACGACGAGCGACGACCTGAGCGATGAAGAGGAGCGCGAGGTCCGACCTTCCACAGACAAGAATCTCTGAGCAGGAGACCACTGGTCTAAGCATGTGGGCGCGCGGTATCCCTGGGCAAGCGTTGGGGACGGCACCTCCGGCCTGCCCGTTCCGTGGAGAAAAGCCGCGGAATCGATCTTGACACGATCTCGGTAGGATGCTATAATCTGCTTGCTTGGAGTGCGATGCCGACGTAGCTCAGTGGCCAGAGCAGCGCATTCGTAATGCGCGGGTCAAGGGTTCGACTCCCTTCGTCGGCTCCACGGATTTCCAACCGTTATCCATAGATGGCGCAGATGAGCACAGGTTACCTGTGCTCATCTGCGCCATTTGTGCATCATCCCCCTCCTGTTGCCTCTTCCCGGGCTTCTTCGTGAGACTGCACATCAGAACGGCTTTGTGGGATAATCCGGCAGCGCGACTGGCACAATACGGGGATGCTCGAGAGAGGGCGCCTGGCATGAAGCGAAAGCATACCGGCTTCACCTTGATCCAACTCCTGTTAGCAATGGCAATCATCGCGATCTTCGCGTGCCTGCGCCCGACGCAGATGGTGGGCCAGGCGCGCGCAGTCGCCAGGGAGTGCCGCCTGTCGGAGCAGGCTTTCGTGGCAACCGGCCGCCACACGGTGTGGTTCCCCTGGACAGGCAGCCGCATCCAGCGCACCCTGGCCGCGCTGTGCCGGGACGCGGCCGGGCTCGAGGTGCGCGAAGACGAGTTCACGCTGACCTTCGAGAAAGCGCAGCCTGGCGAAGTGCGGGCCGCGCTGGCCGGGCTCCTGACCTCGCACCCGACGGCTATGGAGCTCGCGGCCGCCTTCCCGATAAAGACACGCGAGAAGTACGACGGCTATCTCTCAGAAGAGCTACAGACGCGGCTCTTCGCGCACAACGCGCTCGACTTGGACGGTGCGCTCGAGGTGATCCGGTCCGCAGTTCAATAGCCTGCACGGGCGCACGGATACCGGCCACCCGGACGGTGAGCGGGGATGGTCGGAATAGAACACGCTTGGCGCGCCGTGGAACACCCGGACCGGCAACGCGCACGGTTTCGCGGGCGCGCTGAAGCACATGAGCGACGCCGCAACCGGCCTGTTCTCCATGCGGGCACAGCACCACGACCGGGCGATGGGGGAGCCCAGCGGTCATGAATAGAGCGATAGTCCTTTCGCATCACAGCGAGGGTCTCTCGATGAGTTGCCCCGGATCGTGAAGATGTGGACACACACGACACGGATTGCCATGAGACGCCATCGCGGCCCTGTAATTCTCCCTGCGGGCGCTGGAAAGACCGGTATCCGGTCACAAATGCCTAATGCACGGATGTCGCCAGCCGAACGGTGTCTGGAGCCACCGACAACTGAGCACCGTCGACTTCCCGCATGATGGCCCCTGTTGCGGCTCAACCCGGTGTCCGGCAAGGCCCTGTAGCTATCTCCTTCTACGAGGGATTGCAACATCCCGGATGCGCGGAGAGCGCCATTATCGACAATGGCGCTCGGCGGCCACTCAGAGAGCGCACGCGGTTATTGCCTGCGCCATTCGTGAGCTTCCAGTTTCGCCACGCCCGACTGCTAATATGTCGAAAAAACGGAAGAAAATCGACATATTCGAGCGATATGTCGATAGCATCGACATATTCCACAGGTGCCACACGCGGGCATACGCACTCGTACGGCAGCATACCCGATTCCTGGAGCGGGCACCGAGGGTGTGGCTTACCTGCCGCTCGCTCCTATTCCAGGTGACTATGATTCCCAAGAAACCACATGGAACTATTATCCGCAAATGGCGCAGAGAACACAAATGGAATGAAACCCGACCGGGCTTTGGGTTATGCCGGGCGCGGGCGGGGCTGCACTGGCATGGCAGGAAGGTTCATTCTATCTGCGATAATCTGCGCCATCTGCGGATAATTCCCCCCTTAGATCAAGCCTCCATGCGGAATGTGGTTGTGCCCTTCCACTGCTCGCCGGGGCGGAGGGTGGTCGGGCGGGCCATCACGCCGGTCTCCACGCAGAGCATCCACGGATACTCGTCGTCGCCGAAGTCGGGCATGCGCCGCGACTTCTCAATCCACGGGTTCCAAACGACGTAATCCGGCATGCCGGCCTTCTCGATTCGGAGCTTCCGGGCGTTCCCTTCGTCGACGAGCAAGACGCTATCCGGCGCGCTCTCGTAGATGAAGTCGGTCTCCTGGTCGAACCGGATCTCCCGGCGTGTCTCCACTTCCCGGATGTCGTCGCGCAGCGTGTCGATGCGCGTCACGCCTTCCAGGCCCAGGAGCGCCGTCCGCCGGATGTCGGCCACGCGGAAATAGGTGTGCAGGGCGCAGGTGAACGCGAACGCCTCGCTACCCGTGTTCTGCGCGCGGTAGTCCAGATGGAGCGAGCGCTCTCCCAGGCGTGCCTCCAGCTCCAGGGCAAACGGATGCGGCCACATCGCCAGCGTCTCCGGGTTCTCGTGCAGGCCGAGCGCCACCGTGATCTCGCCCCCCTCGGCCACGCCGGTGCGGAGCACGGCCCACTCGCTGATCCGCGCGAAGCCATGCTGCGGGAGCTCGCCCCCGCCAAACTGCGGGAAGATGACCGGAATCCCGCCCCGGATTGGCTGGCCCGGCGCGAACCGCGACTCCCGGCTCACGAAGAACAGCTCCTCTCCCTTGGGCGTCGTCCACGACGTGACGTGCGCCCCGTGCAGGTAGATCACCGCGCCGGCGCCCGAGGCGTGCCTCAGCGCCATCGTCGGCAGCCCGTTCTTCCCGGCGACGAACGTCACCGCTCCCTCGATACCAAACCGCTCCTGTAGTGCCTGAAGCATGCGCGTCTCTCCTCTCCCAAGAACTCGCGGTGCCGCCTACCCCTCCGGCTCCGGGGCGGCCCACGGACCGCAAACCGTCTCAAACTGCTCGATCAGCCGCGCCGAATCCCATCCCGCGGGCGTGCGCGCCTCGCTCACCAGCGGGCCGCGATACCCCGCCCGGCGGAGCCGGCCCAGCATCGCCGGCCACTCCAGCGTGCCGCATCCGGGGGGCTGGTGCTGGTCGCGCGTGCCATCGTTGTCGTGCAGATGCAGCGTGAAGATGTGCGCTGCCATCGCATCGATCCACTCGGCCAGCGTGCCCGCCAGGTGCGCGTGCCCGAAATCGAGGCAGATCCCCAGCCAGGGCGAGGCATACTGCTCCAGGAGAACTGACAGGTGCTCGACGCGCGAGCCGTAGCACCCGGGCGAGAGCACCTCCAGCGCCAGGCGCACCCGCTTCGCTTCCGCGACCGCCAGGAGACGGTCGAGCACCGCGCGCGCGGCGGCCTCCGCTTCGGGGGAATACGCCGCCTCCAGGTGGAACACGACGTTATCGCTTCCAAGACTGGCCGCGGCGCGGAGCGTCTCCTCGTGAACCCGCAGCGCCTCGGCCCGGCCGTCCGGGCGCGTCGCCCCGAGCATGAAGGGCCCGCCAAACCGGGCATGCACCGTATGCACCTGAAGCCGGGACTCGGCGAGCGCTGTCGCTACCCGTGCCACCGGCACGCACGCTTCCGGACGCAGCTCCGCGATCTCCTCCGCCCGGAGGAAGACGTGGCGCACTCCCAGCGCGGCCACCTCCCGCAGGTAGGCATCTATCTCGGGGTGCTCCTGTCCAAAGATGAAATGTACGTACCTCTCTAAGAACGCAGGTGAGAGTGGCAACTCGATTCCCTTTCCTATCGCCGTGGCAGGGCACGTGAGCCGGGCGCCCGCCATCCAGGAGCGAATGCTCTGCCGTCGGGCGCCCCTCTCGGGTTTCCCCCAGGCGGCCATTCACACCTCCCGCCACTCTCTTTCGATAGATCCGCCGCTTCCGCCTGTCCGCGGCAGGGGCCGGGGGGGACGCTATCGAACCACTCGACACAAGAGCCCACGCCGGATGTGGGGCTGCGGGAGGGGAATCGATGCTGTGGTTACTGGCGTTTCTGCTGATCCTGGCACCGGCGAGTGCCGAGACGCTGCAACTAGATGAGTGGACGGGGCTGGCCCCCGACCCGGCGGTGACCTACCGGGGGAAACCGGCACTCGCCTGGAACGACATCGCGCGCGTGACGCGCGTGGAGGCGAAGGGTGCGCCGGCCGACTGGACCCGGTTCAAGACGCTCCGCTTCGCCACCCACGTCGCGAAGCCTACCGACTCCGTGATCACCCTGGTGATCGACTCGGGGAACCCGGAGACTGAAGGCGCGGATTACTACTCCTTCACCTTCACGACCGACTTCACAGGGTGGCGCGAGTTCCAGGTTTCGCTCGACGCGATGGCATCCGCGCGCCAGCCGGTGGGATGGCACCAGATCCGGTGGGTGGCGTTCAGCTCCAACTGGGCGCACCGCCTCGATCCGGAGACAGTCCTCCACCTCGCCAACTTCACCCTCGATACCGAGCCGATCCCCGGAAACGACCGCCCGGCAGGCGAGCTACTTGCCAACCGCAGCTTCGAGCTGGATACCAATTACGATGGCCGGCCGGAAGGATGGGGCGTTAGCACCTGGGATACCGGCTCGCAGGTGGCTCTCGACACGCAGGTGGCGCGCACCGGCCGGTGCTCTATGCGGATCGATGGCGACCCACAGGGCCGCGCGGGCCTCTCGGTCGGTTTCGGGCCGGAGGAGACCGATCCCAAGGCCGTCTACCTCCTCTCCGCGTGGGTGAAAGTGGAGGGCGAGAGCACCCATCAGCTCCGCACTTCGGCACGCATTACCTCGGTGGGCCCGAAGGGCGAGGTGCTCAAGAGCGACTATCGCCTCTGCCAGCCTGGCGCTTACGACTGGCGCTACCATGAGTGGGCGGTGATCCTGCCCCCGGAGACCACGCGCTTCAACCTGGTGCTGTTCCATCATGGGGCAGGCCGGGCGTGGTGGGACGACGTCTCGCTGCGCAAAGCCGTCCCCGCGAAGGCGCTGGGCCCGGCACAGGATGCGGTCGTGCGTGATGGCCGGCCCCTCTTCCAGTGGGATGAGGTGCCCGGGCAGGCCGT
Organism: Armatimonadota bacterium; assembly: GCA_012512265.1. GTDB lineage: Bacteria > Armatimonadota > JAAZEB01 > JAAZEB01 > JAAZEB01 > DUUU01. Next base: position 35,847 of record JAAZEM010000066.1, on the reverse strand, counting down.
GCTGGAGATCGCTCCAGAAGGCGACTTCGCGCCGGATCGCGTCCGGCGCTATCCGGTCACCGGGAATCGTTTCCAGCTGCCGGAGGCGCTTCCCCTGGGCAAGGAATATTCGTGGCGCGTGCTGGCCACCGGGCCGGATGGGAGCCTTCGGGTGACTCTGGCCACCGGCGCAGATGGTCAGCCTGCCGATGCGGCCCGCTTCTTCGCGGGCAATTGGGAGCAGCGCATGGGAGAGCTACGAGAGAAGCTGCAGCCGTATCAGGAGCTGCTGGCACCACTGCAGGCGCTTGCCAGGCGCAACCGGATGTGGGATCCTTTCAAGCTGCTGGCGGAGACGATTGCCAAAGGGGAGAAGCTGGCCACGACGGAGCCGGCGAACCCCCGCGAGGCCCGCGCGGAGCTGGATGCCGATCTGGCCGAGATCGAGCTCGCCGCCCCTTGGTGGCGGCGGATCTTCCTGGATGATGCCGCGCTCTTCGAAGGCCTTGACCTCGACCGCCCCGGCCTGGAAAAGGTGAAGGCCGCAGTGGCCCGCCAGGAGTGGCCGGCGGCGCGGCAGGCGTTGCTGGAATACTACCGCGCGCGCAAGACGCCCAGCTACTACGCGCAATATGAGGATCCGCCCGTGCGCAACCCGGCGGTGACCACGGATGCGCGCGCCGATGCGCTCCTCACCCACAAGTTTCCAATCCACTCCTACAAGGAGCCCACGTTCGATCTGGGGCCCGATTTCAACTGGCACGTCCACCCGATTATCGATGTCGAGTGGCCCACCAAGATCCATCGGTGCTTCCACTGGTCCACCCTCGCCGCCGCCTACCGGCAGACTGGAAACGAGAAGTATGCCGAGGAGATCGTGCAGCAGCTGCTCGACTTCGGCAAGGACAACCCGATGGAGCCCTGGAGCCCCGAGCGCCGGCGCTTCGCCTGGAGCACTCTGAACGCTACCGTTCGCATCTATTCGAGCTGGATCGATAGCTGGCTGCAGATCCGGGAATCGCCCCACTGGACCGCCGATGCCCAGTTCGTCTTCCTCACCCTCCTGCGAGAGCACGGGCGGTTCCTGATGGAGAAGCAGGCGAAGCACGGCAACTGGGTCGTCGCGGAGGCTCAGGGCCTGGTCGAGCTCGGGATCATGTTCCCCGAGTTCAAAGAGGCGAAGACGTGGCGCGACGAGGGCTACCGCCGGCTGCAGCGCGAGCTCGAGATACAGGTTCTCTCGGATGGCGTGCACGTGGAGCGCACGCCTGGCTACCACCTCATGACGCTCAACTGCTTCATGCGGCCGGTGCAGCTCGGGCTTCTCAACAAGGTGGATGTGCCTGGTCGCGACCGCTTCGTCCAGAAGCTGGAGCAGATGCACGAGTTCTACCTCTATGGCAGCAAGCCGAACCGGCGCATGGAGCAGATTGGTGATAGCGGCATGATGGCCGTGGATAGCCCCCTCCGGCGCGGGTGGCAGATGTTCCGGCGCGAGGATATGCTCTGGGTGCTCACCGAGGGCCGGGAGGGCAAGCCGCCGGTGCATCGCTCCTACGCTTTCAGCGGCGGCGGATTCTACGTGAGCCGCAGCGCCTGGAACGACCCGAACGCCCTGTGGAGCATTGTCGACTGGGGCGGCTTCCTCGGCCACTGCCACGAGGATATGGGACACCTCAGCGTCTACGCCTATGGTACCGAGCTCCTCATCGATACCGGCATCTATGCCTACGCCTGGCCGATTCGCGCGCCCTTCTACCAGACCTCGGGGCACAACACCGTGATGGTCGATGAGAAGACGCAAAAGCGGCGCGATCCGCTCTCCGCGAAATGGGTGAGCACCGACCAGTTCGACCTCTTCTACGGGACCACGGACAACTCGGAGCCGCTCATCCACGAGCGCACGGTGGCCTTCCGCCAGCCCAACGAGGCCGGCCCCGGCTACTGGCTGGTGGTGGATCGCCTCACCGGGGAGGGGAAGCACCGGCTGGACCAGCGCTGGCACGCCACCGAGCGCCTCACCGCCAAGGCGGAGGGCGCGACGGTGACCCTGACGGGCAAGCCAGAGAGCGAGGCACAGCCCTCGCTGGTGATCGCCGGGCTCCCTCAGCCAGGGATGCAGACCGCCATCGTCGACGGCGCGGTGAGCTACTCGTGGTACAAGAAGACTCCCGTGGAGGTGACTCAGTTCACCCTGGACCAGGAGATGCCCGCGGGCTTCGTGACGCTCCTCTATCCCACGCCGCCGGGCGTGCCCCCCGCGAAGGTGACTCTGGAGCCGGTCACGGCCACCCGAGACGGCGGCCAGGGCGCGGTGACCGCGGTGGTGGCCACGATCGTTGACCGCGACCGCCGCTTTCGCGACCTGTGGCTCGTGAATCATGCCGGTGAGGGCGTGATCCGCGTGGGTGACCTGGAGACGGATGCCCGCGTCCTCTTCTTCCGCGAAGAGGGAGCGAAGCGGAGCTGGTTCCTGGCCGAAGGGAGCTTCCTGCGCAAAGCGGGAGAGACGCTCTTTAGCGCCCGTGTGAAGGTGGATGGCGCGGGCGCCGCGCCGCGCGGGAACGCGACGGAGCTCGCCTGCACCGGCGGCGAGCAGCTCCTCTTCGCGGCCACCGGCCCGGCCACTTTGAACGGCGCTCCCTTCACGGGCGAGCGTCGGGAGAAGGCGGTCTACGTGCCGGCGCTGGAGCCACGCGCGGTTCCGGAGCCACCCCGCGCGCCCGGCGGACCCCGGTTCGAGATCGAGCCGCCCCCGCCTCCGGTGCAGGCCTCGATGACGCTGCAGGTGCTCCCGCCTGATGCCGCGCTCCCGGCGGGAAGCGTCCGCGTTGAGGCCGAGGAGTTCTCGGCCCAGGGTGGCGGGGGCGTGGAAGTGACGGATCGCAAGGTGGGCGCGAGTGGGCGCTCCTTCTTCCACTGGGATCATGCCGGGCACTGGGTGGAGTGGAAGGTGCCTGTAGCGCGCGCGGGCCGCTACCAGCTCCTCATCCGGGCATGCACGGCGGAGGCGCGCGCCCTGCGAAAGCTGACGGTGAATGGAAAGACACCCCCCGGAGCCGAGGCGATGGAGCTGCGGGGCACCGGCGGCTACAGCAACGAGCGCGATGACTGGCGTACCTTCGTGACGACGGGCGCCGATGGCCGCGCGTTGCTCCTCGATCTCCCGGCCGGCGAGGCGACGATCCGGCTGGAAAACATCGATGGGGAGAGCCTGAACCTCGACTGGATTGCCCTGGCGCCCGCGGCCGAGTGAGGCGCTGAGGGCGCACCAGAGGCAGATCAGGGCGGGGGATTCCCCGCCCTGACCCGCTGTGCCGCTTTCTACTCAGAACGGCTGTTGCGGCGCTTGCCGCGCGCGGCGGCCCAGGCCATCGGCCCCGCCGCTAGCGTCAGCATCGCAAGAGTGCCGGGCTCCGGAACCGGGATTTCCGGTGGCGGCAGCTCAGTGATCGGCGGCGGTGGCTGCGGCCGCTCACCACCGATGAAGGTGATCGGCGGGACAGCGGCCAGGATCGGCACCACGGAGGAAGGCCGTGGGGGCACCGGGGTCGGCGCCGGCACGGGGGCTACCACCGGCACGGCGGCGGCGGCTCGCGATACCGGAATCGGCACAGGGGCGACCGGCACCGGCGCGGCGGCAACCGCAACCGGCGGGACGATCTCCCTCACCGCCACCTGCTCGAACGGAACGCTCACCACCCGCGAGACCGGGACCACCTGCTCAGAGGGCACACTGATCACCTCGGGCACCTGTGGTACTTGCCGCACTGGGCGCACAGCGACCTCCGGCAGCTCCGGCACCATCGCGTTGCCGCAGATCCACCGGAGCACCGGCTCTCCGTTGCGCAGCGCCAGGACGCGGGTCCCGCGCGGGAGGTAGACCTGGCGGGCGACGATGCGGCCGCCGGGGCGCACGTAGTAGACTCGATAGCGTCCGCTGGCCGGCAGGTAGCTGATCACCAGGTTCTCCCGGATGAACTGCGCAACCCGCGACCCAGGGATGCCGAAATGCCTGGCGTAGCGCGCCCGCACTTGAGGATTTTGCTCAGCCTGCAGGGCCAGTGCCTCGACCGTGTCGGCGCGATACTCCAGGAACGACATCGGCGGCACTCTTTGGGCTCGAGCGGCGGAGACCTGGCCAGGCACGCTCAGGCTCGCCGCCATCACCGCCAGGCACAGCAGTCCGTATTTCATGGTTCTCCGCATGAGTCATGCTCCTTTGTTCACGTCTCGTGTTGCGGAACTGCACCGGATATAGGCAGGCTTCCGGTCCGGAGCCGAGCGAAGCGCCGGCGCCGGCTTCCGGAAGCGCGCCTTAGGTGAGAGGATCTGCGAGAGCCCTCACTGCTGCGGTGCAATCTCCACCCGGGCCATGTCTGGTGCCCCGTAGAGCTCCTCCTCATTCCCTGCCCAGACCCAGAGGCTCACCTCACCGGGCTGCAGCCCGACAGAGTCCGCGTCTGTCTTTGGCTGCAGGCGGATCAGCGCGTTGGTCGGCAGCGGATCGGAGCGATAGATCTCCTGCCCATTGCGCATCAGCGCGTAGATGATGCGGCGGGCATTGTTGCCGACGGTGACACGGAAGAGCGTCGGCTTGGTCACTTGCACCACGCCATCCTGGGCGAGCATCTGCTCCACGGCCGGATCGGCTGAATGGAGAGAGATATCCAGGCCCGCCTGGTAGAGCGGGATCCCATCGCGCATGGGAATCTCTCGGCCCGGGTGCGCAGGCGGCTGGAACGCCTCTTCCGGCGTCTGACGCACGCCGGCGACCGCTGTCGTGGGCTCCTCCGTCATCATCTCCTGCACCGCCCCGGTCGTCACCGTGGTCTCGGTGCGTGGCTCGGGAGCAGCCGCTTCCCTCACGGGCTCAGGCTCGCGCACATAGAAGATGGTTGTCCCAGATCCCATGTCTGCCGAAGGATCGCTGGAAACGGCGAACACCTCGACGAAGTGGTAGCCGGGACTCAGGTTGCTGGTGTCGATCTCTATGGACCACGGCGCCTGGGTCAGCGTGCGCAGTGGTTCATTATCGAGGCGCACGCGCATCTCTGCGAGCCGCGCGTCCCCAGTAGAGGCGAACATCCTCAGCACGATTCGATCACCAACGTAGACGGGCATCCCCGGCTGCCAGACACTCTCGCGCCCGCCGCCCACCGGGTACATCCTCGGCTCGCCCTGAGGAGTGAAAACCTCAGGCGTGATCGTCACGGAAGGGATGTAGGTTCTCTCGGTTGTTGCCGCAGGCGCTGCCGGTGCCGGTGTTTCGGGTCCCTCAGGTGCCGCTGCCGCGGGGCCGGCACCCACGAGTGCCAGCGCCGGGAGGGCGCACCAGAGGATCGCCCGCCGGGCCCTGTTTCTGCCTGTTCGCATCGGAGCGATCACCTGCCTTTCCTGGGTGCCCGAGTGTGCAAGTTGTACGCCAGTGGGGCGAGGTGGAGGGATGGCGTGTTGGGGGGAGATGGCGGAGGGGCGGAAAACGCGGGGGAAGAGACCACGCTCTACGGCACGTCTCCGGCCTGCTCCAGAGCGCGCCGGGCGGGCACGAATTCGGGATCGCAGCGCACTGCTTCGCGCCAGTGTTCGCGCGCCTCGTCCATCCTGCCCGTACTGGCCAGATAGGCACCGTAGTTGAAGTGCGCGCGCGCCCACCCCGGGTCGATGCGCAGCGCCTCTTCCCAGTGACGCACTGCCTCTTCTTGCTTCCCCTGGAGCAAGAGCGCCATGGCCAGGTTGTCGTGCACCGGAGCATCGTTCGGGAGCACTTCGAGCGATGCCTGATAGTGCGTGGCGGCTCGGGCGTAATCTCCCCGCATGTAGTGGAGCGCCCCGAGGTTGTTGTGCGCGATGGTGCTGCGTGGGTTTACCGTCAACGTGTGCTCAAAGAGCGGCTGCGTGCCGTACCAGTGCAGGCTCTGGAAGAGCGTCAGCCCCGCCAGCACCGCCAGAATGCCGCCGATGCCGGCCCTCACCCAGCGGAGATCGCAGGTGACTGCCAGGCTGGCCAGGGCGAGTGCCGGCCCGAGCATCGATAGGTAGACGTAACGGTCGGCGACGGTGGAGAGCTCCTGAAAGACGAAGCGCGTGAAGCCAAGCACGGGCAGCAGCCCGGCGACGAAGACCGCGAGCGAGACCGGCAGCCACGGCCAGCGCCTCCGGCAGGTCCAGGCGATGCCAGCGAGCGCGGCCGGCACGAGCCAGGTGTAGTAGACCTGACCGCTCTTCAGAATGGAGGCGGGCGAGCGGCTGTAGTCGGGGATGAGGCCCACGGGAAGCGCCAGTTTCCCGAGGTAGAACGCGAGAGCATCGCCAGCGACGAGAGGCCGGGCCCAGAGCGGCGTGATGAAGCCGACGCTGGCATCGGGATCCTGGGCAAGCTTGGTCGCGATCGCGGCCGGAACGGCGAGGATGGCCCACGGCGCCAGCGCCCCCGTGGCCTGGCGCCACGAGCGGCGCAGCAGGAAGCAATCGAGGACCCACGCCACCACCGGCATCGCCGCGGAGCTTGGCTTCGAGAGGAGGGCGAGGGCGTAGGCGAGGGTAGCCGCTGCGTACTTCCAGCCTCGGGGGCGAGCGCGCTTCTCTGCCGCGTAGGAGAGATAGCCCCACAGGGCCAGGAGCGAGAAGAACCCGCCCAGCACGTCCTTCATCCCGGTGGCCCAGGCAACGGCCTCCACCTGGATCGGATGTACCCCGAAGAGGAGCGCGCCGGCCGCTGCGGCCCACTCCTTATCCAGAAGCCGCCGCAGGATGGCGAAGACCAGGAGCACATTGAGCAGGTGCAGCCCCAGGTTGGCCAGGTGGAAGATAGACGGGTTCAGCGCCGGCATTCCGGGCGCGGCGGGCGCCTGCTTCGCCACGGCGGCGAGCAGCCCCCACACCGTGTAGGTGACCGGAATGTACATCCCAAAGAACGGCGTGCGCCAGAAGTAGGCGATATCTGGCGTGCCCCTTATAAAACGTTCGTTCTGGTAGAGGTTGACATCGTCGTCCCAGGCGACGAAGTCGAACGAGCGCGCCTCCGAGAAGGCGGCAGCCGTGACCACCAGGAGGAGCAGGATGGGAGCAATGGATCGCCGGGTGCGAGACGGCGATTCAGCCATCTCCGCCTCCGAGCCAGCGCGTTGTTGGGGTACTCCGGGCAAGCACAAACATACTGTATGATTCCGGGTGGCGCTCGCCGACTCCTGCGTTGAAGAGCCTCTCTGCCCTCGCCTCCCGCGTCGCCGCGAGGGATGTGCCGCTCCGCGCGGGGCGGGCGCGTGGGCCATGCCGGAGGCGTGACGGGCCGCGGCGCGATTCCCTGGCGTTTCCTTAGAAGCAGGAGAGCCAGCGGCTCGCGCGAATCTGTTACTACCCCTCGGGCGGGGGGGGACTTCACGGTCGGGAGGTGCTTACCCTATGAACAGATCTCATTATTGGTTCAACCACCACCTGCTCGCTGTGCTGGTTGGCCTGGCGTTCCTCGTCGGGCTCGCGGCACCGGCGGCGGCGCAGAGCAGGGCGCCGCGCAAGAAACTGATTGCCACCGGTTGGGATAAGCCAGATACCGCGCGCCTGCGTGAGAACCTGGCCCAGATGGAGCAGCGCCCCTTCGACGGCGTGATCCTCGAGGCGGTTGGCACCAGGGACGACGGGAAATCGTGTTTCCTGAGGTCGACCTTCAGCGCCCAGGCGTGGGAGCAGCGCTGGTTCAACAAGAGCGTCGAGGATCTGAAGGCGTGCCGGTTCACCCGCTTCACCGACAACTTCGTCACCGTCGGCGCCAACCCGGGGAATGTCGACTGGTTCGACGACGAGGGTTGGAAGAACGTGGTGGAGCACTGGCGCATCGCCGCCTGGATCGCGAAGGAAGGCGGCCTGAAGGGGCTCCACTTCGATCCCGAGCCCTACACTCCGCCTCACGCGCAGTTTAACTATCTGGCCCAGCCGCAGAAAGCCCAGCACACTTTCGCCGAGTACCAGGCGAAAGCGCGCGAGCGCGGGCGCGAGGTGATGCGTGCCGTCATCGGCGAGTATCCTGATCTTACCATCTTCACCTACTTCATGCTGGTCATCAACTCCAACGCCCTGGGTCACGCCAACCCGAACGCCGTGCTGGAGACGTCGGGCTACGGGCTTCTCCCCGCGTTCGTCGATGGCTGGCTCGACGTGATCCCGCCGGCGGTGAAGCTGGTGGACGGGTGCGAGAACGCCTATCGCTACAACAGCACCACGCAGTTCCTGGAGGCGGCGGTGCGGATCAAGGGCGATTGCCAGCAGCTGATCTCGCCGGAGAACCGCGCGAAGTACCGGGCGCAGGTGCAGGCGGGCTTCGGGATCTACCTCGATGCCTACTGGAACCCACCCACCTCCCAGTGGTACATCGATGGCCTGGGGGAACCGCGTGTGCTCCGGCTCCGCAAGAACGTGGCGACGGCGCTGCGCGTTGCCGACGAGTACGTCTGGATGTACGGCGAGAAGTTCCGCTGGTGGTCCACCCCGAACCCCAGGGTGAACAAGGAGACGTGGCCCGAGGCGTTGCCGGGAAGCGAGGACGCGCTCCGCTTCGCCCGCGATCCGGCGGATTACGGCCGCGCCCGTATCGCCACCCTGGAGAAGGAGGGCAAGCTGGCCAACCTGGCGCGCAACGCCGATTTTGCCTCGGAGCAGGCCGCCTCGAACCAGGGCGTTCAGGTTGATTGGAAACAGGGCGGCGCGCCCGCGGGCTGGAGCAGCTGGCAGCTGGAAACCTCGAAGGGCGTCTTCTCGTGGGACCGCGAGACGGGCCACTCTGGCAAAGGCTCGGCGCGTGCCGCGGGCGTGGGGAATGGCTGCTTCATCCAGTCCTACGACGTGAAGCCGGGCGAGTGCTACGCCATTCGCGCGATGCGCCGGATCCAGGGAAAGGGCAACACATGGATCCGCGTCCGCTGGCAGACGGCGCAGGGCCGCTGGACGCTCGAAGAGCTGGATAAGACGCTCACCACTGAAGGTCCGGCTAACGAGTGGAGCGAGATCTTCGGCGTGGTCGAGGTGCCCGAGGGCGCCGGGAAGCTCGTCGTCCTCCTCGGCATGGCTGGCCAGTCCACGCAGGAGGATGTGGTCTGGTTCGACGACGTCGGCGTGTACCGGGTGGACTGAGCGAACTAGAGAAGGTAGACTCTGGCACCGGCGTACGCCTGCGATATGTGGGCGCGCGCCGGTGCCGCGGGTTCTGCTTCCCTTTGGGACGCTGGAGATGACTGGCTGCCTGTAAGAGGACTGGGCAGCCGCGGCATCCACCGCGCGAAGGGGAGTGGGCGGCGCGGGCTTACTCGCGATGCAAGCTTCCCGAGGAGGAGACCGTATGAAACAGCTCGATCTCTTTTCAGACAGTTTCTGGCCAAAGCGCCACTGCCTCCGTTCCACGCTATCAGCGCGCTCTCTCCTCCTCGCTCTCGTTGCCCTCGTCGCTTGCGGTCTCCCGGCAGGCGCGCAGGAGAGCGACGAGGCGGAGCTGCAGCGCCATCTGATTCAGCCCGGGCAGCTCAAACGCCTGGTGATCGAGACGCCGCTCGTCAGGCAGGGGAAGCCCCAGGCGGTGATCGCGATTGCCGAGGGAGAGGTCTACCGCCAGGGCGCGGCCACGATCAACGCCGCGTTGAAGGAGACGGTCGGCGTCGAGCTCCCGGTGAAGCCTGCGGCGTCGGTCTCGCTGGAAGAGGCCGGGTGGAGCCACTGCATCCTGCTTGGCCATCTTGATAACAACCCACTCGTCGCGCACCTCTACCACACGTATTATGATTGCCTGGACGCGGGCTACACCGGCAAAGGGGGTTATGAGATCCGCAGCGTGCATGACCCCTTCGCCACCGGCGTGAACTGCATTGTGGCTGGCGGAAGCGACGAAGAGGGCGCGGCGGCCGCCGCGCACGCGCTCGCCAAAATCATCCGCGACACGGCGAAGGGGAGTGACGTGGTCCTCCCGCGCCTCCTGGAGTTGAAGCTGCGCCCCGAGGGCCGATCCGGCTCGATTCCCGCGCGGCTCTCGCCGGAAGAGGCAGAGCGTACCCTCGCCCAGGAGATGGCGCTCTTTGAGAAACCCGGCGTGGGGCGGGCGATAGCGAGCAACATTACCAAACACGCCGTGCTCTACCACCGCTATGGCGACCCGGCGCACCTGGAGCTCTACCGGAAGCTGATCGAGCGTCATATCCGCTACTACGCGGAAGATCCCTACATCCGTAGCTCACTGCGCCGCTACGACCGCGAATTCCGCGATTCCTGGGCGTGGCACTTCGTCGTCACCTGGGACCTCCTGGAAGAGGAGCCCGTCTTCTCGGACGCGGAGCGTCTGGCGATCACCAACCACTGCCTCCGCCTGGTCCAGGAGTGTGTCCTGTATCAGAGGTGGGACCGGCCCGAGGCGGTGCAGGGGTGGGCGCAAAACCGAAACATCGTTCACAACCACCAGACCTGGCCGGCGCTCGCCTGCTACTTCGGCGCACGCTACTTCGGACGCTACTACAACCACCCCTACGCGAAGGAGTGGAAGATCATCGCGGATGGCGTCTTCAACGGCCAGAAGCATGCGGCCAAGCCGCAGGAGGATTCCGCGAGCTACCAGTGGCTGCCGCTGCGGCATACGATCATCTGGTCACTCGCGAGTGGCGACCACACCTTCTTCACGGAGGGGCACGCCCGGCGCGCCGCGGAAAACGCCCTGATGGTGGTGGACAACCTCGGCAACCAGCCGGCGTTTGGCGACCATACTGATTGGACCGTGACGGCGGGGATTCCCGACTTCCTGGGGCGGTGTGCCTGGTACTACCGCGATGGCCGCTATCTATGGGGGGCGATGCGCGCGGGCCAATCCCTCGCGGGCGAGCTGCAAGAGACCTACACGCCCCGCGTCGAGCCAACGCCTCCGGTTGACCATGTGGGGATTGTCATCAGCCGGCTGCCCAAGCAGTGCTATGATCACACCGAGCGGCAAGCCCAATACCCGGTGAAGCCGAACCTGCCCTATGAGGAGAGCTTCGACAAGCTCACCTTCCGTGATGGCCTGGACCCTCAGAATCAATACCTGCTCCTGGATGGCTACGCGCGCGGCAACCACATGCACTTTGACGCCAACGCGATCATCCACTTCGCCGACCGCGGCGCCTGCTGGCTGGTGGATGGCGAGTACATCCGGAACGGCCCCAAGTATCACAACTCGCTGACGGTGCTCCGCGATGGGCAGAGCGCCCTCCTCCCCGCGGTGGCCGGATTGCTACGCCGGGCCGACCTGAAGAGCGCCGGCTTCTCCTCTTCGCGGATTGTCGGTTACAACGGCGCCACCTGGACTCGTCACCTCCTCTGGCAGAAGGGGAGCTACTTTGTCGTCATCGATGAGGTGACGGCAGAGACCCCGGGCGATTACACCCTGGGGAGCACCTGGCGCGTGCTGGGTGAGCCGAGGCTGGAAGGGAACGCGCTCACTATCACACAGCGTGAGAGCTCGGCGCGGGTGCAGAACGCTGATGGCCTAGCCGGGCGCATCCGGTTCGAGCGGATGGCGGGGGCATGGCCGATCCACGCGCTCGTCTTCCGTGTTGGGCGCCGCCTGGCCCAGGGAGAGACGCATCTCTTCCGCAACCTCTTCTACGCGTCGTCGCCGAACCGGCCGCAGTCGCTCAAGGCGTTGCCTGCAGGGGCGGAGGGAGTGCTGGTAACGGGAGGACCCGCGCCGGTGTGGTGGGGCGTTTCGGGCCCCGACCGGCCCGCCCGGCGCGGCAAGCTTGAGACGGACGCGGCCCTCTTCCGGATCACCCCCTCAGGCTATGCCCTGGCCTCCGCGCGCCGCTTGGTCGCGGGCGGCCCTCTCTTCAGCAGCGACCAGCCGGTCGATATCGAGCTGGATGCGGAGCGCGGCGAGGGCGTGCTGGTCTCGGAGAAGCCCGCCAAAGTGGTGCTCCGGCTGGCGCCTGGCGCGACGTGGACGCTGGGCCGCGAGAAGAGCCGGGCGGACGCTGACGGCACCGTTCGCCTGGAGCTGGCGCCAGGCCGGCACACGCTGAAGGCGGATCGCTTCGCCCTCCCGGCCGTCATCGCTGAGGCGCTGGTGGCACCATCCCAGGGAGCGGCCGCGACGGTTGGCGCGCGTGAGGAGCCGATGCCGGCTGCCTGGACGTACAGGGAGTTTCGCGCGGATCGCAAGCCGCTTCAGGTCCAGAGCATCCGGTGCGACCAGCCGCATACCGGGCGCTACGGCCCGGTCGAGAAGCTGGTGGACGGGGGCTACCGGAGCTCGCTGCAGTCGGTGCAGTGGGCGCGCGGCGTCGCCCCGGAAGTGACGTTCGATCTGGGAGCGGTGCGCGAGATCGAGAGCGTTCGGATTCGCGCCTGGGAGCTTACCGAGGCGCAGAAGGGCGCGCGGCGCGAGCTGTGGCTGAGTAACGACGGCTTCCAGAACGATAGCCGGCGCGTGGACGCGGAGTTTGCCCCGGCGGGCACCGAAGAGTTCGGAACAAACATCAACTTCCTCTACACCTGCGCGGTTCGGCAGAAGGCGCGCTACGTGCGCCTGAAGATGACCCCCGCCGGCGAGGGGAGCATCATCTACCTGGCGGAGGTGGAGTTCTTTGGCAGCGACCCAGACCGACCCGCCGAGATCACCGCGCTCGCGTCTGGAAGGCTTGGCCCCGCGGGCGAGCTCGCCACTGTAGCCTCGACGGCAAACGGCGAGATCATCGCCATCGATGCGAGTGGGAAGCGGCTGTGGGCGTATCAGGCGCGTGGGCGCGTCTATGCCCTGGCCGTTGCCGACCTGGATGGCGACGGCCGCGACGAGGTGATCGCCGGGGGGCAGCCGGCCTGGCTCCTCTGCCTGGATGCCACCGGGAAGCGCCGCTGGGAGCATCGACCTCGGGCGTATCGCGGCCTCGCGGGCGATGTGATCACCCTGTGCGTGGGTGATCTGGAAGCTGACGGCAAGCCGGAGGTAGTCGCCGGGCTGCTGTGCTGGAAGTATATCGCCGTGGACGCAGAGGGCAAGGAGAAGTGGGACACTGTCATCTATGCCCATAGCGCCACGGCGTGCGCCCTGGCGGACGTGAATGGCGATGGCCGGCGCTCCGTGATCGCGGGCAACGCCTACTACCGGCTCAACCTGCTGGGTCCGGATGGCCGGGTGAGCTGGCAGAACTACACCCTGGGGCCGGAGCACACCTGCGTCGCCGCAGCCGACCTGGATGGCGATGGCAAAGAGGAGATCCTGGCGGGGAGCGACCTGGGCGAGTTCCACGCGATCACCGGCGCGCGCGAGCGCCTGTGGGAGGTGAATGCCGGCGATGCCGTGCGCGCCATTCTGACGCACCGGCCCAAGGGGGCGCCCCTGGAGGTGTACGCCGCGGGCGATAGCGGATTCGTCTATGCGTGCAAGCCGGATGGCTCGCCGCGCTGGAAGGTCTCGGTCGGCGATGCGATCAACGGCGCGCTCCTCGCGGACGTGGATGGCGACGGCCAGCCAGAGATCGTCGCGGCGGCCGGGAGCGCCGGCGTGGTGATCCTCGGGCGCGACGGCAAGATCCGCCGGTCGCTGCGCGCTGCCTCGCCTGTGACGCACGTGCAGGTGCTCCCCGGAAAGCTGCCGCGGATCGTCGCTGCCCTGGCCGATGGTTCCCTGGCTGTCTGGCCGGCGACTCCCAGATGAGGCGGATCCGGCTCACCAGCATCTGACGCGCAACCGTCCGAAACCGGGCATCAGCATCTGCGTATCGCGGTGGCATGCTGGCCGGGTGCCGGGCGCGTGCCGCGCATCCTCGGGAAGGTGGAGAGAAAAGGGCGGGAGAACCCCGCCCTTTCTCTTTCCCGGAGCAGCGGTTTTGCCGCGCCGCCTGCTGGCCGCCCGGAGCCTCCGTACCCCTCGCACCGGATGCCATCCGGGTTTAGCAGGAAACGCCCGCCCCGGTCGCCAAGAAAGAGAATGTGAGAACGGAGGGCTCGGGCCGTATGAAGGCGTTATCTGTAGGTATCCTGGGGCTGGGCCACCTGCACCCGCGCAGTTACATGCCCCATTTTGAAGCGATAGATGGCGTGAGCGTTGTGGCCGTCGCGGACGCCAACCCCGCTCTTCTCGATCATTTCGTCCAAGAGTTCCCAGTGCGCGGCTATGCCGACTGGCGCGAGATGATCGATAAGGAGAAGCTGGACCTGGCCGTTCTCTTCCTGCCGCATGCGCAATGCCCGGATGCGGCTGTGGCCTGTGCCGAGCGGGGGATCCACCTCATCGTCGAGAAGCCGATGGCCGCCGACGCGGCGGGCGTCCGGCGGATGATCGATGCCGCGGAGAAATCGGGCGTTTTGCTGAGCACCGCCTACGTCTGGCGCTACCATCCGGTGGCGTGCCAGATGAAGCAGCTCGTCCAGAGTGGCGTGCTGGGGAAGCCTGTGGGAGGCGAGGGCCGGTGTGCGGCAGGCCGCCTCGATCGCTATATCCAGGGCAACGCGAGCTGGATGCTGCAGCGAGAGCTGAGCGGTGGCGGACCGATGTTCAACCTGGGCGTCCACTGGATCGACCTCTATCGCTGGATGCTCGAGGATGAGGTGGCCGAGGTCATCGGCAAGAACGTGAAGGTGAATGACCAATACGACATTGAGGACAACTCCTTCGCGCTCCTCACCTTTTCCCGCGGCGCGGTGATCGCGCTCGACATCAGCTACACCGTGCCGGATTCCTATCCCTATGGGCGCGATCTGGCGCTCTCGCTGCGCGGCACCGGCGGAGCCATCTCCTGGAGCCCCTCCTTCGAGGGGGTGCGCGAGACGCTTTTCGTCTGCAGCGACACCGGTGAATATGCGGCCTCGCCGCGGCGGCACCTCAGCTTCGAGCTGGAGAGCGTGCCGGGCTATAGCGGCGTGATGGGCCGGCAATACCTGGCCGATATCGCTGAATGCATCCGCACCGGCGGGAAGCCACCCATCACCGGGCAGGATGGCGCGCGCGCTTTGGAAGTGGTGGAAGCGATCTACCAGTCGGCCGAAACTGGCCGTGCCGTGCGGCTTTCCGCGGAGTGAGCGGCGCCTGGGGCCCGTCATCGCATCCGCCAGGATCGGAGTTTCGATGAGCGTGAAGGTTGTCATTACGGACTATATCGAGCCGGACCTGAAGTGGGAGGAGAAGGAGCTGGCCAAGCGCGGCTTCCCCTTCACCTACCACCAGCTCAAGTTCGCGCCGGTCGAACAGGTGATCGAGGCCACGCGCGATGCCGACGTGGTCGTCGTGAACATGGTGAAGATCACGCGCGAGGTGATCGCCGCGTGGGAGAAGTGTCGGCTCGTGATCCGGCACGGTGTCGGCTACGACAATGTGGATGTGGACGCGCTGACGGAGAAGGGAATCCCCCTCTGCTATATTCCGGACTACTGCGCAGAGGAGGTGGCCGAGCAGGCGATCGCTCTGATCTTTGCCTGCGCGCGCCGGATCCCCGCCAGCCGCAAGGTGCTGGAAGAGTCCTCGGCGCGTGGCCAGTGGGACTTCACCGATGTAATCCCGATCTACCGCATGGCGGGGCGCACGTTGGGCATCCTTGGGTGCGGGCGCATCGGCAGCTACGTCTACCGAAAGCTGCAGTCGTTCGGGTTCAACTTCCTCATCTGCGACCCCTACCTGAGCGAAGAGCGCCGCCGCGAGCTGGGCGTCGAGCTGGTCGATAAGGAGACGCTCTTCCGCGAGTCGGACTTCATCACGCTCCACGCGCCCCTCAATGATGAGACGCGGCGGATCGTCAACGCCGAGACCCTGGCGATGATGAAGCCGACGGCGTATGTAATCAACACCGCACGCGGGCCGTTGGTGGACCATCAGGCGCTGGCGGACGCGCTGCGCAACGGCACCATCGCTGGCGCGGCGATTGATGTCTTTGATAAGGAACCGCCGGAGACGGACTATCCCCTCTTCGGCTTGCCGAATGCCATCCTCACCCCGCACCTGGCGTGGTACTCGGAGGATGCCGCCTGGCGTATCCGCGAGATCATCCTCCTGGAGATCGACCGCTTTGCCGCCGGCCAGCCGCCGCGCTACTGCGTGAATCCCCAGGTGTTGAGCTGAGGGCACGAGGGCGACCTGTGGGCCCGCCCTCACGGGATCGATGGGAACGTGATTCATGAGCGATGCGAAGAAAGTGGCGTGCGTGAAGGGCCCCTTACCGGGACCACGCTCGCGAGAGTTGTTTGAACGCTGGCGCAAGGCAGAAGCGCAATGTGCCGGCTATCAGGCGCAGGTGGTGTGGGACCACGCGCGCGGCGTCGTGGTGACCGACGTCGATGGCAACACCTTCCTCGATTGGACCTCCGGCGTGCTCGTCACCAACGTTGGACATTGCCACCCTGCTTTGGTCCAGGCGATCCAGCAGGCGTCCGAGAAGCTGCTCAACAATTACGAGTGCCTGAATGAGCCCCGGGTGATCGCCGCCGAGAAACTCACCTCTGTTCTGCCACGGCCCCTCGATAGGTGCTTCTTCCTCAGCACCGGAAGTGAAACCGTGGAGGCCGCCGTGCGCATCATGAAGCGCAAGACCGGCAACTACGAGGTGATCAGCTTCTATGGGGGCTTCCATGGCCGCACCTATGCCGCGGCCGCGGCCGGCGGAATGCCCGGTCCCAAGAAGGGGTATGGCCCCACCCTCCCCGGGGCGATCCGCGCGCCCTATCCCTACTGCTACCGCTGCCCCTTCAAGGCGAAGCCGGAGACGTGCGGGATGCTCTGCCTGGAGTTCCTGGACGATTGCGTGCGCGCCAACAGCACCGGCAGTCTGGCGGGCTTGATTGTCGAGCCGTATCAGGGCGCCTCGGGCTTCATCTTCCCGCCCGAGGGCTGGCTCTCCCGCCTGGAGCAGTGGGTTCGCTCCAAGGGGCTGGTCTTCACCGTGGATGAGGTGCAGGCCTCCTATGGGCGCACCGGCAAGTTCTGGGCCGTGGAGTGGGAGGGCGTGCAGCCTGACCTCCTCTGCATCGGCAAGGGAATCGGCAGCGGGCTTCCCGTCTCGGCGATTGCCGCGCGCAGCGAGGTGATTGGTGTCCTCGGCCCCGGCGAGATGAGCAGCACGATGGGCGGCAACCCCGTCGCTTCCGCCTGCGTGACTGCGGTGATCGATATCATGCTCCGCGAGAACCTGGCGGAGAACGCGCGGCGCATGGGCGAGCTGCTCGGCAAGCGCCTCCGCGAGATCCAGGAGCGCTCTCCCTACGTGGGCGACGTGCGCGGCAAGGGTCTTGTCTTCGGCGTCGAGCTGGTGAAGGACAAGGCAACGAAGGAACCGGCACCGGATCTGACGCGCAAGCTGATCGACGTGGCCGCGCAGAACGGCCTCCTGATCGGATCCGTCGGCGTCTTCGGGAACGTGATCCGCGTGGCCCCGCCCCTCGTGATCAACGAAGCCGAGCTGGACGAGAGCCTCGAGATCTTCGAGCGCTCGCTGGGGCAACTGTAGCGGCGTGTCTGAAGAGGGCGGGGAGACCGGCTGGCCCGCTCGGGCCGCCGACGCCTCCTCCTCGCCCTCTTCGAGGGAGCGCCGCTTTTCTGGCGCTTGGACCTCATGCCGGCGATACGTGATCCCCGACAGCACGATGTCGCGACACCACTGGCGGTGTCGTGACGGCGGGTGCGCCCGTGAGGCCCGCCGTGGCGTGGGGTCCGGTTCGCCATCGGAGATGGAGTTAGGAAGGCCGCTGTGAGCCAACTCTCAATCGAGCAGATCCGCGCGGCGGTAGAGGCCGGCCGGGCGGACGCGGAGCAGTTTCTCTGCGAATTGATCCGCTTTCCCTCGATGCCTGGCAACGAGACAGAGGCGATGGCCTGTGCCGCGCGTCGCTTTGGCGAGCTGGCAGAGGTAGAGCGCGTGCCCCTCTCCAACGCACTGCGCGAGGATGAGGATTACGCCGATCCCGTTCCCAATCTGGACTATGAGGGGCGGTTCAACCTCCGCCTGCGCCTGCCGGGGAAGGGAGGGGGGCGCTCGCTCCTCTTCAACACCCACCTCGATGTGGTTCCCCCCTCGCAAGGCCAGGAGAGCCCATGGGATCCCCGCGTGGACGCGGGGGTGGTCCGCGGGCGCGGCGCCTGCGACGCCAAGGGGCAGGCCGCGGCGCTCTATCTGGCGCTCTGGGCGATCCGCCGGCTGGGCCTGAAGCTGGACGGCGATCTCCTTGGCCACCTGGTGGTGGAGGAGGAAGTGGGCGGCAACGGGACGCTCGCGATGGTCCGGCGCGGTGAGAAGGCGGACGCGTGCGTCGTGATGGAGCCGACCGACCTGCGGATCTTCTCCTCGGTGAGAGGCGCGGTGTGGTTCCGGGTGACATGCACTGGCCGGCCGGGGCACAGCGGGCGCGCGGGCGATACGGTGAGCGCCCTGAAGATGGCGATCCGCGTGGTGGAGATCCTGGAAGGCTACCACGCGCGCCTGCTCGCCAGTTCTCGCGGCTTCCCCCTCTTCGACCCCTTCCCAAACCCGATGCCGATCACGTTCGGGAAGCTGCAGGCGGGCGATTGGCCGGCGACGGCGCCGAGCCGGGCCGTGGTCGAGGGTGTCCTCGGGCTGCTGCCGAACAAGACGCGCTACCAGGTGATGGAGGAGATGCGCCAGGCGATCCTCGATGAGGGCGACGAGTGGCTGCGCGAGCACTTCGAGCTGGAGTTCATGTACCGGCACGATGCGCACGTCCTCGATGTGGCGCACCCACTGGTCACGCAGCTGCAGGCGTGTTGCCGCGAAGTGGGCGCCGCGGGCGAGGTGACGGCGATGACCGCCTCGTGCGACTCCTGGTTCTACAATAACCAGCTGGGCATCCCCACGGTGGTCTTTGGCCCGGGCAGCCTGGGCTTCGCGCACTCGAACGAAGAGCAGATCCGGATGGATGAGATTGTAGACGCCGCGGCCGTGCTCGTGCGCCTCGCGGAGAGTTGGTGTGTGCGAGAGAGGGGGGCGTAGGGCAGGGGGCGGCCTGCCTCCAGCGCTCCAGGGAGAATGATCAGCATGCAAGCGTTAGTAAAGACACAGAAGGGCGTTGGCTTTCTGGAACTGCGCGAGGTTCCCGTGCCGAAGCCGGGGCCGGGAGAGGTGCTCATCGCCGTCAAGGCGGCTGGCATCTGCGCCACGGATGTGCATGTGAAGCACGACCGCTTCCCCTACTGGCCACCGGTTGTCCTCGGGCATGAGTTCTCCGGCGAGATCGTGGAGCTGGGCCCCGAGGTGCAGCGCTTCCGCGTGGGCGACCGCGTCGTCGGCGAGCCGCACACCCAGGCGTGCGGGCACTGCTACCTTTGCCGGACCGGGAACATCCAGATCTGCCCGACGAAGCGCTCGCCCGGCTGGGGGATCGATGGCGCCTTCACCAGCTTTCTGAAGATGCCGGAGCGACTGCTCCACCGCATTCCCGACGACATGAGCTTCGACGTCGCCGCCGTGGTCGAGCCGACGGCGAACACCGTGCATGACGTCATCGAGCGCGCGAAGGTGGAAGCGGGCGACTTCGTGGTCGTCCTCGGCCCCGGACCGATTGGCCTCCTGGCCGGGTTGACCGCGCGCGCCGGAGGTGCCCGCCACGTGGTGATCATCGGCGCGCCTTCCGACGAGGCGGTTCGCCTGAAGAAAGCGCGCGAGCTTGGCTTCGATACCGTGATCAACCTGGCCGAGACGAACCCGGTGGAGGTTGTTCAGGACCTGACGGATGGCATCGGCGCCGACCTGGTGATCGATTGCAGCGGGGCGCCGCCGGCCATCGCCTCGACGGTGGACCTGGTGCGCAAGAAGGGCCGCATCTGCGCCATCGGGCTCACGGGAAGGGAGAGCGTCTCCTTCCCCTGGGACAAGGCGGCATCCAAGGTGGTGGATATCGCCTTCTGCATGTCCACGAGCTATACGAGTTGGGACCGGACGATCAACCTCATCGCTTCGGGGCGGATCCCCGCAGGCGAGGTGGTCTCGCATCGCTATCCCCTGGCCCAGTGGGAGCAGGCGTTCGAGGAGATGGAAGCCCAGCGGACTCTCAAGGTCCTGTTGATCCCTTAGGGACGGAAGCAGGGCGATCTGGAGCATCGGAAGGTGAGAGCCGCTTCCGAGGCACCGGCCCGTGGCCAGGCCACGGGCCTTCCGACAAGAGTCGCCCTGCGCTCCCCCGTCCCTCGTCGCACCATCGGAGGAGATACCATGGCAGAGGAGCGAATCGGTTTCGGTCTTTTTGGGGCCGGCCTGGTGGCACCTTTCCACGCGAAGGCGTTGCAGGCATCGAGCAAGACGAAGCTCGTGGCGGTGGCGGCGAGGAACGCGGAGAAGCGCGAGAAGTTCGCCAGCGAGTTTGGGTGCAAGGGCTACGCCACGTTGGAAGAGATGTTGGCCGACCCGGAGGTTCAGGTGGTCAACATCCTGACCCCCAACGACGCGCACTACGAGCCCGTGCTCCAGTGCGCCCGTGCCGGGAAGCACGTCCTGGTAGAGAAGCCGCCCGCGGTGACGCTTCGCGAGACGGATGGGATGATCGCAGCGTGCCGGGAAGCGGGCGTCAAGCTGGGCGTCGTGCTCCAGTGCCGCGTGCGCAAGCCGATTCAGGCGATGCGCGCTGCGATCGCCGAAGGCCGCTTCGGCCGGATCTACCATGCCGATGCCTTCATGAAGTGGTTCCGCGCGGAGGATTACTACCTCATGAACCCCTGGCGCAGCTCGCGCCGGGCCGGCGCCGGCGTCACCGTGCAGCACGCGTTTCACTATATCGACCTGCTGCAATACCTGGTTGGCCCCGTCAAGCGTGTTTACGCGCGCATGAACAACCTGGCCCACCCGCGGGTGGAGTTGGAAGACACGCTGCTGGCCCTCGTGGAGTACGAGTGCGGCGCGCAAGGTGTCGTCGAGGCATCGACCGCGCTTTGGCCCGGAACCGACCTGCGGATCGAGGTGAATGGCGAGAACGGCACCGCGATCATGGTGGGCGAGCGCATGGAGACCTGGAAGTTCAAGGACGAGCGCCCCGAGGACGAGGAGATCCGCCGCTACGGCAGCGCCGAGCAGGTGACGGGCGCCACCGGCCCCGCCGACTTCGGCTTCTATGACCACCAGATCCTGATCGAGGATATGGTGGATGCCATCCGTGAGGGACGCGACCCGATCGTCCCGGCTGACAGTGTGCGCCCGACCCTCGAATGGGCACTGGCGATGTACCAGTCGGCGAAGGATGGGGCGGCGGTCACCTTGCCGCTGGCAGACGAAGAGGCGGTCTGGTAGACCGCGGCGCCGGCCGGGCTTTGCCCATCAACCGCCGGGGCCGGCACGGGTATAGGGAAGAGTAAAGCAAACAATGGCATCTGAGAATAGCACGATTGGCACCGAGGCCCCCATCCGGACGGTGGAGGAGCTGGAAGAGCGCCTCTCCCGGCCCACCCCTGGCCTGGCGGAGGAGCTCTCGCGTCTGGATGGCGATATCATGATTCTCGGCTGTGCCGGGAAGATTGGTCCGACACTCGCTCGCATGGCGCGCCGGGCGCTGGACGAGGCGGGCTCGAAGCGCGCCGTGATTGGCGTGAGCCGGTTCTCGCAGCCGGGCTCCCGGGATGACCTGGAGCGCGCTGGCATCCGCACCATCGCGTGCGACCTCCTGGATCGCGAGAGCGTGATGGCCCTGCCGGACGCCGCGAACGTCATCTTCATGGCGGGGATGAAGTTCGGCTCCACCGGCGCCGAGGCAACGACGTGGGCGATGAATGCCTACATGCCCGGCATCGTGGCGGAGCGTTTCTCACAGTCGCGCATCGTCGCCTTCTCCACCGGCTGCGTCTATCCGCTCGTCCCGGTCCTCAGCGGGGGCTCCACGGAGGAGATGGCGCCTGAACCGATCGGAGAGTACTCGCAATCGACGCTCGGTCGCGAGCGCATCTTCGAGTACTTCTCGCGCAAGAACGGCACGCCGGTCACCCTCTTCCGCCTCAACTACGCGGTGGAGCTGCGCTACGGGGTACTGGTGGATGTGGCGCTGAAGGTGTGGTCCGGGCAGCCGCTGGACCTGACGATGGGGCACGCGAACGTGATCTGGCAGGGAGATGCCAACGCCGTGGCGCTTCGCTGCCTGGGGATCGCTCAGTCGCCCCCGGCGATCCTGAACGTCACCGGGCCGGAGACGCTCTCGCTGCGCGCCATCGCGCACCGATTCGGCGAGCTGTTTGGCCGCGAGCCGGTCCTCACCGGAACCGAGGCGAATACGGCGCTGTTGAACAATGCGTCGAAGATGTTCAGCCTCTTCGGCTATCCCACCGTGCCCGTGGATACGATTGTGAAGTGGGTGGCGCACTGGGTGAAGTCGGGAGGCGCCACGTTGAACAAGCCGACCCACTATGAAACCCGCGACGGAAAGTTCTAAGCGGGGGGTGTGATGGTAGGGAGGCGGGGCCGGTCACGCCCCGCCTCCCCGATAGCTACTCCTCGGAACGCACCTCAACCACCGCTCGAGGCTCCCCCGAATCGTGCCGGCGCACGCACTGCGCCGCGCCCGCCCTGCCATCCGGGCCGGGATGCCGGCGCACCTCGAACTCCACCTCAATCCCCTCATCCACCTCGTAGAAATCGAGACCGGCCTGCAGGTCGGTGAGGTGGAAGAAGTAGCTGGCGCCGTCCGGCGTGCCGATAAAGCCGAAGCCGCGCTCGGTGATCTTTCGCGTCACGATTCCGCACAGCGGCGTGCCCACAGGGGCATCCACGCTGCTGCCGCACAGTCCGTTCTCGCCATCCGAGGTGGTGAGCAGGTCGCGCTGAGCGTCCTGGCGCAGGCGGGCTTCCTGCCGGCAGAGATCGCAGAAAAACCGCTGCCCCTTGCGCGGGTGAAAGGTGGTCCACACCTCCCGCTTTCCCTTGTGGAAGGGCGATTCGCATTGAAGGAGGTGGCGCTCGTACTTCAGCTCCAGCCGGTGGAGGATGTCGTCGAGCCAGATGATATCGAAGTCCTTGACGCGCGCCTGGTCGCGGGGGTCAGCGTAGTCGGGCGCGCAGCTCCCTTTGATGCTGGCCACGGCGACGCGCTTGCCAAGCCGGCGGACCTGTTGGAACGCGGGCTTGAAATCACGGTCGCCCACGAGACCGATTGCAATATCGTAGGCGGAGGGGATCGCCGCGTAATAGAGCAACGACGTGGCGAGTGAGATATCGACGCACTTCTCTTGGGGCTCGAAGGGATCTCCGGGGTCCCGGTCGGCTTTGCGCAGCCGCCGGCCCATGAAGTTGATTGGGAACGTCTCGACCTCGTAGTGATACTCCTCTTTGAGCATATCGAAGAAGTCGCGCCGGCGTTGGACGGCCTCCTCATCACGCGCGTCGTAGTTGGAGGCGTAACTCCCGAAAAGGTGGGTGCGCACGAGATCGACGGGGAGCCCGCCGAGCTGCTTGCTCACCTCTTCGGCGAGCACGACGGGAAGCTTGCCGAAATCCACGCGAAAGTCCGGTTGACCGTAGGCCTCACTCAATCTCGGCGTATTCGAGTACAACCACGTACCATCTATAAAGACCATCGCCTTAGGCATGAACTGCTAACCTCTCTGCTTGCTACCATTTTTCGACGGGCAACAGCGCTGTCACGGGGGGCGTCGATGAACACGGGCGACGGCAGGGAGGTGCCGCTCGCCGATGCGAACGGCAACGCGCATCCGCGGCGCGTGTATCATCACGCCTCAGAACGTGACAGGGTGCCCCCAGGGGGAGACTCTCGGTCCGAAATCCACGATATACCGGGCCGCCGGAGGAGAAGATCCCCGGGGACACCTCGTATTTGTCGGTAAAATCCTATGTCCATTATATCGATGGCTCCAAGGAGTGTCAACGCAAGCCTCGCGATACGGCGAACGCCTGCTCTTCAGCCACACGCGGCGCACTGCAAAGGCTATGCAACGCTTGACAGGGGGCACAAAGTGTGGTTCAATAGTGGTGATGACTATTATCAGCCGATCAGGAGGGGATGTGACCAGAGCACCAGAGAAGATCCGCGCGGGACAGGACTGGGGAGAGGCGCCAAAGCGACATGCCAGCCAGAAGGCGCTTTTGCTTGGGATCGATCCTGGCGATGGCAGCTTCGAACGCTCGATGGATGAGTTGGAGTCGCTGTGCGCCACGGCAGGAGCTGAGGTTGTGGGCATGGTGGCGCAGCGGCGTGACATGCCCGACCAGGCCACCTATCTTGGCTCGGGGAAGGCGCAAGAGGCGGCGGAGCAGGCACATCAGTTGGGGGCGGATCTGGCCATCGTGAACGCGGAGCTCGCGCCGACGCAGCAGCGCAACCTGAGCCGCGTGTTGGGCATCACCGTCATTGACCGGACCCAGCTCATCCTGGATATCTTCGCCCAGCGCGCGCGCACGCACGAGGGGAAGCTTCAGGTGGAGCTCGCCCAGCTCAACTATCTCCTGCCACGCCTGGCGGGAATGTGGACTCACCTCGAGCGTCAGGCCGGTGGCATTGGCACGCGCGGCCCGGGCGAAAGCCAGCTGGAATCGGACCGGAGGCATATCTCGCGGCGCATCCAGACGCTGAAGCAGGCGCTGAAGGATGTGGCGCGCCATCGCGCGCGCGCGCGTGCTTCGCGTCAGCAGGTGCCCTTTCCCGTCATTGCCCTGGTAGGCTATAGCAACGCCGGAAAGTCCACGCTGCTGAACACGATCACCGGCGCCCATGTCTACGCCGACGACCGGCTCTTCGCCACCCTGGATCCGACTACGCGCAAGGTGCGCCTCCCGGTCGGGTGGGAAGTCCTGATGACCGATACCGTGGGCTTCGTGAGCAACCTGCCTCACCACCTGGTGGCTGCGTTTCGCGCCACGCTCGAGGAAGTGGTGGATGCCGATGTGCTGGTCCATGTCGTGGATGTCAGCCATCCGGATTGGCCGGACCAGGTGGATGCTGTGCACGAGGTCCTGGAGCAGCTAGGCGCCGAGGAGAAGCTGACGATCACCGCCTACAACAAGATAGACCGGGTGGAGGATCGGGCGAGCATCCAGAGCCTGGTGACGGAGACCCCCAATGCCGTGGGGATTTCAGCGCTCAACGGCCAGGGGGTGGAAGACCTGCTTCACCGGGTGGAGGAGATGCTCGCGGCGAGCCTGGTGCCGGTAGAAGTGACGATCCCCTATCGCCGGGGCGATCTCGTCGCGTTGTGCTACGAGCGCGGGCGCGTTCGCTCCCGCGAGGATGGCGCCGAGGGGGTGCGGCTGCGCGTGGATCTTCCCGCGCATCTCGCCGCGCAGATCACCGGCCAGGTCGCTACATAGGCAGACACGCTCGAAGGGTACTCCGCTCCCATCGAGGGATGCGTTTACTCTCCCAATTCCCACCGGACGCGCAGCGCCGGTGTCAGCCCGGAGACGCCCTCGCCGGGGGCGGCATACTTCGACCAGCGCAGGCGGGCTTCAATGGTGAGGCCCTCGCGGTCGACGATGCGCCAGGATGCTCCCGCGGAGCGCGCAAGGCCCACCATGCGCTTGGCGCCACGGAAGGCGGCGTAGTCCGCTCCGAGGCCGGCGCTGAGCAAGATGCGTGGTGTGAGGTAGTGGTGGTGCATTCCCAGGAAGCCAACCACGTAGTCTCCTGGGTCGAAAGCGCCGCCGCCCCGGTAGAGGTACTCGGTGGTCATCTCGAAGAAGTGGCGCTGGCCCCGCCTCTTGCCGCCGATCCGCGGGTCGTTTTGCGCGTTGCTTGAGGACCAGACCGTAAAGGGCGCCCCCTGGCTGGCCTCGTCGGGGTTCAGGCGTCCCGCGGTGAGGTCGATTTGCAGCGGGCTGTTATTGGCCCGAGCGGGTGAGGAACAGAACCCGGCAACGCACGTCCCTGCCAGGAGCAACGGCATCAAGATACGCAACACCATCAGGCAACCTCCTCGCGCGCGATCCACCTTCTGATGGGGGGCGCCATCTGATCCCCCGGAGCCCCGAACGGCGGCCTCGCGGCTATGCGCCAGTATAGCACGCGCCGGAGGCGCTGTCAACGGAAGAGCAGGCGCGGAGTTGAAGACCCGCGCGGGTTCTCCGGGGATGCCGTCAGAGGAGATGCTGGTCGTGCAGCCAGGCTTCGGTGGCCCGCATCGCTTCGTCCAGGGAGAGGCGCGGCTTGTAGTCGAGAAGCGTGCGCGCCTTGGCGATGTTCAGCCTCCCCTGCTTGCTGTATAGGTCCAGATCCCAATCGCTAAAGGGGGCATGGCGCGTGAGGCGAGCGCGCAGGCGCATCAGCCCAGAGCGAGCGCCGCGCACCAGGAGGGGCGCCGGCTCGTACTCCGGCATGCGAGGACCGGGACCAAGAAGCCAGTCGATGGCGCGAATCGGGCGGCGCAGCGCGCGCGCCACGGGCGATTCCGAGCGCACCGAGGGAAGCGGCCCCGTGTTCACCATGCGGCGATAGTGCTCGAAGAACTCGCCCCAGGTGATCCCGTAGTCGTCCGCCACCAGAAACGTCTCGCCCAGGGCCTCTTCTCTCTCTCCTGCCAGGAGGAGGGCATCCACCAGATGGTCGATGTAGACGGCGTTGCAGATACCGTGGCCGCCATCCACCAGGGACCAGCGCCCCAATTGCATCTGTCGGACCGGCATCACGGTGAAGCCGGGCGAGCAGGGGCCCCAGACGGGCGCGGGCCGGACGATGGTGGCCGGCAGCCCGTGGCTCGCGCTGAAGTGGCGGACCAACTCCTCAGATTCGATCTTGGTGTCGATGTAGGGAATGCCCGAGCGCATGAGGGGGGCGGTCTCATCCGCACCCTCGGCGAAGAGCGGACCGTGCACCGCGGCGCAGCTGAGATGAACCACGCGCGCGGTCCCGCTCTTCGCGGCTGCTTCCAGGACAGTGCGCGTGCCCTCCACGTTGGTGGCGCGGCAGAGAGGCCATCCGCCTCTGGCGGCAGCGCAATGAAAGACAACGTCGCACCCCTGGAGCGCCTCCGCCATCGCCGCCGGGTCTCGGATATCGCCCTGCACCAGCTGCACATCGGCGCGGCTGACCCACGCGGCTTTGCTCCAGGTATGCACAAGCGCGCGCACCTGCGCCTTCCCCTCGAGAGCGAGCCTCTCTGCCAGCCGGCTGCCGATGAGACCGGTGCCGCCAGTCACCAGAACCCGTCGCCCCTGGTAGGCTACCATGTAAACCCCGCAATCGGTGCCTGCTCGGGGAGCGGGCGTGCTCGCTTGGCGGCGTAACACCCTTCGATGAACTGGACGACGCGCAGGCCATCGGCGCCCGTCGCCCGGGGGGCCCGCTGCTCCGTGATGCTTCTCGCGAAGTCGCGCAGCTGCTCGGCCACGACGTGCACCAGGCCAGACCGCCCTCGCTCGACCACCCGTCTCGCCTCTTTCCCTCCCAGGCACTGGTGAATCACTCGTTGATCATACACCGGCACGCTCAGAGCGCCCCGCTCGCCCTCCACGGTCATCCGGTTTTCGAGGCGGCAGGTGCGGCTCAGGCGAACGGAGGCCTCCACCTCGCCGGCGAAGTGCATGCGGATTCGCGCATTGCTCTCCAGGCCGCCCACGGAGTCGTCCTCATACTGAAAAGCGAAAGGCTCGCCGAACCACCAGAAGAGTGCGTCCAGCGAGTGGATCCCCAGCGTGAGCAGAACGCCCCCTGGAACCATCTCCTTGCGGAAGGGGTAACCGGAGCGCGTGGGCCACCCGGCCGGCATCCCCTCGCGGACATCGATGCGCCGGACCCCGCCGAGAACGCCTTGCCCGAGCATCTCATACAGCCGGATCCGGTTGGGGAAGAAGCGGTACGTGTGGGCGACGGCGAGCACGCGGCGCGCCCGGGCGGCCGCGCGGAGGATCGCCTCGGCTTCCGTGGTGGTGTTTGCCAGGGGTTTTTCGCAGAGAACGTGCAGCCCCTCGCGGAAGGCCTCTTCTGCGAGCGCTGGGCGCACGTGTGGTGGCGTCGCGAGAATCGCGGCATCGACCTCTGCCGCCACGCCGGAGAGAGTGGCTGCCACGCGCGGCACCCCGAAGCGCCGGGCCAGCGCCTCTGCCCGCGCCGTGTCGCTATCCACCAGCGCCACCAGGCGCACCTCGCCCACCCGCCGGGCCGCCGGAATGTGGCCCCTCTCAGCGATCGCACCGCACCCCACGACCGCCAGCCTCAGCTTTCTCTCCGGCATCGTTCTCCATACCCCCGCGTCACCATCGGCAAGAGCGGTGCCAAGCAGATACGGGTACAGGGGTTCGAGGCGCGGAACGGGGGACAGAGTGCCTCCTCGGGCCAGAGGCGGGGCCGGCGCGGAGAGGTGGGCCGAGGGAGACTCGCCCCCTCGGCCCGATTCGCTTGCCCTGTGTTACTGCTGCACGATGCAGCCCACTTCACGCGGACCGATGTCGAACACCAGCTCGGCCACGTCGCCACGGACGTTCGCGGTGATGGGCCGCTGGTTCCACGCGTCGTAATAGCGCGCTCCTGGCCGGTGGGGGACCGTCATCAGGTGCCCGCGCAGCGTACGGTGGTTGGTGTTGAGGAGCGTCCACACCGTCTTCTTCGGGGTGGAGAAACGGTTGGCGAAGAGGCCCGGCTGGCGCGTGGTCACAAGCGGCTCCACGTCGTCTGCCGTGAACGCGTCCTTATGCTCGTGCTGCACCCGGAAGACGGAGCGGTAGAACCCTTGGGCGTGCTCGTCGCTGCTGAACAAGACGCTCGTGAGGTAGTAGCCGTCGCCGTTGAAGAACGGGTATTTCAGCAGGTACCAGTTGCCGTTCGTCTGCGGCACGTAGTAGATCAGCTCGAACGTCTTGAAGTCCGGGAACGCGAACCGGTGCAGGTTCACGTAGTGCGGCGCCACCGGATCCCCGGCATCGCGATGGCCGTCGAGCGCGACGTGCCCAAAGCCGCCGTCCAGATGCTGCGTCATGACGTCGGAGGGGACGAACTCGCAGTAGGTGGCGATCTCAGGCGGGATCGCCTCGCGGACCTGCCGCGACAAGATTCCCTCTCCGGGCGCCATCCCCATCGGCACGGGGTGACCATGCTCCGCGGAGTAGCAGATCCGGCTCACCATCGACTTCCCGAACTCATCCAGGTACATCCCGTCCGGCTTCACCTCGGCCGCCACGCGCTGGTAGACCTTCGTGAGGTAGTCGCGCCATTCCGGCACGTACGGGCACATCGAATGGGCAACGTAGCTCGTGTGATAGAGCATTTTGCCATCCGCTTGGCGGACGGCCCACTTCTCCCGCTCCTCTTGCGTGGGCTTCAGCGAGCGCGTTGAAACCAGGTAGCCGTCGAGGTAGAGCCCGAGCGGGGTTCCCGTCTCCTGGATGCGGCGCACCTCCTGGACGAACCGCTCGCGCCCGCCGATGGCGTCGTAGTGGTCATAATCGCCCCAGTGGCCGTACTCCTCCGTCTTGGCCCAGCCGAAGAGATGGACGTAGTCGCAGACGCCAATCACGTCCTTGAACCGGCGTGCCTTGCTCACGAAGTCGATTCGCTGCTCCACCGGCAGGCTCATGTTCGAGGTGGGATCGCCCGGGGCAAACGCGAACACCTCGCGGAACCACTGCTTGCGCGGGACGGTCGGTTTATGCCAGGTTTTCACCCACTTCAGGTAGGTGTTGAACTGGTCCTTCCAGTCGCCAGGAACGACGGCAACGACCACCGGCACCGAGCTCCAGCCTCGCTTTGGCTGGACGGTTTCCGGCAGGAATTCGAGCGCGTAGGTGCCGCCGGACTCGTCCTTCTCCACGCGGTACCAGCGGAACCGCTCCTCGGTGTCGCGCGGCAGGAAGCAGATCCCCGCGCCGATCCGGGGGTTGAAGAAGCCATCCACCTGCAGCGGGTGCTTCTCGCCAATCTCGTCGCGCCAGGCGCACGGCACGTGATGGATGACGCCCCCACGGCGGGCGACGAAATACCACGTCTCATCCACCGACCCGATCTTGAGGCCAGAGACGTAGGGGAAGAAGAGCGTTCCGGTGACCGGGTTCGTGCCTTCGTTCACCAGCTCCAGCGAGAGCCGCACGCTGTTGCGCTCCTCGCGCCGGGCCACCAGGACGGCGCGCAACGCCACTCCTGCCTCCTCGTAGGTGCTCGTGATGCGCGTCTCGCCGGCATTCTCCTGCACGCTCTGGACGCGCCAGCGCGACGAGGGGATCTCCTTCTCACCGAGTTTCATCAGGAAGACCGGGCTCTCCGCGAGAGAAACGCTCCCGCCCAGCATGGGAGATTCGATAGCGCGCCACGTGAGACCGCCTTCCGTGCGGAAGGAGAAGGTCGCGTCCGAAAGCGGCGGCTTCTTTACGGGCGGATACCACACCTGCGCGCGCGCCGGCTCTGGCACGCGCGGCTTCCCGGTGTTTGCCGTCACCCCCAGGATCCCGAAGCAGGCGTTTCGCATCCGGTCGTGCAGCGCCAGCCGGACCGGCGTCTTGCCCGGCGAGGGCCGGGCCGCATAGACCGCGATCCCGCGCCCGATACCGTAGGTCTTCTTCGCGGCATGCACCGGGAGCATCTGATCCGAGGTCCCATCGGCGTAGATGAATTCGAGGACCACGCGTCCTGGCTCCGAGAGCAGGCGCAGCGGGGTGGGCCGAGACC
This sequence comes from Armatimonadota bacterium, assembly GCA_012512265.1. Taxonomy (GTDB): domain Bacteria; phylum Armatimonadota; class JAAZEB01; order JAAZEB01; family JAAZEB01; genus DUUU01. The sequence continues at coordinate 5,349 of JAAZEM010000066.1, read as the reverse complement.
AGTTGGTTCCGAACATCTCGCCGCGCGGGAAGGCGGCTGCCAGGAGGATCAGCGCCTCCGTGGTCCCGCGGGGCAGGTCGACAGTCACAGAATCCTCGGCGGCCGTGCCCGTGGCCGGCATCGCGGAGACCTTGTCTGGCACCTCGAACGGGATTCCATCCACGGTGATGTGCATCGTGTCGAACCACGCGCCGATTCCCATGCGCGGGATCATGTAGATGTTGGGCGGCACGGCGGCGCGGGGGAGCGCCACCGTCGTGAGCCCGTCCTTACCCCGCGGCCAGGGCCCGGGCCGACGCTCGTACTCCACCACCTGGCTGATCGGGTCTGCCGGAGGCACAGACGAGAACTCGATGTAGTCCATCTCGATCTCGGCGTCCGGCGAGAGGGAATCGATCCCGATGATGAGCGATTGCGCGGTGCCGGCAAACGGGAGCTGCCGCCGGAAGACGTGCCAGGCGCCTTCATCCTCCACATCGCCGGGCTCCATGACGGATTCGCCGAGCTTCTCGCCTTGTGTGCCGGCAGCGCTGATATGGAGCGCGTAGCCAAACGGCCCGAATCGCCCGCGCGCGCGGTAGCGAATCGAGACATACGGCATCGCCCCCAGGTCGAGGCCCTCCGGAGCGCTCGCGGACCACCGCATCGAGCGGTTATACCCCGACATACGGAAGCGGATGCCCGCGGGCGTCGGGGTCATCTCATGCTGCGTCGGGGGGCGCGGGGTGAAATGGGGCGAGGGATTCCAGGAGACCTTTTCCACTTCAATCCGCTGGGTGCGTGGCTCAATTGGCGGGGCGGTGCGCGCCGTCACCCCCGGCGGCAGCGTGTCCGCGAAGGTGATCCGGGCGAGCAGCCGGCCCCGGGCGTCCGACGCGGGGGCGATCCGGAGCGCGAACCAGTTGATCGGCTCCGGCGGGCGGTAGCTGAACAGGTCGATGGCGACCGTGTGAGCCTGGCCGTCTGTCACCAAGTCGGTGGCGCTTACGTACTGCCGCCACGAGGGCGAGCCATCCCGGACGGAAAGGACGTAGTTCTCAACGGTGTTGTCGAGGTTGAACGCGCGGTAGGTGAAGAGGAGGTAGCGCGGCTCGTGGGCCAGCTCCTCCGTCGTGGGCCGCAGGGTCCATGTCATGAGCCGGCCTTTGCCTTCAGCCCAAAACTCCAGCCACTCTCCCTGGCCCCGCAACCCATAGACGTCCGCCGCGCGCCCTGGAGACCAGCCGGGTTGTGCCACCCAGCGCTCTGCCGACCGGCCATCGATCGGCGCCGCCAAGAGCGCGGGCCCCCCGAGGAGCAAGACCAACGCAAGCACTGCCGTTCGTACCATGATACTTCCCCAACCCATCTGCAGGGGTCTTCGCGATGTGAAGCCCTCCGACTGGCCCCCAACTCGCCCGGATCGTGACTATCCGGCGATACAGGTCACTCTGATGAGGCAGGACAAAGGTACCTGCCCGCTCGCAATGGCGCGTCCCGCCATGCGGGGGCGGCGGCCTTCGCCCTGCCCACACCTGGCTGCTTCACTCAGATCGATCCGCCGGTGCATCCCGGCTACCCAGGTCTGCACGCCGGCTCGGATCGTGAGGCGGCCTATTCGCCGGCGGCTTGCCGAGCCGCTTTGAGCGCCGCGTCGTAATCCGGGTGCTGGTTCACCTCGGGCACGATCTCGCGATAGACGATCTTGCCATCGGCGCCCACCACAAAGATAGCACGCGCCAGCAGTTTCAGTTCGTCGATGAGGACGCCGTAGGCCCGGCCGAAGGAGTGCTCCTGGTAATCCGAGAGGAGCTGGATCCGGTCGATCCCCTCGGCGGCCCGCCAGCGGCGAAGGGCAAAGGGGAGGTCGGCGCTGATGGTGAGGATGGCGACGTTTTCGGGGAGCGTCGCGGCCTCCTCGTTGAATCGGCGCGTCTGCGCATGGCAGATGGGCGTGTCGATCGAGGGGATGACGCTGATCAGGCGTACTTTGCCGGCTGAGTCTGCGAGGGTGACGGGCGCCAGGTTGGCCTTCAGCACGCGGAAATCGGGTGCAGCATCACCGGGCTGGAGTTCCGGTCCGACCAGGGTCATCGGCTTTCGGTTGAAGGTAATGATACCAGTTCGCTTCTGATCCATGGGTTTCTCCTGGAGCAGCCGCCATCAAGGGGGACGAAGCGCGTGGCTACGACCACTCACCGATTTCACGGGGTCCACCGCGGAGTTAGGCATCGCGGTGAACAGAGCCTTTTCTACCGGCGTTCGCTATTCGATTCGGGAACGATCAGGGCGATGGCGTAGTGGGTGAAGTACTTGCGCGCCAGCGCCAAGATATCCTCTTTCGTTACTTTCTCGATTGCCTTCGGCAGTTCCTCATCATACTGGTAGCCGAGGCCGGATAGCTCGAACCAGCCCAGGTAACGCGCCTGGTTCACCGTGCGTTGATGGTCGTAGATGAAGGTGCCAATGGTGTAGCGCCGGGCGCGCTGCAGCTCTGCCTCCGAGACGGGGTGCTGCCGGACCCAGTCGAACTGCTCGAGGAGGGCATCCTTCACCCGGTTCAGCATCATCTCCGGGGTGTGGTAGGGACCGTTCAGCCCGAAGACGAGGCGCACGGGCTCCGTCGGGATGTAGGCGGCCAGGTAGCTCGGCCCGCAGTACTCGGCGAGGTACGTGCCCGGGCTGTAGCTCAGGCCCTGGCGCTCGCGCACCTCGCGCATCAGCCGCGAGCCCATGCCGCCACCGAGCAGCGAGTTGAGCACCAGAACGGCGGGATACTCCTCGCGAGTGATGGCGCCCATCGGGAAACCGATCAGCAGGTGCGCGAGGTCGGTCGCCTGACTCCTGACCGCCACGTTGGTGCCAAGGTCACCCAGGGGACGCCAGGTTGAGGGCTGGGGTACGGCTGGCGGGCGCATCGAGAAGGACATGTCGCCGAAGGCACGTGCGACGCTCTCCTCGGCGGCGGCCCGGTCGATATTGCCGACAACCACCACGATCAGATTCTCCGGGGTGTATTGCTGCCGGTGGAAGGAGACCAGCTGCTCGCGAGTGATCCGCTTCACCGATTCCGGCGTGCCCGGCACAACGCGCGAGTAGGGCCCGGAGGCGTAGAGAAGGCGGCCCATCTCCTTCTGGAGCACCCACCGCGGATCCTGATCCAGGCGAGTGAAAGCCGAGAGAATCTGCTCGCGTTGCTTCTCCACTTCCGCCGGGTCAAACCGGGGGTTGCGGATCACGTCTGACATGACGGTGAGCCCGGTACGGAGGGCATCGGCGGCGCAGAGGAGGTAAATCATGGAGTAGTCGTGATCCGCGCGCGCGCGGAGCGTGCCGCCGATCGCCTCGATGGGCGCCATGATCTCCTCGGCCGTGCGGTGCGTGGTGCCGCGCAGGAGCATATGGTGGGTGAAGTTGGCCAGGCCGGGGAGGTCGGCCGGCTCGGCGGAGACGCCGCCGCGAACGAAGACGCTCACGGCCACCACGTTGCTGCTGTGCACTTCCTTCGTGATGACCGTGAGACGGTTGCGCAACCGGGTCAGGTGCGGCCGATTCTGCGCCCACGACGCGGGCATGGCGGACCACCACGCCAGGACTGCCAGGAATCCCGTCACGCACAGCCGGCCGACCCTCGCCATCCGTATCATTCGGCTCCTCCTGCCTCGCTCGGGGTGGCACCGGACGCTGCCTGGTTCCCCGACTGCATATCGCCACCTTCAGGCGGCTGAGGCCCTTCCCCCGCGGGTTGCGCGCCGGCCGGGGCAGACGCCCCTTCTGGCCGGGTACCCTCCGTGGTGGGGGTGGGTGCCTCCTCTGGGCGGGTACTCTCCGCGGCCGGGGCGGGCTCGCCCTCAAGGGGCGGATCGATGCTGCGCGTCTCGGTGCCGGTGGCGATGCTGCCGCCCTCGGATTGCTTGGGGCGCAAGACGGCGAGGCAATAGCTGTTCTCGCCCAGGTATTTGCGCGCCACGCGCTGGATATCTGCGGCGGTTACACGCGCGATCCGCTCCTCATACTCGAGCGCGAACTGGTAGGTATCCTTCGCCTCGTAGAAGCCGAGCGTGCCTGCCTGGCCGTCATACGTCTCGTTATCCATGGTATAGACGCCCAACAGGAGCATCTTCGCCCGTTGAATCTCATCATCGGGCACCAGCGTGTCGCGCACCTGGGCGATTTGCTCCAGGATCGCCGCGCGTGCCGCCTCGAGCTTGGCGGGCTCCGTCTCCGCCCAGAAGGTCACGATTCCGGGGTGGCGGAGGGTGACGTAGTCGCTCCAGATTGCCGAAACGAGGTTCTGCTTCTGCCGGAGCTCCCGGTTGAGCCGGCCCGACTGCGCGCGCTGCTCTCCCAGGATGTAGAGGAGCACATCCATCGCGCAGACGTCGTCTTTCGCGTCCATGCCGGGGGCGCGGAAACCGAATACCAAGGATGCGCCCGATACGGGCCGCTCCAGCGTGCTAAAGCGCACCTTCTCCGGGATTGGCTCCATGGAATAGTCGCGGGCCGGCACGGGGCCGGTCCGCAGCCCGGCGAACGCTGCCTCAATTTGCGGTAGCACCTCGGCGGCCTTCACGGCACCCACCACGACCAGTGTCATATTGCCGGCCACGTAGTACTTATCATAGAAGGCCTGGATCTTCTCCCGGGTGATCTGCCGGATCGATTGCGGCGTGCCGGCGATAGGAAGGCGATAGGGATGACTCTGGAAGGAGAGCCGATTGATCCACTCGGAGAGGATGCGTTGCGGATCCTCCGCGGCCTGGGACACCTCATTGAGGATGATCTGCCGCTCGCGCCGCAGTTCCTCCTCGGGGAAGGTGGGATTGGAGATCATATCGCCCAACGCTTCGAGCGCTTGCAAGGCATATTGCTGGGCCACGACGACATAATACTGAGTGGCGTCCTCCATCGTTGTGGCATTCGCCAAGCCGCCCAGACCCTCGATCTCCAGGTCGAACTCGCCCGGCCCTCGTTTCTTCGAGCCTTTGAACATCAGGTGCTCGAGGAAATGCGAAACGCCGTTGTTCTCCTCGGTCTCATCTGAAGAGCCGGCGCGCACCCAGACGTTCAGAGCCACGAGCGGGATGCTGGGTGCCTCTTTGATCACAACGCGCAGGCCATTGGGAAGCGTCGTCTGGGTGATTGTGGCGGGGTCGAGGATCCGGCCCGCGTGCGCGGGCACGGGGGCCATCGCCAGATGAGCCAGAGCGGCGCCGCAGACCAGCATGAAGAGACGTAGAAAACGAAAGGTCACCGCGGTCTCCTATTCAGATGAAGCGTTGTGAATGCCCAAAGCCGGGGCGCCTGCGGAGGAGGCGGCCACCGGCTGGTTGGAACAGCCCGTGGCCTGTGGATAGACCGATAGGACTG
>JAAZEM010000065.1 GCA_012512265.1 Armatimonadota bacterium | reverse complement strand
GAAGGGGAGATCGGTCCGGTCTCAATCACCCTCCTCGCGGGCGAGGAAGTGCTGGCGGAGCGCCAGATCCGGCTGCCCGACGCCCGATGGCACACGGAGGAGTTCACCTTCCCGAAGCCGGGCCGCGACGTGGCCGGCGCGACGCTCCGGATCACCTTCGAAGGCGCAGGCACGCTCTGGATCGGCGCCGTGTCGCTGATGCCCGCGGATAGCGAGGGGGGCTGGCGCAAAGATGTGATTGAGGCGGCGCGCGCCCTCCACCCGGCGATGATCTGCTGGCCGGGCAGCCGCCTGGCCGCGGGCTACCACTGGGAGGATGGCATCGGGCCGCGCGACCAGCGCCCCGCACGCTGGAACCGCGCGGGAGGCGCGTGGGAGACGAACGATGTTGGCACGCACGAGTTCCTGGAGTTCTGCCGGCGAGTAGGTGCCGAGCCCTGCCTGGTGGTGAATGCCGGCGAAAGTGCCGCGCGCGAGGCAGCTCGCTGGGTGGAGTATTGCAACGGCCTCGCCGAGTCGGCGCAGGGCCGGATTCGCGCGGCCAACGGGCGCACCGAGCCGTTCGGCGTGCGCACCTGGACGCTCGCCGGCAACGGAACTGGCCCCGGCGGGCTAAGCCTGGCGCACGGCTTCCACGATGCCGTGCGAGCGGTCGAGTTTGCGCAGGCGATGCGCGGTGTGGACTCGAATATCCGCGTGGCCGGCCTGAGCGTTGAGAGCAGGGGACGCGACGCCTGGAGCCGCTCTCAGCTTGCGGCTGCCGCCCCCGAGTTGGATTACCTTTCGGTACGCTATTCCCGGCCGCTGGAGCCCGCCGACGACCCGCTGATGGCCTATTCGGCCGCGGTGGCAGGGGCGGCGCAGTTGGAAGCGCAGTTGCAGCGCCTGGCGGCCACGGCATCCGCCAGCGCGCCCGCGGAGAGGCCGGTTCGCCTTGCCCTCGATGAATGGAGCCTCACCGTGGAGAAGCCCGGGGCGGCCCCCGAGCAGAGCTTCGCCGCCGGGCTATTTGCGTGTGGTGTGCTCAACGCACTGACCCGCCTGGGTGACCGTGTTGACCGGGCTCACCTGGGGCTGTGGACCCCGTCCGGCGGCGCCCTCCAGGTGACGCCGGCGCGGGTTGATGCCACCCCCGTCTACCTGGCGCTCAAGCTGCACGCGGGGCGCAGCGGCGTCTCGGGCGTGCCGGTGGCCGTCGAGGGCGGCCGGGTGACGCTGCCCGGCGTGGGCGAGGCGCCCGCGATCGACGCGGCCGCGTCCCTCAGCAAGGATGGGCGGGAGCTCTACCTCTCGCTGGTCAATCGCCACCCGTTCCAGGCGGCCACCGTGAAGATCGAGCCGCAGGGGTTGCGGCTGAGGGAGGGTGGCGAGTGGGCCGCGCTCGTGAGCGAGGAGATCGACAGCCAGAACGCGCCAGACAAGCCGGACGCCGTGCGCATCGAAACGCGCCCGCTGAAGCCAGGAGAGCACCGGGAGATCACGCTGCCGGCGCATTCCGCGGCCGTCCTCACATATCGCGTGCGTTGACCCCGGCGCGTCGAGAGGGTCTTTGGCTATCGCGTTGCCAGGGATGGAAGGTTATGGGGCGGCCCTCCCACCGGAACAGCGGGAGGGCTGCCCGCGCGGGTTATTAGAATCGGATCTCGGGCGAGGCGGCGCCGGTCTCCAGGCGCTCGCGTAGCTCGCGCGTCTGCGCCTCGAAACCGGGCTTGCCGAGGAGCGCGAACATGTGCTTCTTGTACGCCTCCACGCCCGGCTGATCAAAGGGATTGACGCCGAGGAGGTAGCCGCTCAGCGCGCACGCCTTCTCGAAGAAGTAGAAGAGCGCGCCCAGCGAGAATGCATCCAGCCGCTCCAGCGTGATCGTCTGGTTGGGCACGCCGCCTTCGCGGTGGGCAAGTGCCGTCGCGCGATAGGCCTCCCTGTTGATCTCCGCCAGCGTCTTCCCAGCGAGGAAGTTGAGCCCATCGCCATCCTGCGCGTCGCTCGGCACGCGCACCTCCGGCTCGCCCCCTGCGATCTCCAGGAACGTCTCGATCAGGATCCGGCGCCCCTGCTGGATATACTGGCCCAGTGAGTGGAGGTCGGTGGTAAAGTCTGCCGAGGCGGGGAAGAGGCCCATCTGCTGCTTGCCCTCGCTCTCGCCATACAGCTGCTTCCACCACTCCGCGAGGGTATGGAGGCGCGGCTCGAAGGACGAGAGAATCTCTACGGCAAAGCCCTTCCGATAGAGCCGGTTGCGTGCGACGGCGTAGAGATAGGCGGGATTGCGCATCAAATCGGTGCACCGGCATGCCTCCGCGCATGCCGCCGCGCCCTGCACCATCGCGCGCACGTCGATGCCCGCGAAGGCGATCGGGAGAAGGCCGACCGCGGAGAGGACCGAGAACCGCCCACCGACATCATCGGGCACCACGAAGGTGCGGTAGCCTTGCTGGGTTGCCAGCGCGCGGAGTGCGCCCTTGCGCGCGTCGGTGGTCGCCACAATTCGCTTGGCGGCGGCCTCCTTGCCCACGCGCGCTTCGAGGTGCTCGCGCAGAATCCGGAAGGCAACAGCCGGTTCGGTGGTTGTTCCCGACTTGGAGATGACGTTCAGCGCGAACTCTTTGCCCTTCAGCGCCTCCAGCAGGCGTGCATGATAACTGGCCGACAGATTCTGACCAGCATACAGCACGGGGGGCGCCGAAGGGGAAGCCAGCGCCTCGATAGCGGCGCGAGCGCCCAGATACGAGCCGCCAATGCCGACCACGACCAGGCAGTCGCACGTCTCGCGCAGCTCATTCGCCGTGGCGATCAGGCGGTCTAGCTCGTCCGGCGAGACGATCTGGTCGGGCTCGAGCCAGCCGCGGAACTCCGCGCCCGGCCCGCTGCCGTCATGCAGCTTGTCGTGCCAGAGGCGGACGTTCGCCTGCTCGGCGAGGATCTCGTCAACGGTCACCTCCGGAGCAAGATACTCCGGGTTCAGGGAAACCGGAACGGGCATGGTTATCCCTCCAGAGACCGGGGCGGGGGAGACCCCCACCCCGGTAGAAGATCCATTCCGGCGGGCGTTTCGCCTGCCGGAACGCCCGGATGGGGGAGCCCCCACCCGAGCGTATCGACACCTCAAATGCGATTCCGTTTAGATCGGTTCCGACTTATCCACCACCTTCGCGGGGAGGACGACTTCGCCAATGGCGAAGGAGCGGTTCATCTTGCGGACGCGTACCTTGGCGCGCTCCCCGATGAAGGGAGCCGCGTTCTCCAGGTCGATGAGGTAACCGTCTGCCCACGCGGCCGCGCGCGGTGCCTGGGTGAGCGGGTGCTTCACGATCGGCAATTCCACAATTTGGCGGGGCTTGATGCGTTGCAGCTGGCGGTCCATCTCCTGCATATCGCCCGGCACGATGCGGTAGTGCTCGCGGTGGATCGAATCATCCGAGCGCACATAGATGGCGCGGTGGATCGTCTCCTCCAGGCGCTGGATGTTGTCGCCGCCGGCCCCGATGAACATATAGGCAACATCGGGGTGCATCGTGATCATGAACGCCTCGTCATCGACGTCAGCTGCCATCTTGCCCAGATCGCGCTCACAGCGCATGCTCACGGTCTCTGGCGAGAGGATCTTCCCGCGGCCGGCACAGTAGGGGCAGTGCGAGGTCATCTGATCGATGATCGTCTCCCCGGTGCGCTTGCGGGTCATCTCAACCAGGCCGAGCGGGCTGATGTGCGCCACTTTGGTGCGCGCGCGGTCGCGGGTGAGCTCGTTCTTGAGCGCGGCCATCACGGCATCTTTATCCTTCTTCGTGTCCATGTCGATAAAGTCGATGATGATGATGCCGCCGATGTCACGCAAACGCAGCTGGCGTGCGACTTCGCTTGCCGCCTCCAGGTTGGTGCGCAGGATTGTGTCTGCGAGGCTGGTGCTGCCGATGAACTTTCCGGTGTTCACGTCGATGGTGGTGAGCGCCTCGCTCTCATCGATCACCAGGTAGCCGCCCGACTTCAGCCAGATGCGCGGGCGAAGCAGGCGCTCGATCTCCTGGTCGATGCCGAAATGATGGAAAATGGGGTCGCGCTTGCGATAGAGCTCGACGCGGCTTTTGAGCCGCGGCGAGAGCATCTCGACGAGCTCGAGGATCTTCTCGTACGCGCTGGGCGAGTCGACGATGAACTTGCTCACATCGGAGACGAACGAGTCGCGCACTGTGCGGAAGAGGAGGCTGAGCTCGGTGTGGATCACCGCCGGAGCAGTGGCGCTCTTGGCCCGCTCCTGAATCGTCTGCCACAGCTTCACCAGGAACTCTGCATCGTTCTTCAGCTCGTCCAGACCGCGGCCTTCTGCCTCAGTCCGCACGATGAGGCCACACCCCTGCGGCTTCACCTGGTGAGCAAGCTGCTTGAGACGGTCGCGCTCGGCTTCTTCATCGATCTTGCGCGACACGCCGACGTGGTCGGTATCGGGCATCAGCACCAGATAACGTCCGGGCAGCGAGATCCGGGTGGAGACGCGCGCGCCTTTGGTGCCGCGCGGTGCTTTGACTACTTGAACCAGGATCTGCTGCCCCACCTTCGCGACATCTTTGATGCCCGTTCGGCGCCCGTTGCGCCGGGGTGGTGGCGGAGGTGGCGCGGCCCCGGCTTCCATCTCAGTGGCGACCGCTTCTGCCTCCTCTTCGCTGCTGGGGAGGATATCCCCGACATACAGGAACGCGTTCTTCTCCAGGCCGATATCCACGAAGGCAGCATCCATCCCTGGCAGGACATTGACGACCTTGCCCTTATAGATGCTGCCCACAACGCGTTCTTCACGTTCAATGTAAAGCTCAGCAAGTTGGCCGTTCTCGATGATCGCGACACGGTCCTCACGAGGACTTACATTAACGATGATCTCCTTCGCGCCTGAGTTCGCAGTCGTGGATTCCGGCCTCCTGCTTCGTCTAGCCATACGGAGTCCTTTCCTGAAATCTAGAGAACAGGGGTGTCGGCCAAAAACAAAAGCCCGCGGCACGCATGCCGCAGGCACAGACCAGCCAAACAAACAGTAATCAGGCAGGTTGAACAGTACAAATTGTGCGCCAAGCCAGACGCCCTCCGGCAGTATGCTACGCGCAGATTGTACCATAGCGCAAGAGCCAATGTCAATGCATAGTGCACGCCGATGTGCCACCCATTTGCACGAGACGGTGCCCGCTGCTATAATAGGGTGGGTAGTGGGGGAGCCTCCCTGCTGTCGCCTCGCGGGAGAGGGTTTGGTGGTGACCGAGTTATCTGTTCTGGCCGTAGCTGTGGCGCTTCTCGGCATTGTGGTGGGCCTGCGCGCCGCTGATAGGGTGCGCCACAGGCGATCTTACCAGCGTCTCTTGGGCAAGCGGGCGGCTTTCACCATGACGCCGGCACGCTGGGCGGCCGTGGGTCTGACCCTCCTCGTGGTCGCGATCCTCTCGTCCGGCGGGCCGGGGCCGCGCCGGAACGCCTCGCGTCCCGATGCGGTAGCGGTCACTCCCCCGGGCGAGGCCAAGCCCGCACCGCCCGCGGATGCCCCCGATTCGAAGAACAGCCAGGCGGCCCAATCGCAACCTGCGCCTTCCAATTCTACACCCGAGGCCACGGATCACGCGAGCCCAACAGTGCCTTCCGACCTGGCCGAAGCGGCTGCCGAGGAGCAGCGGTGGTGCAACCAGGGAGACCGCATGATGGCGATAGGCCAGTATAGCATGGCGGCGCAGGCCTACTGGGAGGCGCTTCGGATCGACCCCTCCTCGCAGCGCGCGCGTGCTGGCCTGACGCGGGCCCGCAGAGCCGAGGCCGAAGCCGAAGCGGCGCGCCAACAGGAGAGCCTGTTCCCCATGGAAACCCCGTCCGCGACGGAGATCCCCACCGAACGGCCCGTGCGGGAAGCATCGTCGGCGCTGAAACGGCCTGCGCGGGAGACACCACCGACTGATGACAGCCGGTGGGGCCCGCAAGAAGATGCCCGCTTCCATGTCCAGCGCGGCGACCGCTTCCTGGAGCGAGGAATGGTGCAGGCTGCCATCGCCGAATACCAGAAGGCGCTCGAGTCCAACCCCTCGGATGCACAGGCACGCGCGAGGCTGGAGCGTGCCCGTGGACTGGTGACCCGCGAGCGCTGAGCACTCCAGGGCGGGCGCAATGTGACGGGCTTCAGGAGGCGCGCGGCTTGCTGCCTCCCTGGCTCCATGCCCCCGCCCCAGATTCCGAAGCGATCAGAGACCGATTGTATCGCGCAGGTACTGCCGGCTCTCCATGATCGATTGCGCTGGCTCTTTGTCCGTGCGGTCCTGCTCATACACCAGCCAGTCTGGATTCGTGCGCAGCGCGGCCCGGAGGGCATTCGGCAGGTCAACCGTTCCTCGGCCCAGTTCGGTGAAGCTGCCCTTAGCCCCATCCTTGACGTGGTAATAGCCGACTCTCTCAGCGTAGCGCTCGACGAACGAGACGGGGTTCTCGCCGCCGATGTGGACCCAGTAGAGATCCACGCAGAGCTGCACCAGCGCAGGATCAGTGCGCGCGATCAAGCGATGGATCCCCTTCTCACCGCCGAGCTCCTCAAACTCCCAGGCGTGGTTGTGATAGCAGAAGGTCACCCCGCGCTCGCGGCATACCTCGCCGGCCTTGTTGAAGACGCCGGCTGCCTGGTCGTAGGTCTCGATCCCCTGAATCTGCCCAACGCCGGAGCAGACGAGGTAGCTGCCGCCCAACGCGGTCACCAGATCGAGGCTCGCGTTCAGCTTCGAGGGGTCTGCCACGTTGTTGAAACCGGCATGAACGCCCACGAGCTGCAGGCCGGTTTCAGCGAGGAGCTGGCTGATCTGCTCGACCGGGTAGTAGGCGGCCAGATCGCCGCACTCGATCCCGTCGTAGCCGGCGCCGGCGACCTCGCGCAGAACTCCCGCCAGGTCCTCCTGCCACCGCTTCCCATAGATGATCAACTGGATCCCGATTCTGGGCTGTGCCATCTCTTCCTCCGCTCCAATCTCTTCACGGATGTCGCACCCGGCATGGAGCGCGGGCTGCTTGTCGCGGCGCGGGTGTTCACGCCCGCGTGTTGCCACCCCTGCCCATGCGAGCGGGCGGCTAGGTCATGCCTGGTGCTGCTCTCCACGTTCGGCGTGGGGCCCTTCACAACCTTGCGCCGATCTCTCCCGCCGTGGTAGAATGCCGTCGGAGAGAAAGAACCTGATGTTGACCGATCCCGCCTCGCCGTCGCGTCTCGATTACAAGTGGAAAGCCCTGATCGCCGTGGCGATCGGCACCTTCATGTCCACCCTCGATTCCAGCATCGTGAACCTGGCGATGCCCACGCTCGGCCATGAGTTCGGGGTGGAGATCACGACCGTCGAATGGGTCGCTATGGCCTACATGCTGGCGCTCGCCGGGCTGCTCATCAGCATGGGCCGGCTTTCCGACATGGTGGGGCATAAGCGCGTCTACAACGTGGGGTTCGCCATCTTCACCCTCGGGTCACTGCTGTGCGCCCTGGCCCAAGGGATCCACGCGCTGATCCTGTTCCGGGTGGTGCAAGGTGCCGGCGCGGCGATGCTCGCGTCGAACGGCGCCGCCATACTCACCGCCGCGTTTCCGCGGTCGGAGCGGGGCAAGGCGATGGGCCTGAACGGCACGATCGTGGGCGCAGGGCTCACCGTCGGCCCTTCGCTCGGCGGCCTGCTAATCCATGCGTTTGGGTGGCGCTCCATCTTCACCATCAACCTCCCGATAGGCGTCATCGGTATCCTCCTCGCAAGCCGCCTGCTTCGCCCCGATTCGCCTGTGGCCAACAACGAGCGCTTTGATCTCCCCGGTGCGCTCGCACTTCTCTCCAGCCTCACCGCGCTTCTCCTGGCGCTCAGTCGGGGAGAAGCATGGGGCTGGTCATCCACCCCCACCGTGGGGTTGTTCGCGCTCTCCCTCGCGAGCCTGATCCTCTTTATCCGCATCGAGATGCGTGTGCCTCATCCAACGATGGACCTGTCGCTCTTCCGAAACCGCCTCTTCTCCGCGGCGAGCAGCAGCGCGGTGATCTCCTATATGGCGATTGCGACGGTGACCTTCGTCATGCCGTTCTACCTCCAGCATGTGCGCGGCTACACCACGGCCCAGATGGGCCTGATGCTCACCGTGGTCCCGCTCACGATGGTGGTCGTCTCTCCCATCAGCGGGTGGATCTCGGACCGAATTGGCTCGCGCATCCTCTCGTCGGCCGGGATGGCGAGTGTGGCAGTGGCGCTCTTCCTTCTCCGCGGGCTCCATCCCGAGTCGACCCCCGCCGAGATCACAGTGCGCCTCATCCTTGTGGGGCTGGGTAACGGGCTTTTCACCTCGCCAAACAGCAGCGCGATCATGGGGGCGGTGCCTCCCCAGCGCCTCGGCGTTGCCTCGGGGATGATCTCGACCGTCCGCACCGTGGGCATGGTGATGGGGATCGCCCTCGCGGGGGCGGTGATCGCTCTTCGCAGCGGGCAACTCATCGACGCCGGGATTGCTCCGGACGATACCTTTGGTGTCGCCCTGAAATCGGCCTTCCTGGTCGCAGGTGGCATCGCCACGGCGGGAATCATCCCTTCGCTGGTCCGCGGGCGCGAGGCGCGCCGCGCGCCTCGCTGATAACGGGAGAGACCCCTGCTCTGCTCTCGCCGCAGGGGAGGTTGCGGCCTAATGGCGAATTACGGCGGCGAGGGTGCGTGACTGCGGCCGGAGTCTCGCCAATCGGTCTGCGAGGCAGCGGTGCCAGGACCTGGGCGTCCTCATCCGCGTCCTTGGCGGCGATTGCGGCCGGGCTCGGGAGCAGCGCGCCCCGGAAGATGCCAGACGAAGGGGAGGGAATCCCTGATGCGCTGCTCGTGGTTTCGTGCTCACGGCCGACAACTCCATCTGGACTGCCATCTGCCGGAGTTTCCGCCCACGGCGTTCAAGAACTTCGACGCCCGGGCGTTCGTGGACCAACTGGAGAAGGGGCGCGTCAATCTCGTAGCCCTCTTCGCCAAGTGCCACTTCGGCAACTCCTACTACAACACGAAGGCGGGACACAAGCATCAGCGGCTGCCCCAGGATCTCCTGATGGAGACGGCGTGCGAGTGCCGCATGCGCGGCATCAAGACGCTGGCCTACTATTCCCTCTGCTGGGACAAGCGTGCCTGGGATGAGAACCCTGCCTGGCGCTTCATCGATGCCGAAGGGCGTACCTTTGGCGAGGATCGGCCGTGGGGTACCCTCTGCATGAACACGCCCTACAAAGACGAGCTGGTGATCCCGCAGCTTGCCGAGATCGCCATCGGGTATCCGGTGGACGGCTTCTTCCTTGACATCCCAATGCCCTACATCGGAGACAACCTCTGTTTTTGCGCCTTTTGCCGGCGGCGATGGAAGGTGGAGTATGACATCGACCTCACCCCCTCATTGCCGCGTGACCTACGGGCCCGCCTGGCGATGCGTACCTTGGTTAGCTATCTCCAGGAGATCCGCGACCTGATTGCCAGCACGGATCCGGCACTCGTCATCTGCATGAACGATGTAGGCACCTCCGAGGTCTCGCTGCCTGTGAAGGAGCTGTGCGAGATTGGCGTCTGGGAGGCGCAGCCGCGCCCTGGCGATTACCTGGGGCAAAGCTATGCCGCCCGCGTCGCCCGCAACGACATCCTCGACTCCCAGGTGATGACGGTCCGCTTCTATCAGAGCTGGGGTGACATGACGCTCAAGCCCACGCCGCAACTGACGACCGAGTTCGCGGCGATGATCGGCAATGGCGTTGTCGCCAGCGCGGGCGACCAGGTGAACGTCGATGGCACGCTTCAAGCCCCTGTTTACGACGCCTTTTCCCAGGCATTCGGCTTTGTGGCCGACCGCGAGGAGGTGCTTGCGGGCGCAGAGAGCGTGCGCCATGCCGTGGTGCTGCTTCCGGTGCCCGACCCGGAGCTGCCCCTCGGCTTCGCATTGGGCGAGGCGCGCACCGGGCAACAGGGCCCCGCGCCCTGGCGTGGCGCGCATCAGCTGCTCGTCGAGAGCCATATCCAGGTGGATCTGCTCTACAGCGTGCTCGCGGAGGACATCCACCGCTTCCCGATCCTGATCCTTCCCGAGCCGGGCGCCTACCAGCCGGGGATGCACGAACGCCTGCGCCGGTATGTTGCCGATGGCGGTACGCTGGTAGCCGTCGGGAAGTCGCTGTTACAAGGGGGGCAGTTCCACCTCGAGGATGTGTTTGGCATTCGCTATCTCGAGCCGCTCAGCTTCGATATCGCGCATTTCCTGCCCGCGGAGGAGGTGAGGGGCGAGACGGCGGAAATCCCGTTGCAGGTACGCGGCCAGGTCTACAAAGTGCGCCGGGAAGGTGCCCAAGAGTTGGCGGCGCTGATCTACCCGGTTGCTCAGCACCAGCCGCCCGGGCGTGCTTTCCGGTCGCCCCCGCCGCCGGATGATGCGCGCTCCCCCTTCTCCTTCGCCACGCTCCACCGCTATGGCGAGGGGCAGGCGATCTACATTGCGGCCTCGCTCTTTGAGATTTACTGGCGCACCCATCACCACTGGCTGCGTCAGTTTGTCGAAGCGGTGTTGCGCTATGCCGATCCCACTCTGCCTTACGAGATCGAAGCTTCCGGGCGGGTGGAGGCCAATCTGATGCGCAAGGGGAGCGTTCTGCTCCTCAACCTGATCCACTACGCCCCGGGACACCAAGGAGGGCCAGGCGCCATTGCCGGTATCGAGCGCGTCGATCCACTGCGCGACATCGCGTGCGCCGTGCGCTGCCGCAAGCCGGAGCGCGTTGTTTGCGAGCCGCAGGGGCAGAAGCTCCCCTTCTCCTACGAGGAGGGCATCTGCCGCTTCGTGGTGCCAGAGCTCGAATACCTGGCGATTGTGCGCATCTGCGAGGGTTAGGCCCGGTGGGCGGCCACGCGGGCCGCCCACACCTGCGGGCGCGGCATATCAACCAGCTAGTTGCCGGCCCGATCCGGGTCCGGCCATCCCACACCCACGCGCACGAATGGCCCGCGGGCGGTGAACTCCCGCGTCTGGCCGCTGGCCAGTGTCATCCGGCCGCGGGCGACCACCCGGTAGAGGCCAGCCGGCAGCCTCACCTGGCCACGCGCAGCCGGGCCTCCGGCGGTCGTTTTCCCCAGCTCCACCACCGGCGTGCCATCCAGGGCAGTCAGGCTCACGGTGGCTTCGGCGGAGCGGATCGCTTCGCGCAGCGACCCGCGTGTCGTCACCGTTGCCTCGATCTGCACCGGCTCGTCCGGCATCACGGCACCGGAGGCAGTCTGGCTGCCAGGTACCACCCGCCACTCGATCACGGGGGCGTTGTGCGGGGGAGTGGTTTCCCCCTGAGTGGTGCCCAAGCCAAGAGTGGGCACATGCTCGTGGGCCACCTCGCCGGCGTAATTGAAGATGATGAAGCCGTCGGAGCCCTCGGCGCGCCCGATCTGGATCTGGTCGATCACCTGCGTCACCGGGAGACCGGGGGCCGAGGCGCCGACCCCGGGATAGAAGGGGATGCGTGCCGCGATCAGGTCGCGCTGAATCTGCACCGTGGTGCGATAACCGTCGTCATAGTTGGTGTAGTTCATCGGGCAGACGAAGTCGAGATAGCCCTGCTCCACCCAGTGGCCCCAGTCTTGCGCGACGCTATCGCGGCACCCCGGCCAGGTGCTGAAGACGGCGGCGGAGATCTTGACCCACGGCTTGATCGCGCGCGAGCCCTCGGCCACCGCTTTCACCAGACGGGTGATGTTCCCGCGCCGGAACTCCTGATAGGCCTCGTAGTGGACGCCACCCCGGCGAGCATCCTGCGGCCACTTCTCCACCTTCACACCGGCGCTCTCCTCGAAACGCTGGCGGCAGCCATCGCAGAAGCAGTTGTCGCTGCCCGGATAGCGGATGTAGTCGAAGTGGATGCCATCCACGTCGTAATTGCGTACCACTTCGAGCATCGATTCGAGCTCCAGCTTGAAGTTCTCCGGATGGGATGGGCAGAGCCACGGCTGCTCCTCGCCGGCGCTTGTTTTCTGGAGGCGGCCCTCGGCGCGCATCCGGTCGACAAACTCCTTAGGGGCGCCGGAGCAGTTCCAGTTCACCTTCCAGACATGGACCTCCACGCCGTGCTTCTTGGCTGCTTCCACGCACAGGGCGATCTGATCGCCGCGCTCAGCCACAGATGCGCGAACTGGGAGCACCTTGCTCGGATAGTCCGCCACGCCGCCCCACAGCATGTTGGGCACCACGGCGTTGAAGCCGTTCTCCTTCAGCCGCCGGATCGCTTCCTCCCAGGTGAGCCCGGAGACGCCGTAGGCCGAGTGGCACCACAGGGCGCGGAACTCACCCTCGCGCGCAGGCTGGCAGCGGGCATAGGCGGCATGCAGCCTCCGCCGCGCTTCCGCAGCCGGCTCCAGAACTTCGGAGTACCGTTTTGCCTGGAGAAGGGCCTGAGCCTTCTCCCAGGCAGCGCGCGCAGCGGCCAGCTCCGGGGTGACAGCTCCCGTGCGCCCGGCGGCCTTCGCGCGCTCCAGGATGCCTGTCTCGGCATCCGCGAACTTATCCCATTGCGACACTTGGCCCACCGCCGCCACGGCGCTCCCCGCGACATCTTCCCAGACGCGCGGGTCAAAATGGCCCAGCAGCGCGCGCACCAGGCGGTCTTTGTTCTCTGGATCATCGCGCAGGAGGATGTGCGAGATAAAGGCGCCCTTATCGCTCAGGAGGATGGCGGGGATGCCGGTCTCCTTGCCCCCCTGGTCGAACCACCACGCGAGGACACGCGCTCCCTTGGCTGCAGGACGAGCAATCGTCACGTTCCAGGATGCCTGCTTTGCCTCCGCCGGTAGGCCGGCCGGTCTCTCGGCAACGAAGCGCATGGCGCTGAACTGGCCGGGGTACTTCTGGATTTGCCAGCCGGCGTTCTCCAGCCCCAGTATCGCCGCGATGCCAGGAGGCAGGGAGTAGCAGGCCAGCAGCTTGCCCCCTTCAGCGATGAACGCCCGCAGCTGCTCCAACTCCTTCTCGGACGGCTTCGGGTTGTGCGGGTAGATGGCGATCCGTTTCCCCTTCAGCAGGCCCGCTTCCACATCGAGGTCGTCGATCGTGCCGCAGTCGATGCCGGCGCGCTTCAGGATGTGGGCCGTCTGCTGCGTGGAGTTTTCCGCCTCTTTCCCGGCGCGCGAGTTGCGGACGAGGACCACGTCGCTAGCGATCGCCTCCAATCCGCCAAAGTAGACGGTGGTCTTGTTGGGCTGCCCCTTCCAGAAAGAGATGCGGATCGCTTTGATCGCGTTCCAGCCCTCCGGCGAGTCCTCGGTGCGGAACGCGCCGCGGTCGATCACGATCTTGCGCCAGCCGGTGGAGGGGAGCGAGAACCCGCTGCCATACCACCCGCCGCCCGCGTTGAAGTAGATGTTGGTGCCTGAGATGGCCGAGCGGCTGCCCTCCACCTTCACCCAGAAAGCGATGCGCCCGAAGCGGGAGAGATCCAGCGTGACAGCGCGGTCCCAGCAGGCGCGTTCGTCCAACTGCGCCATGTCGCATGGTAGCGCGAGCGCGGGCTTTCCGTCCGGGGTCTTCTCCGGGGCCAGCATCACCGGCTGCGAGCCGAATTGCGGTTCCCAGGCGGCCTGGGCGGCCGCGGGATCGGCATAGGCCACCGGTTCGATCTCAAAACGCTCGCCGGCGCGTGCCGCGCCCGGCAGACAGCAGATACCAACGGCCAGGATCAGCAGCGGAAGTACTCTCATCGTCAGCCTCCCTCATGCAGCAAAGCCAGGTTTGATCCCCCTGTTCGCCCCACTGGAGGGGGATCCTTGTGGGCGGCGTGGTGAAGCCCTCAGCGCAGGTAGAGCCGGAAGCCGCCCGCGGCCCCGCTGGCCTTGCGAGGGGTCACGACGCGGAGGGAGGGGTTGGGCGATGGAAGTGGCGTGGCGCGGTGGCCCGCCGTTTTTGGCCTCCCCGCCCGGGGTAACGTAGCACGGGAGGGTCAAGGATGTCGCAACGAGATATCGGGCTTCGTCAAGGCATGAGCTTACGCACCGGGATTGTGGGGGGGCTCGCGGCGTTTGTTCTGCTGGCCGTCTTTGGTCTCGCGCTCTCCCGCAGGGGGCTGGCAACGCCCTCTCCGAAGGATGCCCTCGACGTGAATAGCGTCGCCGCGGTCCTGGAGTATGGTGGCCTGCCGCGCACCTTCGCCTATGGTGGCCTTGCCTGGGAGGCGGTGGAGACCCGGCGGTTTGGCGAGGCGCTGCCGCTGTTCCGTATCGGGCACGCCGTGGAAGGGCGCCCGATCTACTACGAGCGCGGCAAGCCCACGGATCCCTACCGGACTCTCTATCTCCCCGCGGCAGAGACCGGGCCTCACGCGAATCTTTTCGTCCGCTACAACCCGGCCAGTGCCTTTTAGGAAAGGCGCCCCGGTGAAGGCCGCGCGCTGCTCTTGCATCCTGGCCTTCGCCGGGGAAAACGGTCAGCGCTGTTGCCTACGCCAGATGATCTCCAGGCCCTCCAGCGTCAGCTCCGGGCGGACGTGGCGGATGCTCTGCGTTTCGGGAGCGATCAGCTCTGCCAGGCCGCCCGTGGCAACCACCCGCGTCTCCGGCCCAAGCTCGGCGCAGAGGCGTGAGATGATGGCATCCGCTTGGCCGGCGAACCCGAAGACGAAGCCGGACTGCATGCTCTCGCGCGTAGTCTTCCCGATCACGCGTGGCGGGCGTGCCAGATCGATGCGCGGGAGGCGCGCCGCCCGGGCGAAGAGGGCTTCCATTGAGATGCCGATGCCCGGGGCAATCGCCCCGCCGTGATACTCCCCGTTCGCGGTGACGACGTCAAAGGTAGTGGCTGTGCCGAAATCGACCACGACGCACGGCCCCCCCACCTGGTGGTATGCCGCGGCCGCGTTGACGATCCGATCTGGGCCAACGTCGCTGGGTGTCTCGTAGCAGATGCGGATCCCTGTGTCGGTGGAGTGGTCCACGGTCAGGATCGGGGCGTCGAAGGTACGCGTCAACAGGGTGCGCAGGGTGTGGTCCAGCGGCGGCACAACGCTACAGACGGCAATTCCCCCCACGTCTTTGGGGGTGATGCCGGCTTGCGCCAGCATCAGCGTGGCCAGAACACCGTACTCGTCGGCGGTGCGACCACGGTCCGTTGAAAGCCGCCACGATGCGACCAGGCGCTGGTCCTCGAAGATCCCGAGGACGATATTGGTGTTTCCAACATCCAGGGCAAGCAGCTTCACGCGATCATTATAGCGCCCGTTTGCCACCGCGTCAACGCTGACTGGCGCACGAATCGGCCTGTGGCTTCCAGGTGGAACGGGTGAGCCGGGTCAGGAGAACCAGGTAGACGACCCAGCCGACGGCCAGCGCGGGGCCCAGACCGATCCGCTCTTGCAGCAAGCGGCACACCATCATGAGGGGCACCAGTGTGAGCATGATCCCGGGCACCGTCCGCGCCATGGTATGGAGGCTGTAACGCGCTTCGTAGGCGGCGATCACCCCCACCATCGGGAAAAGCGTGGTGAACCCGGCCAGGCCACGCTTGATGAAGAGCAGCGCAGTGACCACAGCGATGATCGCGGGCAGCTTGTATCGGAGGGGCAGGGGACTGCGGTAGCCCGGCTCATCCCGGCTCGGCTCGATGCGTTGGAGCACCCAGCCGATGAGCAGCATGGCGCACGCGGAGATCCAGAACGCCGTATCGCCTTCCGGCACGATATCCGCCAGTAACCACCCACCGGCGATGTAGACCGCCGTCGAGACCACGATGGCGGCCACGATCGGGAGACGCGCCCGCAGGTGGAGCACGCGCACCCCATGAGTGAAGACCCACAGTAGTGGCAGCCCGAGGACGTTGGTCGCGTCCACGGGCCGGCCCACGGCGAGCGACGCCATGGTGAACGGAATGGGGAGCATCCAGACCAGCGCCTTCCAGCGCGGGTCGTACAGGTAGGCCAGGACCGTTGCCTGCGCCGAGACCGCAACCACCAGCGCCACGTCCCAGGCGCCCAGATGAAGACTCACTTCGCCTCATACTCCAGGAGCACAGAGTAGCTCCGCTTCGCGGGGTCGAGGCTGGCGCAGAGTTGCACCGGGCCCGGCCGAAGCGCGACCTCGCCCGTAAACCGGTCGCCCGTTCGCTGGAGGTGGGTCCACTTCCCGTCAACAGAGACAGCGACCGCGGCGGCACCCGGCACCCGCAGTGAGAAGCGCTGGCGCTCCCCCGCCTTCAGCCGCCAGACCATCGGTTCTTCCAGGATGGCGCCGCTCTCCTGAAAAGTGCCGTAGGTCTTCGGAAACTCCGCCCGTTCTTTGGCGCCACGCGAGGCGGTGATCTGATAGTCGAGCGCCCAGGAATAGGGCCCGGACTCGTTCCGTCGCTTCACGAAATAGCGGAGGATGTAGTTGCCAGGCCGCGGGAAGCGCACCCGCGTGACGATCTTCCCCTTCTCCCGCTGCGTGAGCGTGTAGGAGCGCCCTAGCTCCTTCCCATCGCGCATCAGGTTGCACAGGAGCAGCGCATCCTCAGGACCGGTGAGGGTCACGGTTGCCGAATCCTCAGCCTCGAACGACGCCCAGCGGTGGCTGTGCAGGGCCAGCCCGCAGCGGAAGAAGTCCGGGCGAAGGGGAACCATGCGCTCATATTCGTGGCGGGCGACCGGCCGGTCGAGGAGCTGCCACTTCGGCTCGAGCGGGAAGTGGCCGTAAAGGAACTCCTCGGGCGGCGTCAAGAAGTAATGCTCCGAGAACTTGCGGACGAACTTCATCGAAGGTGTGACGTGCCCGGCGCCCCAGGTGCAGTCCAGAAGACGCCACTTTCCATCGATCTTCACCGCGTTCCAGGCGTGATTGAGGTCGCTATCCTGACGCTCGCTCGCCGAGATGGGATATCCCTTCGAGTGCCCGCGGATCGTCACCGCCTCAAGCCCGGCCTCCTTAGCCAGATGCTCGAAGAGCGCGGCGTAGCCAGAGCAAACGGCCTTGCGCCGGTGCAGCACCTCCTCCGGACTCATAGCGCCGGGGGCTCCCGATTGATAGCGGGCGGTGTCGTAGCTCACATTGAGGGTGATCCATCGGAAGATCGCGCGCGCCTTCTCCTCGTCGTTCCTGGCCGGGCGAACCAGGTATTTCGCCAGGGCAGACACGCTCTTCTCCGCTGAAGGCGGTGCCTTCTCGGCGTGCGCATCCACTTGGGCGAAGGCCCCGGCTTCCTTGGCATGCGCGCCCGGCATGACGATTGATGACAGCACCAGATAGAGTGCAAGCAGCACCCGCATCCCTTCCTCCCTGCTCACCCGCGCTTTCCAGGCCCCGTGGGCGAGTCTGCTCTGCGCGCGATAAGGGAATCTCCTGCTCGCTGAGGCCAGGCGAGGCGTGAAGTTGGTTCCGCCTTGCAGGCTGCCCGCGGCTCAGCATCCCGTGCGAGGTGCTCCCCGACCGCCGCTGGGGTGAGCGCGGATAGTGGCTCCCGGCTACCGGTGCGGCAGCGGGCGAGGCCGTACGCTACCATTCCGGTCCGGTGCCGGGGAATCCTCTCAGAGCGTCGCGTGCAGGATCGATGCCTCTGTCGATGCGGGGGAGCAGGAGGATCTCGGTGGCTGGATGCGGAATAGCCGGGCAAGCCTTCCCCGGTCGAGACCGGGTCCGGTCGGTACTGAGACAGGAGGTCATGGGATGAAGTCGGTCAAGTATGGGGTGATCGGTTTGGGATGGTTCGGCGAGAAGCACTGCGAGGCGTTGGCAGCCATTCCCAACGTGGAGTTGTACGCGCTCTGCACGCGCACGCCCTCCCGGCTTGCCGAAGTGGCCGAGCGTTTTGGGGTTCAGCGCACCTACACGGATTACAACGAGATGCTCGCCGACCCAGAGCTGGAAGCCGTCAGCGTGGTCACGATGTGGGACCAGCACCGGGCGCCCGCCGTGGCTGCGCTGAAGGCAGGCAAGCACGTCTTCCTTGAGAAGCCGATGGCTTCCACCGTCGAGGACTGTGATGCTATCGTGGCCGCGGCGAAGGCCACCGACAAGTTCTTCATGGTGGGGCATATCTGCCGCTTCAACCCGCGCTATGCCGCTGCGAAGGCGGCGATTGCCGAGGGCAAGATCGGCAAGATCGTCTCGATGTACGCCCGGCGCAACATTCCCGCGTGGGTCGGCGCCGATGTCCTCCCCAAGATCGGCCCGATCATTGGGGACGGTGTCCACGATACCGACCTCATGCTCTGGTATTCGGGCGCGAAGGTGGTTTCGGCCTACGCCCAGTCGCTCAACGTCCGCGGCTTCAAGCATCCGGACCTGGGGTGGACGATGTACCGCTTCGACACGGGCGCTATCGGCGTGCTCGAGAATGTGTGGTTCCTGCCGGACAAAACGGCGTTCCAGATCGACGAGCGCATGGAGATCATCGGCACCGAGGGTTCGATCCATATCCACGAGGTGCACCCGAACTTCTCCGTCTGCACCAAGGATGGCTGGACTTCGCCGGATACCACCTACTGGCCGCAGCTGCATGGGGCGCGGGCCGGAGCCCTGCGCGACGAGCTGGCCTACTTCGCCAACTGCGTGGCTCAGGGCCAGCGGCCCACGGTGATCACTCCGGAGGAGTCGCGCGAAGCTGTTCGCGCCTGTCTGGCCGCCGAGCGTTCCGCGGCGACCGGCGAGATCGTCAAGTTGTGATAGGGAAATAGGATGGACCCGGGCCGTCCAGATAGAGCGGGCGGGCCCGGGTCCATCCCGGTGCGTGTATTTCGGATTCTACCAGGGCGGCAGCACCATCGTGCCGCCATCCATGGTGAGGATCGCGCCGTTGATGTAATCGGCATCGTCACTGAGCAGGAAGGCGCCGGCACGCGCGATATCCACAGGCTGGCCGAGGCGGCGTACCGGGATGCGCTGGGCCACCTCCGCGTAGAGTTCCTCCTTGGGCTTGTCCCAGCCCGCGCAGGTGGCGGCCAGCATCGGCGTGTCGATGGTGCCGGGCGAGATGCCCACCACGCGGACCACGCCAGCGTGGTCCGTGGTGAGGCAGCGGATGATCGCCTCCAGCGCCGCCTTCGACGCGCAGTAGATCACATGTTGGGGAAAGCCGATGTGCGCGGCGACGGAGGTGGTGACCAGCAGGACGCCTTTGCCCTGTCGCTCCATGACGGGGATGACGTGCTTGGCGGTCCAGAGAACCCCCTTCACGTTCACTCCCATGATCAGATCCCAGGCGGAATCGTTGAACTCGGTCACCTTTCCCGGCGCCCAGGCGCCGGCGTTGCAGTGGACCCCATCAATGCGCCCATAGGCCGCTACGGCCTGGGCCACCAGATTACGGACGCTCTCCTCACAGGTGATGTCGGTATAGACAAAGCGCACGTCGCGCCCCTCGGCGCGCAGCGCCTCCTCCAGTTTCCGACCTGCTTCCTCCTGGTTGGAGGCGATGACTACCTTCGCCCCCACCTCGGCGTAGTGCCGGCTGCATCCCTCGCCAATGCCCGAGGTGCCCCCGGTGACGAGGATCACCTTGCCTTCCAGTGACATGGCCGCCTCACTTCCAGGGAAGTGCGCTCTCGTCCTCGTACTCCATATACTCGAAGACCGCGCCATCCTTCATGACGAAGGCGACATTCAGCCCCGGCGCCGCCTCGAAGGGGCCGAGGAGAATCTCGCTGTCTCCGATCGCTTCCTTCAGGTTGCTCACCCGAAACGCCATGTGCGGCAGATCGCGCACGGGGCCCTTCACCGGGCTGTCCGGCTCGTAGCGGAGGTACTCGATATGGTAAGGGTGATCATCAGGGCTCGTGACCCACACCTTCGTTTCGGGAACGAATACCTCTCCCGGCTGCTTCTCGTCTGTCGTCAGGCCGACGTGCTGAAACTGCATTCTCATTGGGGTGCTCCTCTCTGGGGAGATATGACACGTGATGCGTGGTAGAGCGGCTTGTCTGGGCGGACCGCGACGCACCTGGCGCGGCACCGCCACGCTTGAGCGACGCGACCGCCTGTATCCCGCACCTCACATCGCTTCCTCTATGGCCCGGTCCGCCATCCGGAAGAAGTCGTTCTCCGGGGCGTAGCCGAGCATCGTGCGCGCTCGAGTGATGTTGATCTCGAACGCGTGGTAGGCCGGGCAGCGGATCTCCACGGTGGGGATCCCGAGCTTTTCCGACAGGTAGTTGGCGGCGACACGGTAGTTGAACGGGGCCGGCCCGGCGATGTTAAAGCTCTGCCCGATTGCCACCGGCTCGTCCAGCATCTTGTCGAACGCCTGCATGACGTCGTCCACATGGACGATGTGCCGGCGAAGGGGCACTCCCTGGCCGTCCGTCAGGATCGGGATCCGCTCTTCTCTGGCACTCACCAGGTCGAGGATCTCCTGGCTCACCTCGCCGAAGCCATGGCCTGGCTCCGCCGGGTTGATATTCTTGAGCAAGGAGAAGTGGTTGAGCAGGTCCGCGCCCTCAAAAACCCACGATGAGCGGAGGATGGTGACCGGCACCCCGTATTGAATGGCATACTGATTGGCCATCACCTCCTCCATCACTTTGGAGAAGGCGTAGTAGCCCGGGTAGGCCATCAGCGGGTGATTCTCATCGATGGGGATCGGCTGCGGGTAAAACCAGATGCCCATCGCCGCGTCGCCCCCGAAAAGGAGAAACTGGCGGATACGGGCGCCCCGGCACGCTTCCAGGACATTGAACGTGCCACGCACGCTCACGTCGAAGAATGTCTCCGGGTCCTCCTTCGTGGTGGCCATCTGCACCACCAGATCCGCACCCCGGACCACCTCCCGCACGGCTTCTGCATCGGTGATGCTTCCGGGGATGCTCTTCACGTTCTCTCCCGCGATG
Organism: Armatimonadota bacterium; assembly: GCA_012512265.1. Taxonomy (GTDB): domain Bacteria; phylum Armatimonadota; class JAAZEB01; order JAAZEB01; family JAAZEB01; genus DUUU01. Next base: position 42,859 of record JAAZEM010000065.1, on the reverse strand, counting down.
GGAGTCCGGTGGCAGAGAGCGCGCACCGCCATGCCGCGTTTCTCCAGGACGCGCAGCACGTGGCGGCCGAGCTTCCCGCCGGCGCCGAAGACCGCTACCGTCGTCATCTGCTTGTCCTCCGGTTACGTGATGGAGAGTTAGGCGCGGCAGCAGGGAATCCTCCTTATGCGTTGGAACACGCCTCGCAACGACGGCAAGCGCCCGGCTGGCAGGCGGGCGTCAGTCCACCCCGCGGGTGCGTCGCGGCCGATTGGGCGATGGACCACTCTCGTTTCAGGCACTCCGCGCCGGCGCCCAGGTGGAGGTGATCCCACGGCAAGGGCGCGCCCGGCTCGATCTCATGGCAGGCAAACGCGGCCGGGTCGATTCCGGCCTCGCGGAACGCGGCGTTCCAGCTCTGCCCCCCCGCCACACTGAGAAGAACCGGGGCGAGGCGCCGGTCTCCCCGAGAGAGCGCGCCCTGGATGATCGCTTCTCGCGGGCTTTCCCCGCCGAGTGATAGCTTCTTGTGCGTTTTGAGGCCGGTGTGCAGGCGCTTCCGGCGCGCGCTCAGCACCGCCTCGCTCTGCATGGCGCACCATTGGAACGGCGTGCCCGGCTTTGGAACGAACGGGTTAGCCGAGACCGTGACCTGACGAATCCCCGGATAGCTGGCGATCCGCTGGCACATCTCAACGGCGGCATCGATATCCGCCTCCGTCTCCGTGGGCAGGCCGAGCATCAAGTAGAGCTTCACCTTGTGGATCCCCGCGGCGAGCGCGTTCTCGACGGCGGCGTAGATCTCCTCATCCGTGAGCGATTTGTTCAGCGCGAAGCGAAGCCGCTGCGATCCCGCCTCCGGCGCGATGGTGATCGCCGATTCCCCCGAGCCCGCGAGCGCCAGCGTCGGAGAGGAGAGGAGCGTGTCCGCGCGCAATGACGATAGCGACACCTCGGCGCCCATCTCCGCCAGGTCGTTCAACAGCCCGGGCAGGTCCGGGTAATCGGAGATCGCCGGGCTGACCAGGCCAATCTTGCGTCGGTGGGGAAGGGCGGCGCGCACCCCCTCCAGAAGACGTGCCCGGGAGCGGATTCGGGGTGGGCGGGTGATGTAGCCCGCGGCGCAGTAGCGGCAGCCACGGCCGCACCCGCGGCTGATCTCGATGCAGAAGAGGTCGCCGAACTCGGTCTCTGGGGTGAGGATCAGCGACGCGCAGGGGTAACGGTCCAGCTCGCGCACCCACTGCCGCTCGATGCGCTCCGGCGCGCCTGCCTGGGGGGAGGGCCCGGCGAAGCTGCCGTCTGGAGTGTATTCCGGCTCGTAGAGCGAGGGCACGTAAACGCCCGGCTGCTCCGCGAGCGCGGCGAGCAGCTCGGCGCGGGAAGCCCCGCGCGCCATACTCACATCGCGCAGCACGGCGGCAATCCCCGGCACGATCTCCTCTCCCTCGCCGATGGCGCAGAGATCGACGAACTCGGCCAGCGGCTCCGGGTTGAAGGTGATGCACGGCCCGCCGGCCAGGACCAGCGGGTGGCGCTCATCGCGATCGCGGGCAAGCGGCGGGATCCCTGCCTCCAGAAGCGCGCGCGTCACATTCGGGTAGTCCATCTCGTAGCTCACCGAGACGCCGATCAGGTCGAACTCGGCCAGGGGAGTTTGGGTTTCGAGGGAGATGATCCCATCGCGCGCTTTGCCGTGGCCGGCGCGTCCTGGAGGGTCGGGCAGGAAGGCGCGCTCGCACGAGAGACCAGGCGTGGCGTTGAGGATGGCGTGAATCGTCTGGAAGCCCAGGTTCGACATCCCGACGCGGTAGGTGTTGGGGTAGAGGATGCAGGCGCGGATGCCGGCCGGCCCGCGGAAGCCACCACCGGGGAGAACGATTTCACGAGCCAATCGAGCCCGCGCTTGCTCCTTCACCACCCAGGATGTCATTCGATTTCGCCTCCGGGCAGGGGCGCGGAGAAGGCGCAAGCCCCCAGAAAAGCGCGAAGGAACACGGAAAGAGGCCCCTCCTTCCGTGTTCCTTCAATATCTCGCAACCGGTTGATCCGAACGACAGTGCTGTCTGGGCTCAAAACGCTCCTATCTTCGCGGTCGCAGGAAGGTTGGAATGTCGATATCACTGTCGCCGAGGTCGCGGAGCGCGCGCGCGCCCGCCTCCAGCACCCGGGTTGCCTCGCGTTGGGACGGCGCCGGCTCGGATGCGGGCGTTGCCTGCGCGGCAGGGCCCGGCTGCACCGGCGTCACCGGGAAGGAAGTGGCCGCGAGGGGTTGGTCAAAGGCGCTTCTCGCGGAAGTCGCCCCGAAACCGGTGGCCACGACGGTGACGCGTACCTCATCCTGCAGGCTCTCGTCGAACACCACGCCGGTGATGATGTTGGCATCGTCGGGGTCACTCACGCCGCGGATCAGGCTGGTGATCTCGTCATACTCCTCCATGGCGAAGTCGGGCGACGCGGTGATGTTGATCAGCACCCCCTTAGCTCCCTGAATGGAGGTCTCCAGCAGCGGACTGGCGATGGCGCCCTGGGCTGCCTGGACTGCGCGGTTCTCGCCCGTGGCCGTGCCAATTCCCATCAGCGCCGTGCCTGCGTTGCTCATGATCGATTGCACGTCGGCGAAGTCGACGTTGATCATGCCGGGCACCTGGATGATGTCGGAAATGCCCTGAACGCCCTGGCGCAGAACGTCATCCGCCATGCGGAAGGCCTCACGCAGCGGGAGCCGGCGCTCAGCAACGTCGCGCAGGCGGTCGTTGGGGATGGTGATCAGGGTGTCCACCTTCTCTTTGAGCCGGGCCAGCCCCTCTTCGGCGAAGCGCCAGCGGCGAGGCCCCTCGTTCTCAAAGGGCTTGGTGACGACGCCGACGGTAAGCGCCCCCATCTCCTTGCAGAGTTGCGCGACGACCGGGGATGCGCCGGTGCCCGTGCCGCCGCCCATGCCGGCGGTAATGAAGACCATGTCGGCCTGATCCAGCGCCTTCATGATCTCCTGTTTGCTCTCTTCAGCGGCACGCTGCCCCTTCTCCGGATTCCCCCCGGTGCCCAGCCCGCCGGTCAGCTCTGCGCCAATCTGCAGGCGTACCGGGGCCTGCGACACCTTGAGTGCCTGGGCATCGGTGTTCATGACGATGAAGTCCACGCCCTGAACACCCATCTGGATCATCCGGTTCACGGCGTTACTGCCGCCTCCTCCGACCCCCACCACTTTGATCCGGGCAAACGGCTCGATGTCCCGGTAACTCGTCATGCTCAGTTCTCTCCCTCAATCCCTGCGAAGGGCCGTTATGGGCTCCCTCGTCGGGGCTTTGGCGACCGGGGCTTGCCCCAGGCCGCCCATTTATCTGCCCTCGCCAGATCCCCTGCCACCGGACCGCCGCTTGCGGTCGCGCAGGAACGTCGGTGGATCATAGGGCCCTTCGCCCATCTCACGGGTTGCGCGCCGCACTTCATCCAGCAAGTCAGAAACCGGCGTAGGGTTCTGGGCCGGCTCGGACTTCGCCTGTGGTGGCTTCGCATCGGCGGGCCCGCTCGGGGCGGTCGATGGCGAATCGGGGTTTCCACCCGCAGGCGATGCCGGGCGCGACACGGGCGCGAAGCCCCAGGAGCGCAGGTTACTGCCGCTGGATGCCGGCGGGGATGATGGCATTGCCGCGCCCCAGGATCGAGCTTCCTCAGCCGTCTCCTGAGGCCGTGGCGATGGACTCCCAAAGCCGGTGGCGATCACGGTCACCTTCACCTCGCCGGTCTCGGAGGCTCCTTGCACCAGACCGGTGATGATGTTTGCCTCTTCGGGATCGGTGGCGTTGCGGATCAGCTGCGTGATCTCGTCAAACTCCTCGATCAGGAAGTCATCGGGCGCCGTGATGTTGACGAGAGCGCCGCGGGCACCCTGAATGGAGGTCTCCAGCAGCGGACTGGAGATGGCGGCCTGCGCAGCTTTAGTGGCTCGATCCTGACCCGAGGCGATGCCAATGCCCATCAAGGCGGTGCCGGCATTCTGCACGATGGTGCGCACATCCTCGAAGTCCACGTTCCAGTCGCCGGTGACGTAGATGATCTCGGCAATTCCCTGCACGCCCTGGCGGAGAATATCATCAGCCATGAGGAAGGCATCGCGCAGCGCCAGGCGACGGTTCGAAAGCTCCCGAAGCCGGTCATTCGGAATCGCGATGAGGGCATCCACCCTCTCGCCCAATCGCGCCAGCCCTTCCTGTGCCGCCCTCCCTCGCCGGGGGCCCTCATTGGTGAACGGCTTGGTGACGACACCAACGGTCAGCGCCTTCAGGTCGCGCGCGATGGCAGCGACAACGGGGGCGCCGCCGGTGCCCGTGCCACCCCCCATCCCGGCAGTGACGAAGACCATATCCGCGCCTTCAAGAACGCGCACAATCTCCTGGCGGCTCTCCTCGGCGGCGAGTTGGCCCTTTTCCGGATCGCCGCCTGTGCCCAGGCCGCGCGTCAGTTTCGGGCCGAGCTGCAGCCGCGTCGGGGCCGCCGAGTGCTCCAGGGCCATCGCGTCCGTGTTCATCGCGATGAAGTCCACCCCCTGGACTCCCACCTCAATCATGCGGTTGATGGCATTGCATCCCCCGCCACCGATCCCGACCACCTTGATGGCCGCGCACTGTTTCGGAACTGTCGAGCTTGCCATGTTTACTACCTCGGGCGTGGCGGAAGTCGAATCCATCTTCATCACTCTCTCTTAGCGCGACAGGAGGCCGCGAAGCCAGCGGCCGATCCCGGCGAAGAGGCCCTCCAACAACTGTCCCTCACGCTGGCGCGCGTAACGGGCATAGCGCGCCGCGTAGGTGACCAGGCCCACCCCCGTAGCGAACGACGGGCCGCTCAGGGCGCTCGTTGCCGCCGCGGGATCCAGAGGCGCGCCCAGGCGAACCGGCATCCCCAATACCCGCGACGCGACCTCGAGCGTGCCGGGAAGCTGGCTGCCGCCACCGCTGACCACCAAGCCGGCGGGGAGCTGGTGGGTGGCATCCGCCCGGTCGATCTCATCTGCCACCAATTCGAACAGCTCCTCCATGCGGGGGTGCACGATCTCCGGGATGAGGCGTTTTGGAATGCGAACGGTTTCATCGGCGGGTTGGCCCAAGGGCGTCACCGTAATCGCCTCCAGCTCCTCGATTCCCTCGTCTAACGCCGTCCCATGCTCCAGCTTGATGCGCTCCGCCTCGTTGCGCGCCACCCGCAGGCCTACCGCGAGGTCGTTCGTCACGTGGTTTCCGCCCACAGGGATCACGCTGGTATGGAACACCCCTCCTCCCCGGAAGAGGGCCACATCACTCGTACCACCCCCGATATCGACCAGAGCCACCCCAAGCTCCCGCTCCTCGGCGCTCAGCACCGCCTCGGCGGTGGCCAGGGGCTCCAGGATGATCCCTCCCGGAATGATTGAGAGGTCCGCCTGGTGGACGCACTTGATCAGGTTCTGCAGGAAGCTGGTCTCCGCCGTGACAATGTGCATCTCCACTTCCAGGTGGGTTCCGGTCATCCCAATCGGGCGACGAACGCCCTCGTGCCCATCAATTCGGAACGCCCGGGGGATGCTGTGGATGATCTCGCGTCCGGCCGGAATATCGATGCGCTGTGCCGCTTCCTTCGCCTGTTCGACATCTTCCGCGGTGATATCGCGGAAGCGCTCGATCTCTATGCTTCCTCTCGAGTTGAACGACTGGATGTGCTGCCCGGTGATCCCAACGGCGACGGAGCGAATCTGGAAGCCGGTCGCCTGCTGGGCCATCTCGATCGCTTCCTCGATCGCGAGAACGGTGGCGTCGATATCGACCACGATTCCCTTTTGCAGGCCCTGGCATGGCGAAATGCCGTGGCCGGAAAGCTCCACCCCATTCTTGGTAACCTCGCCTACGACGGCACAGACTTTAGTAGTGCCCACATCGAGGCCGACTATAATCTCTGATTTGGCCAAGGTATCCCCCAAAGGCCGTGTGCTTGAAGCCGGGCAGGGGCTGGAACCGGGCTACGGGCGCTCAGGGCGTCTCTCGAAACACGCGCATCCGGGCCACCAGTAGCCGGCGCACGATGCCCAAGTTAGTAAACATGCGCACACCCAGGGCCACCACCGCGGCGAGATATAGCTCGCGCAGGCCGATCAAGTCTCCCAACCAGACCAGGGCTGTGGCGGCGAGCATATTGATAAAGAACCCCGTTACGAAAACGTGGTCGTCAAAGCGTTCTTCTAATCCCGCGCGGTAGCCGCCCAGGATCGTGTCCAGGCCGGCAAGCAGCGCCACCGAGAGATAGTTCGCATATTGAATAGGCACATGCCAGGGAAGCGCCAGTGCGATGAGCACACCACCAATGAGCCCGCACGCGGGCGCGAGCCAGATCACTGCTTCCCTCCCTTTGCCTTATCTGCTTCTTGTTTGGATGCGGACACGGGCTTCGCGAAGCGTAGCTCGATGGGGCCGGTATAAGCCGGCACGCGCACCTTCGGCATCGCTTTCAACTCGACCGGGAAGCCCAGCGTCTTCAACCAGTCTACAATCCCACCCCGGATGGTCAACCCACTGCGCAGCACCTGGGGGTCGCCAATCGCCGTGATCTCGTAGGGTGTGCCGATAGGCACGTTGTTGACGTGAGCCACTGGGCCCACGCACCGGATCGCCGTGCGCTCCACGATGCGCTGCCCATTCAGCGAGATCGCCTCCGCGCCCGCGACACGCAGCTCGTTCACAACGCGCTGCAGGTCGTAATCATGCAGAAGGAGGCTCTCGATCTCCTCGGGATCGGAGGTTGCCGAGCGCAGGGTGCTGTCATCCAGGCGCATGATGATGCCCGGACCCTCCAGTTCCACCAGGCCCATCAACATCTTGTACTTCTGAAGTTCCTGGTTGAACAGCTCTTTATCGCGTCCGCCCTGCGCCAGAGTGTTTTCAAGCTCAGTGACGCGCCCGCGCGTAGCCGCGAGCTCTGCCTTGTAGCCCTTTGCCTCCTCCCGGGAGGCCTTCAGATGCTCGGCGATGATCTCCGGACGCCAGACGCCGATCCCGAGATCCGCGCGCCACTGGCGCTGCGTGCGGAGGCACGCGGCTAACAGCGCGCCTGTGACAAAGGAAATGGCCGTAACATACCAAAGCCAATGTCGCGAATGTTTACGATGCACTTCAATCTTGTGCAAATCCCCCACGGCCATGGAGAGTTTCCCCCGATGGAGCGACGGGTCGCGACTCGCCCGCATGATCGTTGGTCGCCAGGGCAACCTTCTTGGGCTTCCATGCGGGCGCTTCGAGACAACTCAGGTCAATGTACTGGCATCTATCGCGGATATCGGGCAGGCTGCGCTCTAGCGCGGCAAGGAGAGCAAGTTTCTCTTTTAGTTGCACGGCAGGGCCGAGCCGAACCTGATAGCCTAGTTCCGCGCTATTAAAACATAGATTGCCGTTTTGGTCAATAGAAATGCGGGGCACGCCACGCTGTGGGTATTCGGCCGCAGCTTCCACGAACTCGCGCAGTTCACGCGCCCTCTCGGCGTCGATGCGGCCTCCCAGTTGGAGCGGTTTGGTCTCCAGGCCGGTCACCAACGGCAGGCCGCGCGGCGGTTTCGCATCCTTTCGGAAGGCGATTCCCGTCGCATCAATGGTGAAGAGGGCATTCTTCGCTGCCACGCACGCCATCGCCTGGCGCTCGTGTACGCGGACAAGGACGCGGTTCGGCAGCCGGCGGTGCAGCGTGACATCGGCTACGGCGGGCACCTCTAGCAGGCGCTGGCGGGCTTCCTTCAGGCGGATTTGGAAGAGGTTCTTGCCCGGGCGCAGCCCAGAGCGGCGCACCACCTGCTCCTCGGTGAGCACCTCGACGCCCTGGACCTCAATCCGCGCCAGGTTGAACCGGGGATCCTTCAGGCCAACGGCTACCACCTCCACCGTGAGAATGGCGAGAAGCCAGACGAGGAGGGGGATGCGCCGCCGACGTCTGTTTCGGCGCGGCCGGCCCAGACGGCGGCGCGAGACGCGCAGGTCCTCATCGAGCGGATGTCGTGGGTAGCGACGCGGGTGTGTCGGTCTCCTCATGCTCCCCCTCCTCATTCAAGCGCATGCGCGATGATCCGCTCCACCAGGCTCGGGAATGAGATACCAACGCTTGCGGCTGCCCGAGGCAACAGGCTCGTCTCGGTCATTCCCGGGATTGTGTTTGTCTCCAGGACCCAGATCCCATCTGGGGCCACGATCATGTCGGTGCGCGATACGCCACGGCAGCCAAGGGCGAGGTGTGCCTGTATCGCCAGGTTCTGTGCCTGTTCTGTCTGCTCCGGCGAGATGCGCGCCGGCACGATCTCCTCGGTCGCTCCCGGCGTATACTTCATCTCATAGTCATAGAAGCCACTGCGCGGCACGATCTCGATCAGCGGCAGCGCCTGCGGATGGTCGTTCCCAAGCACCGCGCCGGTGATCTCGACGCCGGAGACGAAGCGCTCAATCAGCACGCTCGGGTCATGCCGGAACGCCAGTTCCACCGCGGGCGCCATCTGATCGCGAGAGCGCACAATCGTGATCCCGATCGTCGAGCCCTCGCGGCTTGGCTTCACCACCGCGGGGAGGGGAAAGGTATCCATCCACTCGCGCAAGGCCACCGGATCCATCGAGGAATCGAGCTCCACGGATTCGGGCGTTGGGATCCCCGCGCTCCGGTAGATCTGCTTGCTGCGCGCCTTGTGGATCGCCAGAGCACTGCTAAGCACGCCCGACCCGGTGTAGGGGATGCCCAGCAGCTCGAGCAAGCCCTGGATCGTGCCATCTTCACCGAAACGCCCGTGGAGCGCGATGAAGGCTACATCCACCTGCGCACGCGCCAGAGTCTCCAGCCACTCGCATCCCTCGTCGCGTGGCCGCGGATCCACCGTGAAGACTTCGTAGCGCGTCGGATCAAGTGCCTGGACAACCTTGGCCCCGGTTTTCAGAGACACTTCACGCTCAGCCGACATCCCTCCCATCAGCACAGCCACGCGCAACCGCCGTCCATCAGACATCCTCACGCCTCCCTCACCCATACCCCCACGTTCTCCTGTCAGCGTCTTTCTCGGGCCTTATCGATTGCCTCGGCCAGGCAGTCGGCGCCGAACTTCACCACGTCCGTCGTTGGCAGGCCGGTCAGCTCCTGCGTTTTCTCTATCTGCCGGCGAGTCTCTTCCTCATCCAGGTCGAAGCAGTTGAGTGCGATCCCGACCACCTTCGCTTTCCGCAAGGGGAGCGTCATCGCCTCGTAGAGGGCGATCACCTCTGGCAAGGGTGGAATGGGAAGCGTCGAGTCGCGGATGAACTTGCGCGACGGCTCGTGGCAAAGGATCATCTCGGTCGGCATGGCGCCGTGCAGCAGCCCCAGCGTAACGCCGGAGTAGCCGGGATGGAGCAGTGAGCCCTGCCCCTCGACCAGGATCAGGTCATGGCCCGGACCATGCTCCAGGATCAGCTTCTCGGTGGCGCCTGCCATGAAGTCGCCGATGACGCGGTCGATGGAGATACCGAAGCCGGCGATCATGATCCCCGTTTGACCGGTGGGGATGAAGATCGGGTTCCGTCCGCGCTTGCGCGCGCTCTTCTCGATCTCCAGCGAGGCCGTCATCTTGCCCATGGCGCAATCGCTGCCGACAGTGAGCACCACTTGCTCGGAGAGGCCACACACAAGCGCGTTTCCGACGGGAAGATCCGCGGGTGGCTCGCGCACATCCCAAATCTGCCGGCCGTGTTCTTCCGCGAGCGCCCGAAACTCCGGATCGGCGGCGAGGACCTCGTGCAGCCCGCTAATGATATCAAGGCCGCTGCGGAGTGCGAACGCGATATCGTTTCGCCACGAGGCGGGAAGGCGGCCGCCGCGCGGCGCGACGCCGAGGAGCAGCGCTTCTGGCCCCGCCGCGAGCGCCGAGGCGATATCGGGGTAGAAGGGAACATCCGCTCGAATGCCGATCACATCGGCGCATGTGCCCGTGCGGCTCGCATCGACGATGCCCACCACCGGGTTCCGCCCATAGCGAAGCACGCCCTCCGCGGTCTTCGAATGGCCTCGCCCGAACTCGTCGGGCGCATAGATCAGGAGTCGCTTCTCTTGAAACATGCTCTTCCTTCGATGGGGCAGGGGGCTCTCTCCCGCCGCCCTCAGTCATCGGCGACCCGGGCTCTGTAACGGACCGCCGGGTGCCACGTTGCTGGTGCCGGCTACCCGGCACGCTGCCGCAGTGTTTCCAATAGGCCCTCGATCAGGTCCTCCAGGCCGCCGGAGGACATGAAGAGGACAACATCACCCGGTTGAACGCGATCTGCGAGATACGTGACAATCTCCGGGCGGTTCGGGATGTAGGCGACGTTGGGTTGCGTCTGACGGATCGCCTCGGTCAGTTCCGGGATCGACATGCGCTGCTCTTCCGGGATCTGCTCTGGGTGGTGCATCGCCGGCAGGATCACCCCATGCGCCTGTCCGAATGCCTGCGCGTAATCTGGCAGGTAGCGCCGGTTCCGGCTGCTGAAGGTGTGCAGGTCATACACGCACCACAGGCGCCGGTCTGGGAAGCGGACAGCGGCCGTCTCCAACGACGTGCGCGCCTGCGTCGGGTGATGGGCGAAATCCTCGACGACGGTCACGCCGCCCACCTCGCCGCGCATCTCCAGGCGCCGACGCGCGCCCTCAAAGGTTGCCAGCGCCTCGCGCACGGTCTGTTCAGGGATGCCGAGGTGACGCGCCAGGGCGATAGCCGCCAGGGCGCTCAGGAGCACGTAGCGGCCCGGCTGCCCCAGGACGACATCGCGCAGGTAGGGTTGCCCGCGGTGCAGCACGTCGAAAACGCTCCGCTCCGGCTCCAGGCGGACGTTGGTCGCCTGCCAGTCGGCGCCGTCGGCATAGCCGAAGGTCTGGACCGGGCTGGTCGCGGCGGCGGCGACCTGGGCCGCGTTGGGCGAGTCGATCCCGGCGAGGAGCAGGCCATCCGCCGGCACGAGCGCGGCAAAGCGCTTGAACGCGTCGATGTACTCTTCCTGACCGCTAAAGAAGTTGATGTGATCCAGCGCCACGTTCATCACGATCCCGATGCGCGGGCGGTAGTAGAGAAACTTCGGCGTGCGGTCGAACTTGGCGCTCAGGTACTCGTCGCCTTCAAGCAGGAAGAGCTTGCCGGAGCCGAGCTTAGTGTTCACCCCTAGGTTACGCGGGATGCCGCCCACCATGAAGCTGGGATCCAGGCCAGCTCGCTCCAGCATCCAGGCGAGGAGGGAGCAGGTGGATGTCTTGCCGTGCGTACCCGTGACGACGACCGGCTCGTAATCGGCCAGAAGCTCGTGCAGCATCTGGGGGAGCGAGAGGATCGGCAGGCCCGCCTCGCGCGCGGCCACAACCTCCGGATTGTCCAGGGCGGCGTGGTTGCCTACCACGACCAGGTCGGGCAGCGGGTCTCCCAAGTTCTCTGCCCGGTGGCCCTCGACGTAGGGAATGCCATACTCGGTGAGGAGGTCCGTGACAGGGGGATGCACATCCTCGTCCGAGCCGGTGACGGAGTAGCCGCGGTCCTTCAGTATTTTGGCGAGGGCGCTCATCGCGACCCCGCAGATGGAGACGATATGCACTCGTTTCATAGCTGCGATTGTATCATAGTACCGCCCATCTCCTCCAGCAGGCGGACGATAGAGGCGGCGGCGTCGGGCCGGGCAAGCGAGCGGCTGGCGGCTGAGGCGCGCTGGCACGCTTCCCGGTTGTTGAGATAGAAGAGGACGGCGTCCGCGAGGCCCTCCGGGGTCAACTCCCTGTCGGGGATGATCCGGCCGGCGCCGGCATCGGCCAGGGCGCGCGCGTTGTAAGTCTGGTGATCGCCCACGGCATAGGGGTAGGGCACCATCACTGCCGGCAGCCCGCAGGTGGTCACCTCCGCGATGGTAGACGCGCCCGAGCGGCAGAGGATCAGATCCGCGGCGGCATAGGCGGTCCCCATATTCTCCAGGTAATCGACCGGCACGTAACCGCGGCCGGCGAGGTGTGCGGTGGCAGCCTTCACTCCCTCGATGTTGGCGCGCCCTGTCTGGTGCAGGATCTGCGCGCCGGCATCCAGCAGCGCCGGTGCCGCCGCGATGACGGCGTTGTTGATCGAGCGCGCGCCTGCGCTGCCCCCGACGACAAGGAGCGTAGGCCGGTTGGGATCCAGCCCGAAGGCCTCCCGAGCGGCGACGGGATCTCCCCCCCCGATATCCGGGCGCACCGGCGTGCCGGTGAGGACGACGCGCGCCTCGGCCTGGGCCCCAAAGCGCGGGCCGCACTCGGCGTAGGCAACGGCGATCCGACGCGCCCACCGTGAGAGCAGGAGGGTGGTGCGCCCCGGAATCGCGTTTGGCTCGAAGAGGAGCGCCGGCACGCGGAGGATGGCGGCAGCGAAGCCAAGGGCCGCGCCGGCGTAGCCGCCGGTGCTCGCAATCGCGTTCGGACGCTCGCGCGCAAGGAGACGCGCGGCGGCGACTACCCCCGCCCCGGTAACGGCCAGCGAGAGCAGTGCATCCGGCGAGAGCTTGCGACTAACGGGCCGGCTGGGCAGATGTACGATGGGGTAGCCGGCGGCCGGCACAGCGCGCGCCTCGAGCCCGCCGCGCGTGCCCACAAAAAGAACCTCGTGCCCGGCTTGTCGTAGCGCTTCAGCGATGGCGATAGCTGGACAGACGTGCCCGCCGGTCCCACCGCCGGTCAAGAAGATCTTCATTCGAACCCTTATTCCCTCTCGCCGCGCTCGGACTTCCGCCCGGATACTGCGAGATGTTGGCCAATAGGCCCATCGCAATCATGGTCAAAACAAGCGAGGAACCACCATAGGAGATGAATGGGAGCGGCACTCCTGTCGCGGGCAGCGTCTTGGTGACGACACCAATATTCAGGAGCGCCTGCCCCGTGATCATCGTCGTGATACCGCTCGCGATCAGGCTTCCAAAGGGATCCTTGGTCCGGTGCGCGATCGTGAACCCGCGCACCGCGACGTAGAGGAAGAGGAAGAGCAGCCCCATCGTACCCAGGAAACCAAGCTCTTCTCCAATGGTTCCAAGGATGTAGTCCGTATGCTCCGCGGGGAGGTAGAAGTACTTCTGCCTTCCCTGGCCCAGGCCAACTCCAACCAGGCCGCCCGAGCCAAGAGCGATCAGCGATTGAACCACCTGGTACCCGCTGCCCTGCACGTCGCGCTCTGGGTTGAGCCAGTCGAGGACGCGGTCCCACCGGTAGGGTTCCATCCAGATCAGCACGACGACAGCCAGCACTCCGACAAGCCCAAGCATCAGCAAGTGGCGTTTGCGCGCGCCCCCCACGAAGAGCATTACTGTACCGGTGCAGACGATCACCAGCGCCGTGCCCAGGTCGGGCTCGATGGCGACCAGGACTCCCAGCAAACCCAGGAGCCCCGCCAACGGCAGGAAGCCCTCAGTGAGGCTCCGTATCTTCTGCTTGCGCACGGACATCCACTGCGCCAGGTAGAGGACAACCGCGATCTTCGCGAACTCCGCGGGCTGGATCCGCAGCGGCCCCAGGATGAACCAGCGCCGTGAGCCGTGGGACTCGTGCCCCGCGAAGAGCACCAGGATCAGGAGCCCAATGGTGATCGCCATGCCCGCTACCGCCAGGCGGTCGAGCTTCCAATAGGGCACGGCAATCGCTGTGATGAGCGCCACGGTACCCACGCAGGCCCAGACGAACTGCCGTTTCAGGTAGAACTCCGGGTCGAAGTTGGTGTAGTGGGTCTGGCTCGCGCGCACGAAGCTGGCATCATAGATGAAGAGGATGCCACAGGCGACCAGGATCGCCGTTGCCACCAGCAAACTCGTATCGAGAGACTGTCTCTCGGAAACCATTCACAACCTCCGGTGCCACGGCTCAGAAGTGGCGAAGCAGCAGCGCCAGCGCGCCGGTAGCCGCGCCGGCCAGCCAGAAGCGCGTCACAATCTGGCCCTCTTTCCACCCAGCCAACTCGAAATGGTGGTGGATCGGTGACATCCGGAAGATCCGCCGTCCGGTGGTCTTGAAAGAGAGCACCTGGAGGATCACCGAGAAAAGCTCTGCCCAGTAGACGGCGCCGACGATGAAGAAGAGCAGCTCCATCCGCGTCAGCACCGCGACGGCGCCCAGCGCGCCCCCCAGAGCAAGCGACCCGGTATCTCCCATGATAACCCGCGCGGGGTTGCAGTTGAACCACAGGAAGCCGAGGCAGCCGCCCGCGAGGGCGAAGAGAAAGACGCCCAGTGTGTTTTGCAGCCCCGGGGGGAGGAGCAGCGCCGCCGTCAGCGCCGCGATCACGGTCAGCCCGCCGGCCAATCCATCCAGGCCGTCCGAGAAGTTCACGGCGTTGGCCAGGCCGAGCAGGAAGAGCACATCCAGGACAACATAGGCCGCCCCGAAGGCACCGGGCCACACCCCCGCCAGAGGCGCGGAGAGCAGGCGAGCCAGAGGCTCCAGACTCAGCCACCCACCGGCCGGACCCGCCGCGGAGGTGAAGCGCGAGACCACCACGACAAAGAGTGTCGCGGCTATCACCTGCAGAGCGAGCTTTTCGCGCGCGCGCAGGCCAAGGTTCTTGCCCCGCTTGGCGATGAGGAGATCGTCGAGAAACCCAATCGCCCCGAAGGCGAGCGTGAGGAGCAACGCCGGCCCGGTCAGGACGTCGAAGCCGGTGAGCCAGAGGGTCGCGGTGGCGAGGGCGAGGAGGATCACGACCCCACCCATCGTTGGCGTGCCCGCCTTTGCCTGATGCGCCTCCGGCACATCTTCATGGATGCTCTGCCGGGCTCCCAGCCGGCGCAGCCAGACGATCATTCGCGGCATCGCTGCCAGGGCGAGCGCCATCGCGATGAGCAGTGCCCCCGCCTCTCTTCCCATCACGCTACTCATGGGCCGTCGTTCCCTCTCCGCCCTCATCTCGGGGCGACAGCCCCGCGACAACGATCTCCAGTTGCATTCCCCGCGAGGCCTTCACCAGCACGGCGTCTCCCGGCTTCACGTGTGCGCGCGCCAGCGACAACGCGGCCTCTGCGTCGGCGCACAGGTGGATCCGCTCCGCGGGCAGGCCTGCCGTGGCTGCACCGGCGGCAATCTCGCGAGCCCGTTCGCCAACGGCGATCAGCAAATCAACCCAGGCGGCAGCCACGCCCGTCTCCCGGTGGCCGGCCTCGCTCTCGGCGCCCAGCTCCAGCATATCCCCCAGGATAGCGACATGGCGCTTGCCGGGCAGGTGGCGCAGGTGCTCCAGCGCCGCCGCCATGGAGGACGGGCTCGCGTTGTAAACGTCGTTCAGAATCATCACGCCATCCGCGCCGCGAACCACCTGCATGCGCATTCCGGGAAGCGAAACGGCGTCGAGACCGGCGGCCACATCGCGCGCGCTCGCGCCAGCCTGGAGCGCGGCCGCGGCGGCCGCCGCGGCGTTCAGCGCATTGTGCCGGCCCGGGAGCGGCAGGCGCACCGGGATCCGCTCGCCAAATGCCTCCAGCACGAAATGGCTCTCCGTCGGTCTGATGTCGAGCTGAGCAACCGCCACATCGGCGGCCCCCTCTCCCGCGAAGCCAAAGGTGGTCACCTGGCACCGGCAGAGGGTGCGGAGAAGCGGCAGAAACCCATCGCTCGCAGGCAGCACGGCCATGCCGGTCTCGGGAAGAAGCTCCAGCAGCTCGCCCTTGGCGCGGGCAATCGCCTCTCGCGAGCCCAACAGCTCCAGGTGCGAGGTGCCGATGTTCGTGATCACCCCGATCTGCGGCTGTGCGATCTCAGCGAGGTAGCGAATCTGCCCGGTGCCGCGCATCGCCATCTCGACCACGGCGGCCGAATGCCCGGAGCCGATGCCGAAGAGCGTCAGCGGCAGGCCGATCTCATTGTTGTAGTTCGCGGCTGTGGAGACAACCGACCCGCGCTGCCCGAGGATGGCCGCGACCATCTCCTTCGTGCTCGTCTTCCCGACGCTTCCGGTGACTCCCACCACCGGAATGCCGAAGCGGGAGCGATACCAGCGCGCCAGATCGCCCAGGGCCTGGAGCGTGTCGTCAACGGCAATCAGCGTTGCCGTCGGGGGGGGCGTCTGCTGCCCGTTCTCTCCCGCCTGCACGTCGGCCTGCACGGCATCCAGTTGCGCGCGCTCGACGAGGGCGGCCACGGCACCGCGCTGGAACGCGTCGGCGACAAAGCGGTGGCCGTCGAAAGAGGGCCCCTTGAGTGCAACGAAGACGCACCCGGGCGTGAGCGCGCGCGTATCGGTGCAGACCGAGGAGATGAAGATGGGCCAGTTGCCGGCCGTCTCGACGACCGGCCTCCCGCGCACAGGCTGCAGGCTTCCCCCGGTGGCTCCGGCAATGGCTTCCAGCGAGACAGGCTCCATCACAGCCTCCTGAGCGCCGCTTCGGCCACCTCGCGGTCGCTGAAATGAATGGTGCGGTCCGCGAAGATCTGGTAATCCTCGTGCCCCTTACCGGCGATGACGATCAGGTCACCGCTCTTCGCGTCGGCGATGGCCGTCTCGATGGCGGCGCCTCGGTCGGGCTCGGTGTGGACTTTCGCCAGGGCATCGGGCGGAATGCCGGCCAGGATCTCGGCGATGATCGCTTCTGGATCCTCCGAGCGGGGATTGTCCGAGGTCACGATCACCCGGTCCGCGAGGTTTGCCGCCAGAGCGCCCATCTTGGGACGCTTGCCGCGATCTCGGTCGCCGCCACAGCCGAAGATGACGACGAGCCGCTGCGGGCCCAGGGCGCGTGCGGATTTGAGGACGTTTTCCAGCCCGTCCGGGGTGTGCGCGTAGTCCACGATCACGGTGAAGTCCTTATCGGAGGGCACCGCCTCGAAGCGGCCGGGCACACCGGGAAAGTCGTTGAGCGCCGCCTCAATCGCTTCGGGGGCGAGGCCGAGCGCCCGGCACGCGGCGATGGCCGCCAGGCTGTTGTAGACGTTGAAGAAGCCGCCCACCTTGAGCTGGAGGGCCATCTCTCCCTCGGGTAGGACGCATCGATAGCAGACGCCCGCCGGCCTGGCCTCCGGGTCGAAGCCACGCACCTGCGCGCCTTCGCTCAGGCCGTAGGTGACGGCTGTGCCGCGGGTGGCCTGCAGGAACCACGGCGCGCTGGGATCATCGGCATTGATGATGCCGGTGAACGCTTTCCGGGAGTAGAGGGGGAGGTCGCAGAAGAGCTCCATCTTCGCGGCCCGGTAATCCTCCAGGCTCTTATGGAAATCGAGGTGGTCCTGCGTGAGGTTGGTGAAGACGCCGATGTCGAACTCCAGCTCGCGCACGCGGTGAAGCGCGATGGCGTGGGAGGAGACCTCCATGGCGCAATCCTGCACGCCAGCCGCGACCATCTCGGCCAGGATGCGGTCCAGCTCCGGAGCTTCCGGCGTGGTGCGGTCGAGGGGCACGGGGCGGTCCCCAATGAGGGCGCCGAGGGTGCCAATGACGCCCGTGGGGCGGCCGGCATGGAAGAGGATGTGGCGCACCATGTAGGTGGTCGTTGTCTTCCCGTTGGTGCCTGTGATCCCCACGAGGCGAAGGTTGCGGCTGGGTGCGCCGTGCGCGTTGCGGCTCAGCGTGGCCAGGGCCCGCCGGGCGTTGGGTACGAGGAGAAACGGCACCGGCGGGTTTGCGGGGATTGCCGATGCCTGCTCAACCACGATGGCGGCGGCACCACGCGCGAGCGCATCCTCGATATAGAGGTGGCCATCCGTCTTGTAGCCGCGAATGCAGACGAAGAGGGCGCCCGGCTCCACCTTCCGAGAGTCGTAGGCGATCCCGGCCACCACCGGCACATTCGTTCCGCCGGCTGGCGGGACCGCAGGACCTGCCTGTTGCTGTATCGAGAGACCTTCAATGATCGCCTTGAGGTTCAACGTCATCTCCCAAGCAGACCGCAAGCGCGGATTCCGGAAGCCGGGCACGCCGCCTCCCTCACCGCGTCGAGAAACCTGAAACCGCTCGCATCCATTCTATCATATCCGGCGCCGGGAACGCGAGGGGGGCGCGCCCCCATCAAAGGATGCGTTTCCTGAGAGGCCTCTGGGGCCAGGGGGCAGAGCGCAGGCGAGACGCCTCCGATCCCTCCAGAACTCCCGGATCGCCGCCTCGCGTCATGGGCGAGGCACTCATCTTTGCATACCCAGCGCAGTCTGCTGCAAATCAACCGGCCGGTCCGGCGGCACCTTCATGCACCACAGCGCCCCCTGGACGATCTCCCGGAAGGCGGGCGCGGCGCAGGTGGCGCCCCAGTGGCTCCCTTTTGGCTCGTCCACCACCACGATACAGACGATGCGTGGTTCGGAAACGGGAGCAAACCCGATGAAGGATGCGACGAAGCGCCCCGGGGCGTATCCGCGCCATCCCTCGATCACCTTCTGCGCGCTTCCTGTCTTGCCCGCGACAGTGTACCCCTCCAACTGGGCAGGCTTCCCGGAGCCCTTTTCCACGACTTCCTGCAGGCACTCGGCGAGTAGGTCAGCGGTTTGCTTCGAGATGACCTGGCGTACCACACTGGGATGATACTCCTGGACCACCTTGCCCTCGCCATCCTCAATGCGGCGGATGAAGTAGGGTTGCATCAGCTTCCCGCCATTGGCAATCGCTCCATAGGCGACGGCCACCTGCAGCGCGGTGACGCTGACGCCTTGACCAAAGGAGACGTTCGCTTGCTTGATCGGCGCCCAGGTGCTCGGCGGGGTGAGCGAGCCCCGGCGCTCACCGATGAGGCCGGAGCGCGTGTCGCCAATGAAGCCGAAGTCTGCGATATATCGATACAGCTTGCGTGACCCGAGCCGCGAGGCGATCTGGGCGGTGCCGATGTTGCACGACTCTCGCAACACCCCTCGGATCGTTTGCGCGCCATGGCCGTTAGTGTAGGGTGCGTGGACCACACAACGGATCCGCTGCTTCCCGATGGGATAGCTTCCGGCGCAGTGGAACAGGGAAGTGGGCCGGATCACCCCCTCTTCCAGGGCGGCTGCCACGGTGATCGCCTTCAGCGTGGACCCTGGCTCGTACAGGTCCGTGACACAACGATTCCTCCGCGAGGCCGTCTCGCTCTTGGCGGGCATGTTGGGGTCATAGGTTGGCCGATTCGCCAGGGCAAGGATCTCGCCCGTGCGCGGGTCGAGGACGACGGCGCTGACACCAGCCGCCTGGTAAGTCGCCTGCGCCTTGGCGATTGCGGTTTCCGCCAGGTGCTGAATACGCGCGTCAATGGTCAGGATGACGCTGTGGCCATCCACCGCTTCCACGCGCTCGTAAGTGGTGCCCGGGATGATCCGCCCGAGCGCGTCCACTTCCGCTTTCACCCATCCTGGCTTGCCGGCGATGGTCTCCTGGAGCTGCTGCTCCAGGCCCTCGACGCCCTTCCCGTCGATATCGGTGAAGCCGATCAGGTTGGCGGCCACGCTCTTGAGTGGATACGCCCGCTTCGTTTCCGGAACGAAGTCGATCCCCTTGAGGTTGAGCGCGCGCACCGCCTGTTCGGTCTCCCGATCGACTTTACGCCGCAGCCAGGCAAAGGAGCCCTCGCGCCGGAGACACTTCTCGAGGTACTCCGGTGACCGGTCCAGGGGCCCTGCGAGCCGGCGGGCCGTCGCCGCCGGGTCATCGATCAGCGAGGGATCGGCATAGACCGACTTCAGTGGGAGGTTCTGAGTCAGGGCGGTGCCGTTGCGGTCGTAGAGGATGCCGCGGACGGCATCCACCTGAATGCGCCGGTTGTGGTAGCGCGCTGCCTGCTTCTTGAAGTGGGCATGCTGCCGCACCTGGATGTTGAACAACTGGTACGACAGGAAAAGGAACCAGACGAAGATGAAGCAGAAAGCCCACTCCGTGCGGCGCTTGATCGTATCGATGTATGGCTGGCGACGCGCCCTCATTGAAACCACCCTCCCGTGTTACGGTCGGGCGGAGGCCTGGCGAATCTCGCGCGCGGGCGCCTTTGACGGGACGATGGCGACGTACTGCAGGGCTTCGCGCGGCTGCATCCCGATTCGTTTGGCCTCGTAGAGAACGCGGTCGGTGCGCTGGAGATCCGCCACCTGCGCCTCCAGCAGCTTGCGGTCCTCCTGGAGCTGATGCAGGCGGGCCTGCAGCCGGCTATGCTGATAGGAGTGGCGGGTGGCACTGGCGTACGAAGCGACGTAGACCACTGGAAGGGCAGCCAGCAGGGTACACGAGCCGAGCAGCAGGGCGGCACGGCGCGAGTTAGCGCGCCGCCTCCGTCTGGGGCGGGGCGCCGGGGTCGCGGCGGAGGTTTGTGACCCCGTCGAAATCATCCGGGTTACGTTCTCGGGCACAGCGTTCACGACCAGCACCTCCATCGCAGTTATTTCTTACCCCTGCCGCTACCAGACACCCGCGCGCCGGGTCACGGCCCGCCAACATCCGGGGGAGGCAGCTTCTCGGCGGCGCGCAGTTTCGCGCTGCGCGCCCGCGGGTTGGCGGCCACCTCGGCCGGCTCAGGCGTGAGCGGTTTGGGGGTGAGTAGCCTCACCGTGGGAGTGGGCGCTTCCCCGGCGGGGAAGCCCTTCCCGGCCAACTCACGGAAAAGACGCTTGATCACGCGGTCTTCCAGCGAGTGATAAGCCACGACGACTATCGGGGCGCCCGGCTCCAGGATCTCGACGCCGCCCCGCACGCCGCCCTCCAGTAAATCGATCTCACGGTTCACCAGGATCCGGATCGCCTGAAAGCTCCGTGTCGCCGGGTGGATGCGCCCATGCCGGTAGCTCGCGGGCACCGCGTCCCAGATGATCTGGGCGAGCCGACCTGTCGTCTCAATCGGAGCCAGGGCGCGCTCGTGCGCGATTGCCCGGGCGATCCGGCCGGCCAGCCGCTCCTCGCCATACTCGCGGAGGACGCGCTCCAGCTCCCGCTCCGGGAGCGTGTTCACGAGCTCCGCGGCCGTGACGCCCGCCGTCGTATCCATCCGCATGTCGAGCGGCGCATCCTGCCGGAAGGAGAAGCCCCGCACCGCCTGGTCGAGCTGGCGGGAGGAAACCCCCAGGTCGAAAACCACTCCCTGCACCGCGGCCAGGCCCTGAGCATGGACCACCTCGGCCACCCGGTCATAGGTCGCGTGGACCGTGCGCAGCCGGTCTCCATACTCCGAGAGCCGTGATCGCGCGGTAGCTAGTGCCTCGGGATCCCGGTCAATGCCAATGACGATGCCGTCCGGGCTGCTCTCGCGAAGGATCGCCTCGGCGTAGCCGCCATCGCCCAACGTGCCATCGACGTAGATGCCCCCCGGGCGCGGCCGCAGAAAGGTGAGGACCTGCGCGAGGAGAACGGGCACATGATAGGGGCTGGACGAGGGCCCGGATGGCAGCCTATCAGGCAACCGGCGCACCGTTGCTCCCACTCAAGCCGAGAGCCTGTGCCGAGGCCGCGATCTCTTCCGGAGTGATATCGCTATTCACCGCTTCCCATCGCTCCGGATTCCAGATCTCCACGCGGTTGGCGGCGCCCACGACAACGGCCTGATCCTCGATCTGGGCGTACTTCCGAAGCACCGCCGGAATCGCCAGACGGTTCTGGCTATCCGTCGTCACCTCAAACGCGCTCGCCGAGAAGAACCGCTGCAACCGCGTCGCATCCAGGTTGACGACAGGCTGCTCGCTCAAGCTCTGATTGAACTTGGTCCACTCTGGCTCAGGGAAGATGAAAAGACACCCGTGCAGGCCCTTGGTGATGAAGAACTTCTCACCGAGCGAATAGCGGAACTTTATTGGGAGGACGATTCTCCCCTTGTCGTCGAGGCTATGCTCGTATTCGCCGATAAACACCGCGGGGTCTCCACCGGGTCTCCACCAGGTTCCCTCTGGCTCTCCACCGCAGTATACCTTAGTCACCACATGCCTGTCAATAGGTACGTGGGGGCAATCTTCACACGATGGGAGGACGGCGGTGTGCCACGCGAGCGCGTGGGGTACAGGCGGGTGAGAAGGAAGCGCGATCCCGCCGGCGGCTGTTCTGTAGAGAGCGCGCGTGCCTTTCGGAGGGCGAGGGAGCGCGCAGAAGAGGCGGCGAGCCTGGGGACGGTCCTATCCGGGGGAATGGGGCACCAAGGACGAGTGGGACTGGCGCCGGGACCGTGAATACGCTCGGCAAGCAGAAGGCCTCTGGAGGGAGGGGGATGCGAGCGTCGGAGACGGACGCGCGAAAAGCCTCGCTGCGCCACCCGGCGGCGAGGTGAAGGGGCGTCACCGCGTCCGGCAACGCCCCTTCACCTCTGTGCCTCTGGTTATCCGATCTGGCGCACGTCCACGAAGCGCCCGGTCTCGGCCGATTCCTTGGCCGCCAGGCACGCGTAGACGCTCTGGATGCCGGTCTGGATCGGCGTGCGCGAATGCGCGCGGCCACGGAGCACGTCCAGGAAGTTCTCCATCAGCGCCGTATCGCCGCCGAAGTGACCGAGCCCTTGCCCGCCCTTCACCGTATCGCTGAACGGAGCGTGATGGCGCACCCGCTTCAGCTCGTTGGTGTACCAGTCGAAGCTGACGGTGCCGAGATAGCCGCTCACGGTCGCGCCGCGAGTGGCGGCATCGCGCCGGGCGTAGAAGACCTGGGTATAGACGCCTTTGGCGCCGGACGCGAACTCAACGAGCGCGCTGGAGGAGTCCTCATTCATGCCCGTCTCGGGCGACCCGCAATCCTCCCCGAAGGTGCAGGGATGATCCGCCTGCGTGCCGCCGGAGAGGTTGCGCCGGCGATTCCGCGGGCTCTCCAGGCAGGTCTCCGCTTCATCGCACTGCCCGCACGTGAGCCCGGCCGGCTTCTTGCCGCCGAAGACGCGCCCCCAGGAGGCCATCGCGGCGACGCGCACAATCGGCGAGTCCATCAGGAACGCCATATAGTCGAAATCGTGCGTCGCTTTCTGGAGGAAGAGGCCCTGGGTGATCTCGAAGTTTCGGTAGCCGGCATCCCAGTAGACCGTGCCGTAGGGCACGTAGTTGACCGCCAGGATATGCTCCGGGGTGCCCACGGCTCCTTCCGCGAGATACTGGCGCGCCAGGCAGCAGAGGGGCGAGACACGCAGCGGGAAGCTGACGACCACCTCACAGCGCGAGTTCTCGAAGGCGCGTTCCAGCCCGACCGCCTGCTCCATCGAGATGGCCACCGGCTTCTCCAGGAAGAGCGGGAGATCGTAGCGCGCCATCTCAATGCCATACGGGGCATGCAGGTTACAGCGCGTGCCCACCAGCACCGCATCCAGCTTTGCTTTGCGCACCATCTCCTCGACGGTGTCGTAGAAGACGACGTCGCTCTGGTCACACTCCGCCAGTCGGCTGCGCGCGCCTGCTTCATCCGGGTCCACCACGGCCACCACGCGGGCATCCGGCTCCAGCCGCCGCAGTTCATGCTGGATGACGCCGCTGATCCGCTTGCCATATCCGATCACGCCGAGTTTGAGCATGGGTTCCCTTGCATTCTCTCATGGGGTTCTGCCTGCCTGGCCCGGCCAGGGCACTCTGGCCCGCTGGGGCCGGGTATCTCCGTGGAGAGGAGCAGGCAGTGCTTGCCGGGCGCTTGCCTCAGTCGCCCAGGTGCTTGTGGAAGAACTCGATAGCTTTGTTGCCGTAGTACTGGTGGCCGCCATAGCCCATGTCGATCTCGAAGTGGGCTGGCACGCCCGCGGCCTGGTAGATCTGCGCCACCCGTGCCTGCGCTTGGGCCGTGGCGTCGGGCGGGAAGCCATAGTCGAAGCCACCGCTCTCCACCAACAGGGGACGCGGGCAGATTAAGCCGCAGATCTCGGCGTGGTCGCCGTAGCGAAACATGCCGGGAAGGAATTGCGTGCCACAGAAGTTGTCGATACCGATGGCCCACGCCCGGTAGGAGTTGAGGGCGCAGATGATATCGGTCGCCCGGATACGCGTATCCAGCGCGGCAAAGTGCATCACGTGCGCGCTGCCTCCGCTCAGGCCCATTGCCCCGATGCGCTCCGGATCGACGAATGGCATCTCCTGGAGGAGATCGACGCACTTCATCAGGTCCCACAGGTTATACGCAAGCAGGTTGAAGCCGAGGAGCGCCCCCTTGAGGAAATGGACATTGCAGGGGTCACGCCCTGGAATGGGCCTCTCGCCGGGGAAGTGATCGGAGCGCTCGCCGAAGGGGCGCATGTCCGGGCAGATCGTGACGAAGCCCTGGCGCGCCATCTGCTCGCCGTAGTTATAGTTGTAGTAGGATGCGTTCTGCTGAGCCTCGGGGTAACGCGCGCCGGCGACGGGATCCTTGCCGTGGGGGCCGTGCCCGTGGATGCAAACGATGGCGGCGCGGCGCCGGCCCTGTTCCGTATCCGCCGGGCGGAGAAGAATGGCGGGCACGGTTGTGAATGGCGCGGTGTCAAACAGGATCTTCTCCTTAATGAGGCCGTCTTCTTCAATGCGCCAGAGAACCTCTGTCTCGAAAGGCACGGCGGGAGGTAGGGGGCCGAGGCATTCAAGGAAGCGCTGCCGGAAAGCGGCCTGCCACGAATCGAACTCCTCGCGCGTCGTGCCGCGGAAGGTGAGTTCCGGCTCGTAGTCGCGGATCAGGTCCAGGAAGAACTGCCGGGTCGAGGTGTATCGGTGTGCCATTGATTCCTCCAGGTGTCGCCGGCAGGGGTTCAGTTCGCCGCCGACACCCAGACCGATTTCTCGAATCGACCAGGCTCTTCCTGCCGGGCACGCGGGTCAGGTCTCGCGCGGTGACTGGCGCCGGCAGCGTGGTCCCTCGGGAGATTCCCGAGGGCGTGCCGTACCATTCGGAGGGGATGCATCGGGTGGAGGCGCAGGGGAAGAAGAAACCCCGCCGGACCGCTGATGGCCGGCCCGGCGGGGAAGAGGGGGTTACTCCTCGGTATCAGCCTTGCCGTTCGTTTCGGCGTCGATCTCGGCATCCATCTCGGCGTGTGCCGCGCGAGGTTGGCTGGCCTTGACCTTCCCGTTGCCCACTGCCTGATCCGCGAGGGTTCCATCGGTTTCGGCCTCTGAGGCGTGGTGCTGCTTGCGAACGACGCGCTCGACGCGGGCGACGTGATCATTCTCGTTGACGTTGATCAGGCGCACCCCCTGAGTGCTGCGCCCGCAACGGCGGATATCCGAGACGCGGATGCGAATGGCAATCCCGTTCTCCGTCATCATCAGGAGCTTGTCGTCGTCATCCACCACCTTGGCGTCGACGATGTGCCCCACTTTTTCGCCCAGCTTCATCGTGATCACGCCCATCGTGCCGCGATTGCTGGTGCGATACTCGGAGACCGGCGTTCGCTTGCCATAGCCCTTGTCTGTGACGACCAGGAGGTCGGCCTCTGGCCGCGAGACGGTCATCGCCACAACCTGATCGCCAGGCCGCAGGCTGACGCCGCGCACGCCGGCCGCGGCGCGGCCCATCGGGCGCACCTGTTGCTCGTGGAAGCGCACCGCGTGCCCCTCGCGGGTGATCAGCATGATCTCGCACTCGCCGTCGGTGACATCCACCCAGCGCAGTTCGTCACCCGGCTCGATATTCATGGCGATCAGGCCACCTTTGCGCGCGGTGTTGAACTCGGCGATGCGCGTCTTCTTGACGACTCCCCGCTCGGTGGCCATGACCAGGTAGCCGTCGGCCTCCAGCGAGCGCACCGGCACGGTGGCGGTGATCCGCTCTCCGCTCTCGATTGGGATCAGGTTGATGATCGCCGTGCCCATCGCTGTGCGCGACGCCTGCGGCACCTCGTAGGCCTTGAGGCGATACACCTTCCCCTTATCGGTGAAGAAGAGAACGTAGTGGTGCGTTGTCGCGATGAAGAGCTGCGAGAGGCTATCCTCTTCCTTGGCGTTGGCCGCGATCACTCCGCGCCCGCCACGGTGCTGGCTGCGGAAGGTGTCGATCGGCACGCGCTTGATGTAGCCATCGCGCGTGATCGTTACGATCGTATCTTCCTCCGCGATCACATCCTCTTCGCCAATGTCGCTGGCCTCGCGCGCGATGATGCGCGTACGCCGGTCGTCGCCGTACTTGTCTCGAATCTCCTTCAGATCCTGCCGGATCACCCCGAGGATCTTCTCCGGGTCGGAGAGGAGGTCTTCCAGGTAGGCGATGCGCTTCACCGTCTGGCGATAGTCATCCTCAATCTTCCTTTGCTCGAGGCCGGTGAGGCGCTGGAGCTGCATCTGAAGGATGGCGACGGCCTGCGGGTGGGAGAGGCCGAAGCGTTCCACCAGGCGAACGCGCGCCGTGGCCGGATCTGGCGATTCCTTGATCGTCTGGATCAGCGGGTCGAGGTTGAAGAGCGCAATGCGCAAGCCCTCCAGGATGTGCGCGTGATCCTTGAGCTGGCGCAGTTCGTGGTTACTCCGGCGCGTGATTACATCTTTGCGGTGCTCCACGTAGTAATGGAGCATCTCCCTGAGCGAGAGAACGCGCGGCTGGCGGTCGACCAACGCCAGCATCATCACGTTGAAGTTGCAGCGCAGGGATGTGTGCTTCAGGAGGTAGTTGAGCACCTTCCGCGGCTGCGAGTCGCGCTTCAGCTCCACCACGATGCGCATGCCGTGCCGGTCGGAGTGATCGTGAATGGCGCTCACCTCGGGGAGCTTCTTCTCTTTGACCAGGCCGGCAATCTGCTCCTCGATCAGGCGCTGGGCATTGACCATGAAGGGGATCTCGGTGATGACGATCGCCGAGCGCCCGCCTTCAAGCGGCTCGATGGCTGTTTTCGCCTGCATCGTGATGGTGCCGCGGCCCGTCTCATACGCCTGCCGGATCCCCTGCGTGCCCAGGATCAGCCCGGCGGTGGGGAAGTCTGGCCCGGGCAGCACCTTCATCAGCTCGTCGACGGTGGCATTGGGGTTGTCGATGTAGAGGAGCGCCGCGTCACACACCTCGCGCAGGTTGTGTGGCGGAATGTTCGTGGTGTAGACAACCGCGATCCCCATGCTCCCGTTGATCAGGAGGTTGGGGATGCGCGAGGGCAACACCGCGGGCTCGAGCTGCTTGTTGTCGTAGTTCGGCACCATGTCGACGGTGTCGCGGCCGATGTCGACGACCATCTCCTGGGCGAGCGGCGCCATGCGCACCTCGGTATAGCGCATCGCCGCCGCGCTGTCGCCGTAGATGGAGCCGAAGTTGCCGTGGCCGGCCACCAGCGGATAGCGCGACTTGAAATCCTGTGCCATGCCGACGATGGTGTCGTAGATCGCGGCATCGCCGTGGGGGTGGTACTTCCCCATCACGTCGCCCACCAGGCGCGCGGATTTATACCAGGCACCGCCCGGCACCATCCCATCCTCGTGCATCGTCCACAGGATGCGCCGGTGCACGGGTTTGAGCCCGTCTCGAACATCGGGGATCGCGCGCTGCGTGATGGCGCTCATCGAGTAGAGCAGGAACGACTCCCGCATCTCGTCCTCGATGTTGACGGGGATGACCTCCTTGGCGATGGAATCCATGCAACCTCCTCACAAGTGGCTCGTTTGCCACGCGCGTGGGCGCTTGCGAAGGCGATGGTACCAACCACGGCCGGAAAATCCACGTGTGATAGTGGCAAACTGACATTTGCAGTATAGCATATTTGTCACGCCCAGTCAAGGAGAACGGGCGTTCATCCAAATAGGAGTGACCGCACGTGAATACCTATAGATAGGAACGACCAAGAGCGGAGCAGGGGATGGGGGCAGGCAGCGCCGTTGCCGGGCACTCGTGTCAGCCGGGCTGCGGGCGCGAAATCGTTCCGGGCAAGGCCGGAGGAGCTCCCTGCGCGCAGAAGCGCGCCGGCGCGTGGCCGGCTCGTTTGTCGCGATGGGATGGCCTACTCCATCGGCACCAGGTAGCGCTGGAACCAGTCGCGGGCGAGGCAGGCCACCTCCTCCAGCTTGCCGGGCTCCTCGAAGAGATGCGTGGCTCCGGGGATGATCACCAGCTCCTTCGTGGTCTCAAGCGCCGCGTAAGCCTGCTCGTTCAGCGGGATCACCGGAAGATCGTTACCGCCGACGATCAGGAGCACCGGCGCCTGAACGCGCGGGAGGTAGGGCATCGCCAGGTCGGGCCGGCCGCCACGCGAGACGACGGCGCCGATCTCCGCGCCCTCGAGCGCGGCGGCCTGGAGAGCGGCGGCTGCGCCTGTGCTCGCCCCGAAGTAGCCCACGCGAAGGTGGCGCGTAGACGGCTCGCCATGCAGCCAACCGGTGGCCAGACGCAGGCGCTCTGCCAACAGGTCAATGTCAAAGACCTTGTCGCGGTCGTCCGCTTCCGATTCTTCCAGGAGATCGATCAGAAGGGTGGCCAGGCCCCCCTCCTGGAGGACCCCCGCGACGTAGTTGTTCCTGGGGCTAAACCGCCCGCTGCCGCTGCCGTGGGCGAATACGACGACGCCTTGGGCATTCTCCGGCACCGCCAGGAACCCCTCCAGGGTGACATCACGTCCCGATACCTGAACCTGCCGGCCGCTCGCCTGCACCGCGGTCGCTTCCATCCCATTCTCCTTCCGATAAGGTAGATCTCGCGTACTCTTCGATCTACCCACCGGAATCGCAAACGGAACCACGCCGTAGCCGGAACGAGCGGCCTGGCCCTAGGGCTTGACTCCAGACGTGATGAAGCCCCCGAGGCCGCAAGTGAACCGGCCGGCGGCGTGATCCTCCTGAAGCCCCCGAAGCCAGCGCTCTGCCTCCCCGGACGTAATCACGCCGGCTTGCGCGGCCCCGTGCGCGAGCCACTCGATCCCCAACACCTCCTTCGCCGTGTCGTACTCCTCGATCACCACGAGGGAGGTGCGGACCTGAACATCCTGAAGGCCCACTTCCCGGAATAGGCCCGGAAGTTGCCGGCCCATCCAGCCATCCGTGGTTGCATCGCAGGCAAAGCCGACAATCCGGCGCGTGAGGTCGCGGTCGGGGCTGTTGACTATGAACGTGCCCCAGTCGGGATCGCTGACGACAATTCGGCCACCGCTGCGAGTCACGCGGATCATCTCGGAGAGCGCCTTCTTTGGCTCGCGCAGGTGCTGGAAGACGCGGTCCGCCCGGCAGGCATCGAAAACCTCATCCGGGAAAGCGATCTGGTAGGCGTCGCCGACATAGAACTCGACCGGCAACCCAAGGCCGTTCTGGCGGCGGGTAGCTTCCTCGATCATGGTGCGGCTGTTATCGATCCCGACCACCCAGCCGCGCGGGCCCACTACCTGGGCCAGGGCGCGGGCGGCGTCCCCGGTGCCGCAGCCGACGTCGAGGACGCGAGCGCCTTCGCCCACCCTCAGCATGAGGAGAGTGAGCTGTTTATACGCTTGCGCTGAGGAGAGAGCACTGACGGCATCCACGTAGCTGACAAAAGCGTGCGGATCTTCTCCTCCATCGACCGCGGCGAACCCTTGTGGCAATTGCGGAGACATCATTGTAGTGGATCCATCCTCCAGCCCTCTCGGGATCTGCTCACTCCTTCTCCATCTCCGGCCCGAGAGGTTTGATGTAGTGAATCTGCCGGGCAACCTCCCGAAACCCCAGCTTGGGGAAGAGGCTCGCGGCAGTCGCATTTTGTTCGAGCGTCTCTATCTTCGCGGTGACCATGCCGCGCTCGCGCAGGTAGTCCTGAGCATGCGCCAGGAGGGCGCGCGCGATCCCTCGTCCACGAAAGCGCGGATCGACGGCGAGGTGGGGAATCCACCCTGTGCGCGTGCTCGGGTTGACCCGGGTGGTGACATAACCCGCCACGTCGTTGGCCACCACCGCGACGAAAACGCCCTCGGGGTGAACCCGGCAGTCCTCCTCCACTTGCGCTGCCTTTCGCGCCTGCCAGGGAAGATCGGCCACCACCCCAAGCAGCCGCTCGATGTTCTGGTCGATAGAGACACCGTCGAAGCAAGCGACCGTGATCTCACGGATGCGAGGGGCGTCTTCAGGTCGGAATGGGCGTATGCTCAGCATCGATTTATCCTTTGCGCATCACGCGGCAGCCAGATCGTCTTCTCTCCCTTCGACGCCTCTTGGATGGACCCCTTCCAGGCAGCGCCTGCAGAGCATCCGGGTTGGCCAGGAGCGCGTCAGACCAAGGCGTTCTGCCCTGGAGCTGGTGCCATGCTCACGGTTGACATGTATAAGCCTGCATGCTATACTGGGTTGCGCGATGGCGAGCAATGGAACGCGGGGAATGAACCGAGGAAACCTGGGCCGTTGCGACGAAACCATCTAGCATGTACTGTGTATCGTGCAACAGCAGCACCCAAGTTCCGGGGGCGCGCTACTGCGCGCGATGCGGTGCGCCTCTGCAGTCGCGCCTTTGGTCCGAGAGCCCTTCGGAGGGCATGAAGGCCAAGGTAGATAGTGACGGACCGGTGATTCCCTGTCCGCGCTGCGACCGCGTGAATTCGAGCCTCCATGCCCATTGCGTCTTCTGTGGCTCTCGTTTGGACGAGGAAGCATCCAGGGGTTCCGTGAAGCAGGAAGATCGAGAGCGAGCTGCGCAGGGCGTGGCGGAAGCGCGCAAGGCGCTTGCCGCGGGGCGACTCGCTGAGGCGCGCACGCGGTGTGAGCAGGCGGTTTCGCTCGATCCGCAGAGTGCCGAGGCGCATGCACTGTTGGCGGAGGTGTTGCACCGGCAAGGAAGCTTGGGAGGGGCGCTGCACGAGATGACGGCCGCACTGCGCTGCGATCCGGACAACTCGGAACTGGAGCGTCGGCTGCGCGAGCTGCGCGATGAGCAGGATCGCGCCCTGGCTCCGCTCCTGCGCGGCCTCGAGGAGCCATCTCCCCCGCGCCGCCCCCTGCGACGCGCACCGGTGATCAAGCCGTCTCTCCCGCGGGCCAGCGGAGTGCATCTGCCGGAATGGGCGCGCGCCGCGATTCTCATCGGCGTGGCGATGCTCCTGATGGGCCTGATGCCACGCCTGATGGCGGGCCTGGGCAGCGTGCTCGGATGGGTGATAGGCGCGCTCATCACTCTCTTCGTATACCGAGACGCTCGCTCTCTCGGCATGTCGATGCCCGTGACACTGCTCTGGACCGGCCTCATCTTCTTCGCGATCTTCTTCACCGGCTGGTATGGGCTGCTCGCGTTCCTTGCATACCTCGTATCAACGCGAATGCATCGCTGATGGGCCAGAACCCTCGTGCTCGGAGTGCCGTGGCTAGGGGGGTGCGTGCTGCACTGGCCGATTAGGTGTGAGGTCAGCCGCCTCGTGGGCAGTCACGGCGGGTGGCTCCCTTTCGGCCCCGGGCAATTCTCACGCGCACGGGAGCTTGTCGGCCGGCCTCAGTTGAGCCTCCGCATTGGAGGCACCGAGCGGGAGGGTGTGCGGATTCAAACGGCCGGCCGGCTGACGTAAAAGGGGAAGCGGGCGAAAAAGGTGGGCAGATGAGCAAGCGCAGAGTCGTGATCACCGGCGTGGGCCCCGTGGCGCCTAACGGGACCGGCAAAGAGGCGTTCTGGGAAGCCCTGATGACGGGACGCTCCGGGATACGGCAGATCACGAGGTTTGATGCCTCGGCATATGCTTGCCGCGTCGCCGGCCTGGTTGAAGACCTTAATCTGGATGAGTTTATCGAGCCGCGCCGCTCGCGTCACATGGGGCGGTTCGCCCAGCTGGCTGTCGTCGGCGCCCTCCTGGCGATGCGCGACGCGGGCCTGAATGAGCAGGACGCGACCGAGGCCGCGCGCCGGGGTGTCTGCCTGGGAGTCAGCCAGAATGCCGTGGACATTCTGGAGCGTGGCTTCGAGCAGTTCCTGAAAGGGGGCGCACGAAAGGCAAGCCCGGCGCTCACGGGCAATGCCTTCCCGCACGCGGCCGCGGCGGAGATCTCCATCGCCTGCCGGTGTGAGGGCCCCACCAGCACGATCTCCGCCGGGTGTGCATCTGGCACTGCGGCGATTGGGGCGGCCCGCGAGGAGATCCGCTCCGGACGAGCCGATGTGATGCTGTCGGGCGGGGCCGATGGCGCGGTGACGCCCTATGTCTTGGCCGCGATGTGCGCCACCCGGGTACTTCCATCCCAGAAGGATGGCGAGGATCCCGGCGAGATTTCTCGGCCGTTTGATGCCACACGCCGCGGGGGCGTTCTCGCCGAGGGCGCGGGAGTCCTCGTCCTGGAGGAACTGAACCACGCGCTTCGTCGCGGTGCCCGGATCTATGGCGAGATTGTGGGCTACGGCTCCAACGCCGAGGCCCACGGCATGGTGGGATTTGCGGACAACGACACCTTTCTGGAGCGCAGTATGCGCCTTGCCCTCGCGGATGGCCGGCTGCGCCCGAATGAGGTCGATTATATCTGCGCCCACGGGCCCTCCGACGGCTGCGATACGCAGGAGACGCGCGCTATCAAGGCGGTGTTCGGGGCGCACGCTTATAGCCTGGCGGTTAGCTCTATCAAGTCGATGATCGGCAATCCGCTGGCTTCGGCAGGGCCCCTGCAAGTGATCACCGCGGCGTTGGCCCTGGAGCACCAGAAGGTGCCGCCTACAACCAACTACCAGGTCCCTGACCCCGAATGCGACCTCGATTACGTTCCCAACCAGCCCCGGGTGTGTCGGGTGAATGTGGCGCTGGTGAATTCGCATGGTTTCGGGGGCGCAAACCATTCGCTCGTGGTAGCTCGCTACCGCGACTACAGGCGGGGGTGACCCCATGGACTACCCCACTCTTCTCCTGCTCCTGGCGGGCACGGCGCACCTCACCGTCGGGTGCTTCGTCTTCGGGCGCAACCCGAAGAACGCGGTGAACCGTGCCTTCCTCGTGATGGAGGTGCTGTTTGCCGTCTGGGCACTCCTGGGCGCCGCGATCTACCTCCCGGAGCTGGGGACGGATCCCGTGGTGGTGGGGCGGTTGGCCCATGCCGTGGCGCTCTTCCTTTGGGCAGGGTTTCTCTCGCTCGTGCTCGTCTACCCCGAGGGAGATACCCGAACACCGCTCTCTCTCCGCGTGCTGGTGTGGGTGGTCAGTGGCACGATCGCGGCGGTCGCCATCTTCACGCCCGACCTGATCAAGGAAGCCGAGGTGCAGAAGAGGCAGTTGCGCGCCGTTTACGGGCCGCTGCTGCCGGCCTACTTCGGGTGCATCGGCCTCTTCCTCTGCTGGATCCTCGGCGAGAGCCTCTACCGCCGGAAGCACTCGCGCGGCAAGCGCCGGGTGCAGATCGACTATCTTCTGACCGGACTGGCCCTGGCCGGGCTGAGCCCGCTGCCATCGAACATGGTCGCCCCGCTCCTCGGTATTCACTCGATGGTGTGGGTAGGGCCCTGTTCCACGCTCATCTTCACCGCCATGGTGGCCCATGCCGTGGTGCATCACCGGCTGATGGGGATCCGGCTGGTGGTTGGGCGCGGCGTTGCCAACGTGCTGGCGCTCCTGATCGCGGCGTTGCTCTTCTTCGGCCTCCTCTGGCTGATGAACGTCCTTCTGGTGGGAACGGGCACCGCCAAGACCAGCATCGCTATGCTGGCAACGGCGTTGCTCTTCCAGCCACTACGCAATCGAGTTCAGAGCGCGGTGTTGCGCTACTTCCACCGGCCCACCTACGACTATCAGAGTACGGTGCGTGATGCCAGCCGTGCCTTGACCGCAACGCTGGATCTGAACGCCGCGATCGATTACCTGCTGCGCACCGTCTGCGCGACTCTTCGTGTGGAGCGCGGGCTGCTGCTCCTGCACGACCGCGCCGCCGGGGGCTTCCGGTTGGTGGGTGCGCACAGTGGCTGGGCAGAGCAGGTAGAGGAAGAGGAAGCGCCTAATCCAGGGGGGCTCGCCCGAATCAGCCCCCTTGCGATTATCCTGGAGGAAGTCCAGGAGCCGGTCGTGCGTGAGGAGCTTGCCGTGCGCCTGCCCGGGGAGAGGGGCCGGGCGATTGAGAGGGACATGGAGCACTTTGGCGCGGATGTGGCGGTGCCGCTCCTCTCTGGAAACGTGCTGTGGGCGATTCTCCTCGTTGGCCCCAAGATCTCGGGTGATGTCTTCACCTCCCAGGATATCGACCTCCTCTCCACCTTGGGGGCGGAGGCTGCAAGCGCTGTTGTGAACGCGCAGCTTCATGAGGACGCGATGCAAGCCGACCGGCTGGCGACCCTCGGTGGATTGGCCGCCGGGATTGCGCACGAGGTCAAGAACCCGTTGGTCGCAGTCAGAACGTTCGCGGAGCTCCTGCCGGAGAAGCACGACGATGTCGAGTTCCGCGAGCAGTTCTCCCAGGTCGTTGTGAGGGAAGTGGATCGGATCGACCGGTTGATCGGGCAACTGCTTCATTATGCGCGCCCCCAGCCGCCGCGGCTCGAGCCCGTCGATCTGAACGAGCTGATCCGGGAGACGCTCCAGCTCCTTTCCTACGAAGCGGCACGCTGCTCGGTTCAGGTGGAGACAGAGTTCGATCAGTCCCTGCCACGGGCGATGGCCGACGCCTCGCAAATGCGGCAGGTAGTCCTCAATATCGCGTTGAATGCAATTCAGGCGATGCCTGGGGGTGGCATTCTGCGCATCACCACGCGGCTGTTGCAGGGGCGCACGGCCGCTCCCTATCTCCTGCCAGCCGAGGAGCGAATCGAGATCGTCTTTGCCAACACGGGCCCGCGCATCCCGGAGGCCCATCTGGCGAGACTCTTCGAACCCTTCTTCTCAACCCGAAGTGAGGGGACCGGCCTGGGGCTTTCCATCTGCAAGCGGATTGTGACGGAGCACCACGGCGAAATCCGCGCAGGGACGACCGAAGAGGGCCTGACCGCATTTGTCATCCACTTGCCGGCCGTGTGCCCCGCCGAGATCGATCCAGAAGTCTGCCTGCTCGAAGAGGATGCGGGGGGCCTGGTAGCGGTGGGGTGGGCGCGAGGGTAGTACTATGAAGTTGGCACTCATCCTGACCGATTCTCCTGACCGCGTGCGCGATCTGCAGCGCAACCTTTCTGGCGAGTTCTCCGTCATCGTCGGGCGTTCGGTGGCGGAGAGCCTGGACCTGGTGCAGACCCTACCGGTGGATCTGGCGCTGGTCGATCTCCGGAGCCCGAGTGTTCGCTCCGACGACATCCCAGAGCGCATCCGTGAGTGGCGCGAGCACTGCTCCGTGGTCGCGCTGTTGCCGGATGAGGGGATGGATGGCATGCTGGCGGCCTCGTACGATGCCTCCCTCCGAACGGACTCGACCCCGTATGAGATCAGCGCGGTTCTCGACCGGGTGATGGAGCACCAGCGCCTTCTGGAGGAGCTGGGGCAGCAACGCGAGGAGATCCGGCGTCTGCGGGCACGGAGCGAGCGCCTCCAGGCCGCACGTGCGCCCTTCCGGCCGGTGGACAAGATCATCAAGGCGTTTTCGCGCGCTCTCTCATCCGGCTTCGACCAGGAGCGCCTCCTTGGCCTCTTCCTCGATACCGTGGTCGAGATGATGCATGTCAGCAAGGTCTCGGTGCTCCTCCACGATGGAAATCCGGGAGAGTACCGCGTGCGCTGCTACCGCGGGCTTCGCCCCGACGTGGCGGAGGGGCTGCGGCTTCGCTCTTCTGCTGGGCTTGCCGCGTGGCTGGCGCGCGAGGGCTGCATCATGACCCGCGAGCTGGCCGACGACCCAGGAGTCTCTGCAGAGCTCCGCAAGGAGATGGATGCGCTGCAGGCGATGGTGAGCATCCCGATGCTGTGCGGCGGCGTGCTGGTGGGGATCCTCAACCTCAACAACCGCGTCACCGGGTCGCCATTCCAGGAGGATGAGCTGGAGACGCTTTTCACCCTCGCCAGCCACATGGCTGTCGCCGTGCGCGATATGGGCGCCCTGCAACAGGTGCTCCATGAGAAGGCCTACACCGAGCAGGTGGTGGCCGCCATGGGCGCGGGCGTGATCACCATCAATGACCGCGAGGAGGTGGTGATGTGCAACCAACGCGCGGCCGAGATTCTGGGGAAAGCCGCTTCGGAAGTGGTGAATCACGACCTCCGCACCTTGCCCTCTCCACTGGGTGACTTGCTGTATGAGGTGATGTGCACAGGCAATTCGGTGAGGGATAAGGAGGTGCTCCTCCTGCCAGCGCGCACCCCCTTGATCGTGAATGCGTATCCCCTGGCCGGTGCGACCGGCGATGTTATGGGAAGCGCCTTGGTGTTCAATCCGTGCCCGGCTGTCTCTCGGCGGGATGTTGAGAGCCTCGCCGCAGCCGTGCAGCAGCTGCAGACCGGCATCGGGTCACTGGCAGAAGAGATGCGCCAATCGCTCGGTGAGGCGCAGGCAGCCATTCAGACCATTCCGGAGGGGCCACTGGATCCGGTGCAGGTGGGCGAGCTGCGAGACGTCCTGGCACAGGAGTTGAGCCGCCTGACCAGCTTGGTGGAGAAGCTCGCGGCGACCGGCCAAGACGGCGAGGGGCGGAGAGAGAGGCCGATTGTGCTGGGGCCGGTTGAGCAGCCGGTGGAGAGCCCGGTCAGTGAGGCACGCCGGTTGTGAGCGGAGCAGGTTTCCTGAGCAAGGAGCCGTGAAGTTGCCGCCGAATATGGTTCGGGGGTGTGCGGCAGGAGAGTGTGAAGGGCATGAATCAGCGCATTCTGGTAGTCGATGACGAGCTGGGCCCGCGCGAGTCGTTCCGGATGCTTCTCAAGGACCGGTTCGAGGTGCATACCGCCGCGAGCGGCGAGGAGTGTCTGGCAAGCATCCGGGAGCAGGAGTATGCTCTGGTGTTCCTGGATGTGCGCATGCCCGGGATGGATGGGATCGAGACGCTGGCCAGGTTGCGCCAGCTTCGGCCCACGCTCCCGGTCGTCATCGTCACGGCCTACACGACGATGGAGGCTGCCAGTCGCGCGGTTGAGATGGGTGCCTTCGGCTCGTTGATCAAGCCATTCACCCGTCGCGATGTCGAGCGCTATGTTGGCCTGGCGCTCGCCGCCGGCACGGCGGAGGCGGACGCGCCTCACCGATGAGATAGGTCTCATCGCGCCGGCGCGTCAATCAGGGGCCGGTCTCTCCCCCCGGAATACAACTAATGGAACTGGGAAGCCCACGAAAATCCAATCCAGACGCGCCTCGTGTCAAACCACGGGAGAACCGGGGGCGTTACGTCTTGGATCCGGCTGTCGGATTGGACTCGGTCAACCCCTCGTGGGCCATCTGGTTCCGCCTCCTCGTTGAGCACGCGAACGACCTCATCTACCTCCATGACCCTGACGGAAAGCTGCTCTTCGTCAACCGGCGCCTGGAGCAGGTCACCGGATGGTCACGGGACGAGATCATCGGGCGCAATCTCCTGGAGTTTCTGGCACCGGACTACCGGCCAAGCGCGCTGGCACGGCGCGAGGACGCGGCGCTGCCCGAAGGCGGCCGCCGCTACGAGACCGAAATCGTCGCTCGGGACGGTACCCGCATTCCCCTCGAAGTCCACTCTACCCCGGTCAAGCATAACGGCGTAACGATTGCCTGGCAAGGCATCGCGCGCGACATCCGCGAGCGGCGCCAGGCGCAGGCGCGCATGAAAGCTCTCTACGAGACGGCGCGGCAGGTGGTGGGAATCCTCCACCTGGACCAGGTGCTCAAGGTCATCGTCTCGCATGCCGCGGAGATCACGGGCGCGCTAAGCTGCACCGTTTGGATGCCGGATGAACAGCGGGAGACGCTCTATTGCTCTGCTTCCGGGGGCACGGCTGGAACCGCGGAGGGAGAGCGGATTGCCATCAACTCGGATGATCCGCTGGCCGAAGCGTTCCGGTCGCGTCAGGCGACCGTCCGCGACCTCTATGACGGATCGCTGGCGGGCGTCGCCGCCCTTCCCGCGGATGCCGCATTGATGTTGGCCTTTCCGCTGATCGCGGCGGAGGGAGTTCTCGGCGTCCTCGGGCTGTGTTACGGGCGCCCCTCGCGCCCCAACCCGGACGAGGTGGCGCTCCTCTCGATCTTCGCGAACCACGCTGCTGCCGCCATCGCCAACGCGTGCCTCTTCGAGGCGCAGCGCCGAAAGACCCAGGAGGCCGCGGCGATCGGGCAGGTGGGCATGGCCATCGGCACCCTGGATGTCGAGGCCGCTCTGCGCGTTGCCGGCGCCTATGCCTATGACCTCCTCACCGCCGACCTGGCGGCCGTGCTGGTGCTCGATCCGGACCGGAGCACGCTGCGCACCGCGTTTATTGCCGAGCGCCACCGGCAAGTGACCGATGAGCAGTTTCAGGAAGTCTACCGGTTGGATGAGCATCCGCTTCTGGCTGAGGCTATCCAGAACGATCGCACGGTGGTCGTGGACGCGGCAGCACACCCGCTGATGCGCGATGGCGACGGCGCGCGTGGCGAGGGCATGGGAACCACCCTGGTCGTGCCGATGAGCTCGCGGAGCGAGGTGGATGGCGCTCTCGTCATCAGCTATCGAGAGCGCACGCACGTCTCGGATGTTCGCATCCGCCTGGCCGAAACGCTCGCGCAGCAAGCCGCGGTCGCCATCGACAACGCCATGCTCTTCCGGGCGACCGAGGCGGCAAAGCGCGAGTGGGAGGCGACCTTCGACGCCATCCGCGACCCTGTCTTTATCTTCTCCACCGAGGGCCGCCTCTTGAGGGCCAATCGGGCAGCTGGCGGCATGTTGGGCCAGGAGGTCACCTCGTTGATCGGGCGTCACTACCTGGAGCTTCTTCACGGCGGGAGCGCGCCAACCCCCGTCGATATCTTCGCGGAGTGCCTGGCGCAGGGTCAACCGGTGACCCGAGAGGTGGAGGACCTCGCGGTGCCAGGCGCTTTCCAGGTTTCCGCCTACCCGCTGTTCGATGATACAGGCAAATGTGTTGGTGTTGTCGAATATCTTAAAGATGTTACCGCTCAGCGCGAGATGCAGGCGCGTCTCTATCACTCCGCGCGTCTGGCGGGCGTGGGCGAGCTTGCC
This sequence comes from Armatimonadota bacterium, assembly GCA_012512265.1. Taxonomy (GTDB): domain Bacteria; phylum Armatimonadota; class JAAZEB01; order JAAZEB01; family JAAZEB01; genus DUUU01. The sequence goes on along the minus strand of JAAZEM010000065.1, from coordinate 4,125 downwards.
GCGGGAGTCGTCCACAACTTCAAGAACGTGCTCATGGGCGTCTCGGGAATGCTAGATGTCGCCCTGATGCTGATGGAGCGCGGCGGTAGCATGGATGCGGTGCGCGAGCGCCTCGTGGACGCCCAGGGCCACGTCTTCCGGGGCAACCAGGTGCTCCAGCGCCTGCTTGATTTCGCGCGGGGAATACCTCAAGAAGTGGCCGATGTCCACCTAGATGTCCTGCTCCCGGATGTGGTGGCTCTCTGCAAGGCACATCCGGCCAGCCGTGGAATCCGCATCCGTGCCGAGCTGCCGGCCAACCTGCCCCCTGTGCGTGCCGATGCCAGTCAGCTGCACGAAGTGCTGGTGAATCTGGTGCTCAACGCGCTGCAGGCGATCGCCGGGGGAGGCACGGTGACCGTGGATGCGGCCTGCGAGGGGGACCGGGTGATCATCCGCGTCAAGGATACCGGGTGTGGCATTCCGCCCGAGGAGATCGAGCGCATCTTCGAGCCATTCTATAGCCATCGGATGCATGGACCACCAGGCTCGGGTATCGGGCTTTCGTCCAGCCTCCGCATGATACGCGCGATGGGGGGCGATATTCGCGTAGAGAGCCAGGTGGGAGTGGGAACGTCCTTCATCGTGGCGCTGCCGTGGGGGGCTGGAGAGTGATACTGGGGACAAGCGTATGGCGCAGCCGGCAGATGAGTTGTTCGAAAGAGTAGCAGGGGCGCGCAGAGAGTGGATGGCGTGCTTCGACGCGATCACCGACTGGGTGTTCGTCAAGGCGCGTGATCTCTCCATCATGAAGGCGAACCGGGCCGCCGCGTCGATCTTCGGGCGGATCCCGCAGCAGCTCATCGGGCACACGTGTCAGGAGCTCTTCCAGACGGATGAGATGCCCGCCGATGAGGCTGTGGTGCTGCAGACCTTCCAAACGGGCCAACCTCAGAGCGTCGATGTGGACACGATGCCGGTCCCGGGCGAGTTCCATGTGGCCACCTACCCACTGCGAGACGAATCAGGCCATGTGGTGGCGGTGGTGGAGTATGTCCGAGACGTCACCGAGCAGAAGGCGATGCAGCGCCAGCTGCTTCAATCGGCGCGCCTGGCGGCTGTGGGAGAGCTCGCGGCGGGCGTGGCGCACAACTTCGGCAACATCCTCATGGGCGTTGGAGGCAGCCTGGAAGTAATGCTCCTCATGGCCGAGAAGGAGGGGTTCTCTCCGCGCATCGTGGAGCGGATGCAGATGATGCATCGCGAGTTGATGCGTGGTGACAACATCGTCAAGCGCCTCCTCTCCTTTGCGCGCGGCTCAGCGCCTTCCACCCGGCCCGTATCCCCGTCGGAGGTGATGGAAGGCGTGGTAACCCTGTGCCAGGCACATCCCCTCAGCAAGGGGGCCAAGGTGACGTGGTGCGTTGATGAGGGTACCCCCGACATCCTGGCCGACCCCTCGCAGCTACGCGAGGTGTTGATGAACCTCGTCCTCAATGCGCTGCAGGCCACCTCGAAGGGTGGGAGTGTCTGGCTGAACGCTCGCGCCGAGGAGTGCGACCCGGACCTCGAAAGAGCGCAGAAGCCTCCGCAAGGTGCCAGCCGGTTGGTGGTCGGCTCGAGCACGTTCCGTGGGCGGGGTGTCTCGCTGACGGTTGCGGATACCGGATGCGGCATTCCGGAGGAGGATATGCCTCGCATCTTTATGCCCTTCTTCAGTCGGCGCTTGGGGGGCACCCAGGGCACCGGTCTGGGACTATGCGTCAGTCTCAATATGGTGGATGTGATGGGCGGGCGCATCTGCATCGAGAGCACGGTGGGCCAGGGCACTACCTTCACGATCCGGCTTCCCGCAGCGGCGTGAAGTGGAAAGACTCTGGGCGGCGGCCTGGGGCCAGGCTGTCGGCCTGATGAGTGAGCGGGGGTGACAGAGAATGAGCGCACGCCGGGTGCTGCTGGTAGATGACGAGGAGATGGTCCGGCTGAGTCTGCGCGACATGCTGGAGCTCGCCGGCTACGAGGTCGTCGGGGATGCCGCGAATGGCGAGGAAGCGGTTGGCCTGGCAAAGGCCGTACGCCCGGATATCATCCTCATGGATATCAATATGCCGCGCAAGGATGGTGTTCAGGCGGCACAGGAGATCATGGCGAGCTTTCCCCTGCCGATCGTCTTTCTCACCGCCTATTCCGATAGCCGCAACGTCTCGCGGGCCAGCGCGGCGGGCGCGTTTGGCTACCTCGTGAAGCCATGCCGCCAGGCGGATCTGGCGCCGGCCATCGAGACGGCCCTGGCGCGCTTCCGGGAAGCGCGGGCGCAACAGCAGGACGCGGAGCACGTTCGCTGGGCGCTCGAGACGATCCGTCGCCTCTCCCGTGAGATCACCACCAACCCCGATATCGATGGCGTTGTCGGTCTCGCGCTGCGCTGCGTTCTGAGCGCGATGAAAGTGCCGGCTGTGGCGCTCTTCCTGGCGCGGCGCGATCACCTCTTCATCCGTGCTCACCTTGGAGTGGACGACGCCGGCGCGAGCGCGTTTTGCGTGCCCCTCGGAGAGACGCTTTTTTGGAGGGCCATTGTCACCGGCCAGCCCGCCGCCTTCACCGGAAGCGACGAGAAGAGCCATCGCGGAACGCCGGTGGCGCTTCCACCGCCGTTTGGCTGGGCCGGGAGCGCGGTTGCCGCGCCCCTGCACGACACTGAAGCCCGCGGCCAGGCCGATTTCCGGGGCTGCCTTGCTGTCTTTCGGCCAGAAGAGGTCGCCTTTCCCGCAGCGCAGATCAGCATTCTCCAGGCGCTTGCGAGCGAACTGGTCGTCGCCTTCCAGATGGCCAAGACACGCCAGGCTCTGGCGTGGCGCCTATGGCAGAACGCGGGGCCTAACGCCTGAACAAAGCACCTTTCGCCAGCCGTGATGGGTCAGTAGCGGCGCAGCAATCCCTCGATGAGGCCGGCGGCCACCAGGCCGACCACCACGCCGGGAAACAGGCCGATCCATGGGATCACGCCGACACCTTTGGCCACCACATAGCCGAGAGAGCCGCCGATCACCACGCTGGCGAGGAGAAGCGGGCCGGATAGCCGCCGGATGCGGGCCTCCATCTCCTCGTGGGCCTGGCAACATCGGAGGCATAGGCGCTCGCCCTTGACCATGACGAGGGAATCACGCGAGAGTACCCCGGCGCGGCAGTGCGTGCAGTAGTCCTCAAAACGTGTGGTTGTACCAGCCATTGGTGTTTCCCCCCCGATAGCTTCGCACGTTCTCTGCTTCTTGCAAGCGTTGTGCCACAGCTCGCTCTTTGGGGGGCTCGCACCTCACCTAGGGGAACGCCACACGCGTCTGTCAGACTTTGATGGGCGTTACCCATCCTGGCCCGATGTGTGTAGGCAGCGAGTTGCCTTCGTTATTCACGAGGGAGAGAGGAATCTCCTGCAAGCGCGTGGTGCCCATCCTGTCGGCAGGCGTTGGGAAGGGATGCGCGCGGCGAACCGAGAACCGATCGAAAAGGCCGCTTCGCGCAGTCAGGCGCCGGCCGGTTTCCGCCTGGCAAGCAGCCGCAGGATCTCCAGGGCCAGCTCCTGGTCCTCGGGCGAGAGCTCGCGGAAGAGCGCGTTGAGTTGCGGCGTGAGGTCATCCGCGGGCGCGCCTTCGGCCGATCCGCCTCCCGCTTCGCGAATCATCTCGAAGAGCGTGGTGCGGAAGACCACGGCGAGAGCTTCGAGTTCCGCTAGCGTCGGGCTCGTCTTGCCCGTCTCAATGCTCGAGATGTAGCTTGAACTGCGCTCCAGGCGCGCATATTCAACGACATCCTGCTGGGTCAGACGCCAGCGCTCGCGTAGCCGTCGAATGACGGGGCCGATCTGAAGGGTGCCAGCCATCGTGAGTGTTTCGCTCCTCCTTCGCTATTCGCCACGATGCCGCCACAGTGCGTGGGCACGCCTCATCCGGTGGCGCAACCCGACTGCGGCTGCTTGATTCTACCGGAGGCGCCCGTGGGTGTCAAGGAAATCCAGTTTCGTCCTGGGATTCCGAGATAAGGAATCCGAAGCCACGGAGGCAGCACGCAACCCGGCGCGCGGCGATAAATCACCGCGCTGCTTGCGAGCGAAGCCCTGCCGGGCTGGGTTGGGGATACTCCCAGATGTCT
>JAAZEM010000064.1 GCA_012512265.1 Armatimonadota bacterium | reverse complement strand
GCGCAGACGTCTAGCTTCCCATCCATGAACCGGGTGATCACCTCAACCCGGTCCTGCTGTCTCTTGTTCAAAATAACACACTCCATACTCCACGGTTCACCGTACGGAGTGACATTTTCCCTGAGCAACAACACGAGCTCGAACGGCTGGTTGACAGCCAGGCCGTTTGGAGGTACACTGGGGAGGGAGGATCCCCCTCGCTTCGTGCCCGGGTGGCTCCCCATCTTCCCTCGCCACTAGCCACGTGGCAGCGGTGGATCCCCACGTCACTGTGAGCGGCGAGAGCGGCTCTGGAAGGAGAGATAACGATGAATGCACGCTGGATGAAGGCTCTCGCATTCCTGGCTGCCGCCGGCGCAACAGCCGCCGTGATGGCGAAATCGCGCCGGGATCCCTCCTGGCTGCGGGTGGAACCAACCTTCGAGGATGAGCCCGTCTCGGCACCGCCCATCCCTTCCAGCGCGGAATCGGATCTCGCACTCGCGGCCGCCGATGCGGCGAGACCGTCGGGGAGCACCCCTCCCGCTGAGGCCGCTTCCGATGCCCCTTCCACTCCCAAGGTGGACCTGGCTGCCGAGGTCGCTGAAGCGGAGAAGCCGGCCGAAAGCCCCGCTCCCGCCGAGACTGCTCTTGACGCTCCCCCTACTCTGGTGGCGGACCTCGCACCCAAGGCAGCTGAGGCGGAGAGGCCGGCCGAAAGCCGCACCGCCGACGAGGCGACTCCCGCGCGGGTGGAGAACGCGGGCGGATCAGCGGCGATTTCGGCGCGGGAAGCAGCGGTTCTCTTTGCTCACGATGCCATCCACGACCGCGCCGTCGCCGGCGAGCGTGTGGTGTGCCTGGCCGTTGGCGATGTCCGTGAAGTGGAGCTTGAAGGGGGGCGTGCCCACATCATCGTGCCGCTTGAGCTCTCGCACCGCAGCGAGGGTCGCCTGCCCCAAACCAGGGCGGCCACGCTGCACGTTCTCCTCGAGGGTGGCCCGACAGATTGGCGGATTGCGAGCCACTCGTGGGAGTGAGACTCAGCGCGGCAAAGCCCACCCACGCGCCCGGAATCGCTATGGATAGATGAGCCAGCCGACGACCCGGTACACCCCATCGCGGCGGCTCCGGAGCTTGCGCAGGCGCTCGTCCGAGAGCCTGGCCTGAACACGCTGCTGCTTCAAGGCCTCTTCCACCATCGCGCGCGTCGAACCGCCCTTCCGGTAGACATCGGGATAACTGGAAGCCAGCACGTAGCCGCGCGCCCGGTCAATCTTCACCAGAACGGTGTCGTGGCGCACTTCCACCGGCGTGCCCACTTCCACCAGGTCGAACAACTCCTCGCTATCCGGGATATGCATCCGCACGCATCCGTGCGAGATCACCTTTCCGATGCTTTTCGGCTGGTTGGTGCCGTGGATGCCATGCTCCTCGGGGGTGAAGCCCATCCAACGTGTGCCCAGCGGGTTGCGTGGTCCCGGTGGGATCACGCCCCGGCGCCCATCCGGATCAAAATCGAGCGGATAGCCCCACACCGGATTGATCACCTTCTCCAGGATCCGCCAGTGGCCGAGCGGCGTCGGCCACTGGGGCCGGCCCACTCCGACGGAGTACGTTTTGTAAACGCGCTCGTCCAGGAAGAGGGTCAGCGTGCGCGAGGGGATGTTGATGACGATCCGCGCCCGCGAGGCGGTGGCTTCGCCCGGAGGGCGCGAGGGCTCTCGCGCCGCGGCGGATGCCAGGCAGAGCGCGAGCACCACCCCGATCCCTCCCACTGCGACGAGTGGCCGGATTGCCATCTTCAGAAGGCTCCTCTCCATCCTGCTTGCCCGGCTTGGCTCCGGGCTCCCCAAACGCGCGGGGGCGCGCCCTGGATGGAGCGCACCCCCGCAAGCGAGCTTGGCGCGGTCTACCAGCGGCCGCGGATAACCGGCCTCGCGGGTTGCGCGGGCGCTGCCGCCGGCTCCTCACGCACCCCAGCCACCGCCGGTGACGGCTGCGTCACCACCGCCGTCTCGAAGCCCATATTCACCCCGCCGGCCACCAGTTGCGGGTTGTCGGCCGGACCGTAGATCCAGACCGTCTGGCCCACGCGGTAGGCGCCCGCCAGATCGGACACCGCCTGGCCCCGGTTCACGAAGGCGACCTCGTCGCTGGTGAGGGTCCGGGTCACCATCTGCCCGTTCATCACGTAGCGCACGGTGATCCCCTCATCGGTGATCTGCGTCACCGTGGCCTGCATTCCCTCGCCAACCGGCGTGAAGATCCCGACCACGTTGCGTTGGGGCACCACCTCGAAGAGGACTGTCTGCCCGGTGTCCAGCTCGGCAATGCTTGCCGGCTGCCCGTTCTCCAGGAAGATCGCTTCCGGAGAGTAGCGCAGGGTGCGCGTTTCACCGTTCGGCAGGCGCACCGAGACGGTGTTGCGGCTGCGATCCACCGAGCTGATCGTGCCGATGCCCACATTCCCGCCGAACGTCAGGTTCGCCAGACGCGCGCCTTGCGGCACCGTCACCATCGCGCCTTCCTCAAGGTCGGCAAGGTTCACCAGCTGGCCATCGGACAGGAATCGGTCCTCCTCGCGGACCATGAAGGTGCCCAGCAGGGGCGTGCCCTGCCAATTGAAGCGGAAGGTCGCCAGCGCCGGCATGGTGTCGGTCGCGGGCGAATAGGAGACGAAGGTACCCTCGTTGAAGGGTGGCGCCATCGCCTGGACGGCCACCGGCATCTCGGGCGTCGTCGGAACCGTGGCTACCTCGGTCTCCTCGATCGTCACGACGGCCGTCTCGAAGCCCATGGTGGGTTGCGAAACGACGAGGTGCGGGTTATCGATGGGGCCGAAGATCCACACCTGCTGATTGGTGGCGAGCCGATCCTCCACATCTTCCACGTCCACCATTCGACCCTGGTGGAAGACGATAATCCCCTCATCGAGCGGGTAGGTGCGGGTCATCTGCTGGCCGGCTTGGGCAAAGCGCAGCGTCACAGAATCATCCGTGACATCGGTCACCGTAGCAATCGTGCCGGTGCCTACCTCGCGCAGGATGACCACCTGGTTTCCATCCGGTGGAACCTCAAAGAGGACAGTCTGGCCTGGCGCGAGCTGCGTCACCGACATGATTTGGCCGTTGCGCACCACAAGCAGGTTCTCGGCATGGCGGATCATACGCGTCTCACCGCTTGGCAGACGCACGGTGAGCGTGCGCTGCGTGGGGTTCATCGCCGTGATGGTGCCAACGCCCACGGTGCCGCCGAACGTGAGGTGGGTCAGGCGCGCGCCCTGCGGGATGGTCACCATCGTGTTTTTGGCGACGGTGCTGAGATTCACCTGGCGGCCGTTCGCCATCCAGCTCTGCCCCGGCTGCACCTCGTAGGTGCCAAGGATATCCATCCCTTGCCAGTTGAAGCGGAGTGTCACGCTGCCTGGGCGATCTGCAGTCGCCGCCTGGTAGCTCACGAAGGCGCCCTGGCGGAATGTATCCGCCGACATCGTCGTGGTCGCTGACGGCATCGTTCCGGTATTCTGATCGCTCGCACCCTGCTGCGCCGCTGCCGGGAGGGTCACCGCAAGGGCGAGCGCCAGAGTGAGCACTATCCGGATTGTCATCTCCTCTGTCTCCTCCTGCCTGACGCGCGGGCGAGGCTATCTCCCCCTGGCATCCCACGCGCCGGATCTCCATCTGGTTGCGGCTCCTTACTGGGCCGGTGGGTCAGATGCATCCATCCACTCCGCGCTGCCGCTCGCCTCGCCGATGGAGGAGCCCCCTCAGCCCGTTCTTTCGGGTAGCGCTCCGACAGCCTTGCGGTGTTCTGTATGCCTAACCCTCCGCCCAATACTGGAGCCGGGATGGCCTACTGCGCCCATCCGGGAGGGCATGTACCACCCCCTCCCTCGGGCTAAACGCGGCCGTCAGCGCGCACGCGCGATCCCCCACGGATCCTCAGCTCAGGTCTCTGGCTATCTTGCCACTCCCCGCGGCAGGAGAGGCCCCCGTCTGCCCCGAATAGAGTGCGTGGTAGAACGAGGATCCAGCGCGCTCTTTGGATTTCGTATCGCGCCGGCACAGGCATCCCCTTGGGAAGCTTCCCAACACCCTGGTCGAGGGGAACAATGCCCCTTGGTCAAAGCGGCCGCATCGGATCTGTAACCGCGATAGGTCCCGTCTCACCAGGAAAGGAGCAAGCAGCTTGGCCCGTTTCAAGCGTGGTGATCGCGTCGTCGTGACTCCGCGACAGGTGACCGCAGCCGACCGGAAGTCTGGGCTCTACTACGCCCACTTCGCGGGTCTGCACGGCACGGTGGATCAGGTGTACGAGGAAGAGGGAGAGGTGTGCGTCGAGGTGGATCAGGACTCGCTTCCTGAAAGCTTCGAGCGCCGGCATCTGGGCATCCAGGAGTATGTGCAGCAGCGCTGGCTGAATGGCATCTCCGAGCACGAGCGCCGCAATCTCCCGGAAGAGCAGCGCTCTCTCCGCCTGAAGTACACCATCATGGTCGCGCCCGACGATCTGGTTCCGGAGGGCCAGGCGAAGAAGTCACGTCCGGCCGAAAAGGCGGCGCCGGGGAGCGGCGAGGGCACGAAGCCAGCTACCCCCCGCCTGCAGGAGACGGACCTCACCGCCGCTGAAGAGGCGTATTTCGAAGAGATCCGGCGCCGAGCCAACCAGTAGCCCCTCTCCCTGGCCCCCGCTCTCCTGTGCTCGCCGGCGGCGGTACCACGGATGAAGGGGGCGGACACGGATGGGGAGGATGCCGGCAGCCCAGCACCCGGGGCGCGGAGCTTCTAGCTCCGCGCTGCTTCTCAGCAAAGCCCCTTTCGAGGCTCCCCCTCCCAGTCCGCACCTAACCTGGCCCGGCAGGGCTTCGCTCACAAGCAGCGCGGAGCTTTAGATCCGTGTGATGCGCCTGGGGCTCGATGCCTACCCTGGCACAGGCGCCCCGGCGGGCGAGACGGTCACGGGCGTCGCCGCGCCGGCCGGGATGACGACCGTGAGGATCCCCTTCTCGGGCGTGACGGTACGCGCCGGCTGCGAGCCGATGCGAACGGAATACCGCGCCCCCGGGCGGATCTCAAACGCCCCGGTGGCGATTCGGAGCGTGGCCCCGCGCGGGGCAGTCACGCTCAGCGCCAGGCCCTCCGCGGAGTAGCGCACCCGCGAGACCTCCGCCTTTCCACCGCGCGGGTCGAGCGTCACTGGCAGGCGTTCCAGGACAACCACTTCCTCCTCCGCGGGCTGGATAGCCGTGCGCGATTCCCCCTCTACCGTCGTGGGGTAGTCGGTCTCGGTCAGCATTCCCTCGCGGTTGAAGTGGCGCACCTGCACCAGGCAGCGCTCTCCAGGCCAGCCATACTTCCCCGGATGCAGCGTGATGATTCGTTCCTTGCCCAGCAAGTAGCCATGGTGCAGCTCGATGGGCGTGAACGGGAAGAGGTAGCGCGAGATTTCATGCGGGTAGTTGTGGCGCGTGCCGACGAGAAGAAACCCAAAGCGGAGCGCGCGCGTGACGTTTCCGAAATCGGTGCGGCCGCTGGCATAGCCCAGGGGCGTACCTAGAAGCCCCTCATAGAACCAGTAATCGTTGTGCTGGATCTCGACCATGCGCTGCACGCCCGTCGCAAGGATAGCCCGCGTGCACGCCGGGCCGTTGCCCATCAAGAAGCCGCCGCGCTTGCGAACGCGATCAATCACGGCGAGGCGGTGTCCCTCGCCCAGCAGCGTAGTGATGCCGACCTCCCGCTGGATCGTGTAGCTCTTCGGATCGAGAATGCACGAGTGGCCATCAAGGATGTTGTAGGTAAGGAGCGGTGCGCCATAGCCCACGCACTCCATCTCGTCCCAGTAAAGGCCGTCCGCGCCAATCTCATCCAGATAGCGATCCGCCACGGTGAGCATCGCCTTGCCGTAGCTGTTTTGCACCGTCGCGACTACGCTGTAGGTGAGCGAGTATTGGCCACTCCACTCGGTGGAGAGCTGCTCGCCCTTGGTGTTCGTGAGCCAGCTATCCTTGAAACGCTCGTGCCCGCCTTCGGAAGTATCGCGCTGGCTATCGTAGTAGACGAGGACCTTCACCTCGGGGCAGGCCTCACGGATGCGCGCCGCCGCTGCCTTCAGCCGGCCGCGGAAATCGGCCCAGTAGTCGTCGAGTACGCCTGTGCCGAAGCCAATGCGCTTGCGATCATGCTTGGCATCTACCCACCCGCCGTAAGAGCAGGCGTAGCGGATTCCCTGGCGGCGATACTGCTCGCGGATCTCCTCCAGCGGCATCGCCAGGATCGCATCCGGACTGAAGAAGGTCCAGGCGCCCAGCACCGTGAAGTTCGAGCCCCAGTCCTCGCGGACTAGGTTGATGAAGTCGTAATAGTCGCGCGAGGCCACGGGATAGATCGACCAGCGCAGGGTATAAGTCTCTCCCGGGCCCAGGCGGAGCATCTCCGTGCGGATGCCCGCGGCAGGGGGATCCGTGGTGCAGTAGAGGCGGGCCTGGTTGCGGAAGACGTCATCCTCGCACAGCATGCCGAGAGCGTAGTCCGCCATCGCCACGTAGACGCTGGGGTTGGACGGCGAGTAGTAGTCATCCACCGCCGGGTCGGGGTTGCCGGCTAGGCGCACCACGGGGTTCTCAAGTGCTTCCAGGCTTGTCTGGTGGCGCACCAGCATCCCCAGGGGGGCGTCCGCGTGCGCGTTGGTGATCGCGTCTTCCACCTCCACCTTGCGCGCGGTGAAGCGGACCGTGCGCCGCACGCGGTAGTCAGGCCCAGACGCGACGACGGTGCCGCCCGCTTTGCCGGGGCGCGCGTCTACCTTCCAGCCGGGTTGGCCCGTGGTATCCGGGGCGGCGGCAGCCGTGAGCCGGTTGAGGCCGGCATTCGGATAGGAGAAGTCGCTCGCAAACTCCCAGCGCCGGCCACCCACGGTGAGGGCAAAGCCACCTCCGGGAAGCAACTCGCCCTGGTAGGCCGCCGGTCCGGCGCCTGGCTGCCCGTTGTTGATCACGGGGGCAACCGCGTCGGAACCGGTCATGGTGGGACTCTTTCCCGGCTGCGTGCGCACCGTGAGCTTGCTGATGACGAGATTCCCCTCGGTTCCGGCATACCGGATCGAGTTCGGATTGGCCGTGTTGGTGATCTCCAGCCGGTTCTCCGCAGCCGGATTGGTGAGATCGGTCACGTCCAGAACGAGCGTATAGGGGTCTCCCTCATAGAATCGCTGCTGGCGCGCGCCCTCGAAATCGGGGCCGTAGACGACGCGCCACCCGCCGGTGCCGTACCACGCCGCGGGAAGATCGTGGGCAACCGGCGAGACGAGTGGCTTATTCACCAGGCGAAGCGCCGTCCGGCTTTTCGCCGCTTTCACCTCTTTGCCGTTGAGGCGCACACGGAGGAAGAACATGGAGCCAGAGAACGCCTTGGCATCCAGGCGCGCCTGCACCTCCAGGAGAATCGTCGTATCCGCCTGCGGCAAAGTGCCAAACTCGAAGGCGCGTGTTTCGCCGGGCGGGATGGCGATCTCCTCGGGGATCACCGGTACCTCCGCGGCGTGCGCGGCCCCGGTGATCAGGGCCAGGATCAGACATGCGTACTTCATCAAGCTCCTCCGCGCGATTGACAATCGATGAGATGTGAGGCGCAAGCCACCAGTGGCGCACTCACTAGCCCCTTCTTCGCTCGCGAGGGGGCGTCTCCTCTTCCCTGGTTATCCGCGGTGTCGCCGGCGGCATGGAGGCGATCTCTCGGGGCGCACCCTCCGCACGCCTGGCGCAGGAATGCCTGCCGTGCTGTGGAAGTAAGGCGGTAAGGTACGGCGGGCACCCTCGGGGGCGGGCCCAGCCGCGGGATCAATCGAGGACAGGGGTATGTTCATGCGCACCATGAAGTCTTGTTCACCGCTTCGACTGAGCGCACGGCGGCATGCTTGGCGCCTCGCCGTGTGGGGGATGATGGCGATGTTCATGGCACTGACCGCGAGCAGTGGCAGCGCCGCTCCGGAGTCGAAGATACTCCTGGTGGCGAGCTCGCCCGAAAACTACGTCGCCCGGGGTTTGAACGCCCTTAGCGTCGCCCACGAGCGCGCGAGCGCGAGCGATTACCGCAACCGTTCGCCCTTCGATTACGACATCCTCATTTGGGGCTTTGATGAGGACCGCGCTGCGCTCGCGACCGATCCGGGAGCGATCCGCGCGTTCGTTGAGGGAGGGGGCATCTTCCTGGGGATGCGCTGTAGCAACGAAGACACCTGGCTTCCCTCCCCGATGAAGCGCGATAAAGCCTACCAGTTTGGCAAGATCCTCCAGCCGGATCACCCGATTTTCAACACACCGCACCGCATGGATCAGAAGGCGATGCTGGATGTGCACTCGGGCAGCATCTACCGCGCCTTCTACGATCTGGGAGAAGGCTGGACTCCCCTGGTGAGCACGGGAGCAGAGCAGAACTGGGACCAGGTAGAGGCGCGGTCCAAGGGAGAGCATTACGGCATCGTAGAACTCGCCCTCGGCAAGGGTCGGATCCTCCTGGTGCAGATGATCCCGGAATACCACTGGTTCTCCGACGCGAAGGGGGATCGCTCTTCGGCCGGCGCGCGCTTCTTTGAGAACCTCATTCAATACGCCCTGTCAAAGAGCTCTCGCCAGGCCGCCTCGCGCCCGCCCCGGAAGCGGCCGGATCGCTTCTATGCCGATCTCTCCGAGGCGCTGGCGCTCCCGCGCCGGGGCGATGGCGTTCCCGTAAACGACGGCAAGTGGCGCTTCACCTCGGCCGGCCCCTACTCGATGAAGACAGACCGGCGTGGTGTGATTACCCTCACTCACGCGGACGAGCCGAGCAAGGCCGGCAACTTCGCCCAGGTGACGCGCACGATCCCGATAGTCGCCAGCGACGCTCCCGTCACCCTGCGCTGGTACGAGTCCGACACCTACTGCGGCGGAAGAGAGATCGTTCTCGGTGGCGCAAAGCATGGACAGACGGCGCTGGAGAACTACAAGCGCGAGATGCGCTTCGCCCAGGTGTTGGTCAACGGCGAGAAGGTGTGGGAAGAGGATGTGCTGGGGCGCAATCCCCAGCCGGCGCGGACGCGCTTCCGAACGGCCGATATCACCGAGATCGTGCGCAAGGCGGGCGGTCGCTGCGAGGTGACGCTCCGCGTCGAGGATCGCCAGGGATCGGGCGAGCATCCCTTCGCGATCGATGTCTTCTTCGCCACCGTCGATGTGATCACCGACCTGCGGCGCGCCTCGGCGGCGGCTCTCCTGGAAGGGAACGGCTTTACGCCGGGCAACGAGGGCAGCCTGGTCCTGCGCGCCGGCTCCGGGGCCGCGCAGACCACGCACGCCGGCAGCGCGGGCCGGTTTGCCATTGCCTTCTCGGTGCGCGACGAGCATACCGGGCGGTCGCGGGTGCGGGTCATGGCCGGCCGGCAAGAGGTGGCCCGATGGACGCTCACGGCGGATGACCACCGCGTGTACTGGGCGGTGACGCCGCCCGTGAGGCTGGCGCCCGGCACTCCGATTCGGATTGAGGCAACCGCCGTCGGCGATGAGACGGTTGAGATTCGCGAGGTAGCAGTGATCCCGGAGCGTCTGCTGGCAAAGCCTATCGTGGCGGCGGCTCCCCCGGCGGATGGCGGCGCGGGCGCCAAGCGAGTGCGCTTCCAGGTGACCGTGCCGGAGACGGCCGGCATCGCGCGAACCGACGAGGTAGCGGCTCAGGGCATCCCCTTCCCGGTCCATTGCATCCAGCGCCCGGATCAGGTGCGCGTGCTCGGGCCGGATGGGAAGCCGCTGCCGGTGCAAACCCGGCCGATCGCGTCCTGGCCGAACGGCACCACGAAGATGCTCCTGGTCGCCTTCCCGGCCACCGTGCCGGCAGGTGGGAAGAGCGTGTACACCATCGAGGCAGGCGAGGGCGTTCGCCCGGTGCCGGTGCCCGGCGGTGTGAAGCTCTCCGAGGCGGATGGCATCCTGACAATCGATACGGGTGCCATGGTCGCCACCGTCAGCACGAAGCACGGGCGGATCGTCGAGGAGGTGCGCCGTGGCAGCACGGTGGTGAAGCCCGCGAGCGAGGTGTGGGACTTCGCCCTGGAAGATGAGACCGGCCGGGTGGTGCGCACGCGCGACGCCATCATCAAGGAGACGGAGATCGTCGAGCGCGGGCCGATGCGCGCGCTCATCGTGCGCAAGGGCTCCTTCACCGACGCCAAGGGCACGCTCGTCGATTTCCGCATCCACCTGGAGGCGACGGCGGGCTCGGATGCGCTCCGCGTCCTCACCCACATCATCAACCGCGAGGAGACACCCGAGGTCTACCTGAAGCGCTGGAGCATGGATCTGCGCCGCGCGGATGCGGCCACCGGAAAGGTGTGGCTCTCGCCGGAAGAGACGCGCGCCGCCAACGCTGGGGCGATTCTCTACCAGCATCGCGAGGATACGGTCACCTGGACGGGCTCCGATGGAGCACGCTCGCGGGCCAAGGGAAAATCGCCCGGATACGTCCGCCTGCCGGGCATGGCCGTGGGAACGCGCTGGTTCTGGGAGCGCTATCCGCAGGCGATCCGCTTTGACACGGAAGGGGTGCGTCTGGACTTCATCCCCGAGGCGTTTGACGAGGGCGATCTGCCCAAGCAATGGCTCGCCCGGCTGCGCGAGATGACGGAGCGCTTCACGGTGGGTGGCGTCGGCTACCCGCAGTCGCCAGGTAAGATGGGCCTCTTCCGCCTGGCCCAGGGCGAGGCGCTTGGCCAGGAGATTCTCCTGGTGATGGACGGGCGCGGGACGGACGCGACTGATGCGTCGCTCTTCGCTCCCCTGGCGGCGCCGCTGCGCGCGGTGCCCGAGCCGGAATACACGGCGAGCACGGGAGCGTTTGGCGAGTTCCACCCGAGCGATCCAGTGCGCTATGCCCGTTACGAAGAGAGCGTCGAGCGCACCTATAAGGGCATTCTGGCCCAGCGCGCCAGCCGGCGCGAGTATGGCTTCGAGAACTTCGGCGACAGCACCTTCGAGTGGGGATACGGCCCCTCGTACACGTACTGGAGCAACAGCGAATACGACCACCACAACGGCTATGCGCTGCAGTATCTGCGCAGCGCCGACCCCCGCTGGTGGGATCTGTGCGAGCAGACAGCGCGGCATACTCGCGACGTCTCTCAGATTCACCATGCGGCACCGGGCAATATCCAGCTTGGCGGGCCGCGTCACCATAACGCCACCTCTCTCTGGATGCCGCAACATCCGGAGCAGTTCTGGATCGCCGACCACACACTCCGCGGTGCGCATCCCGGCCATGCGTGGGCCGAGGGGATGATCGCCTACTGGTTCCTCACCGGCGATCCCTGGACGAAAGAGTGCGTTGACCTCCTTGCCAACTGGTACTGCGAGGTCGTAGAGCGCAACCAGTACGGCGCGGGTGGACAGGAGCGGGGCCCGGGCTGGACGCTGATTGCCATCTCGGCGCTGACGCGAGCGACGGGCGGCGAGCGGATCCGCAATGCCGGCTGGATCGTGGCCAACTGGCTGCTCGACTGGCAAGACCCGATCCGCGGCGTCGTCTCCGTGCCGATCTCCGAGCAGCCCAGCTACGAGGGCGGCTCGACCTTCATGCACGGCATCGTTGGCCGTGGCCTGGGGCGCTGGTACGACGTGACGGGCGATCCACGAGTCAAGGACGCGGCAATCGGCATCGCCGAATGGATCACCACCGAGCCGATGGGCGAGCCAGGCACCTTCTGGTACAAGCAGAGCCCACAGAACAGCAAGCGGTATAGCGCCGATGGTCAGTGCATCTCCGCGCTCACCTACGGCTACAAGCTGAGTGGCGACCCCTGGTTCGCCGAGGTGTCGAAGGCGCTGCTTTCGCGCACTGGCGCCGACCGGCGCTCCATCAGCTGGTATCCCCAGGCGCTGGGTCACCTGGCGTCCATTCTGCCGCCCATCTCCATCCAGGTACCGGCAAGCTCCCCCGCAGCCGGGGAGACAGCCGAGGTGAAGGTTGCCCTGCGCGCCCCCAAGGGGAAGGCACTGAAGGGCCACGTCGCTTTGGAGGCGGGTGGTGGCGCCGTGGTCGAGCCGGCGACGCAGCCTGTGAATGCTCCCGGTGGTGAGATCGTCGAGGCCACCTTCCGCCTGACGCTTCCAAAGAGCCTGCCCGCCGGGCCGGCCATCTTCCCCCTGCGCGCCACTTGCAGGGGCGCTGGGAAGCCGATGGAGGTGACGACGGAGATTCGCGCGGCGGATATGCCCCTGAAGGGAGCCATCGTGGTCCAGGCAGAGGCATTCGTCGCGCAAGAGGGTGGCGCGGTGCAGATCCGGGATGACAAGGCAGGGGCCTCGGGCAGGAGCTTCTCGCATTGGGACAGCGCCGGCCACTGGCTGCGCTGGCGCGTTCGCGTGCCGGAAGCAGGCACCTATCGCCTGATCCTCCGCTACTGCACCAAGCAAGACACTCAGCGCGAGGTGAGAGTAGACTCCGAGGCGCCTCTGAAGCAGACACTGCGCAACAGTGGCGGCTTCTCCTCCGTCACAAGCAGCGACTGGGCACACCATGTGGTCACCGGCGCGGATGGCAAACCGCATCTCTTCCGCCTCTCCGCCGGAGAGCACACGATCACCCTGACGAATACCGACGGCAACGGCGTCAATCTGGACTACCTGGCGCTCGTGAAGGAACGCTGAGGCGCGCGCCGGCATCGCCCGGCTCGATTCTCTCGCCTCTGAGCGTTCGCGCAACAGGCGGGGAGCACCCCAGCAGAGAAGGGATGCTCCCCGCCTTCCCATAGGGCGCCCCGAGAGACGGCGCATTCCCCCCGCTTCGCTCTTGCACCGGCTCACGCGGAGTGCCCCCGCCCGCGAGAGGAGGAAAGCGAATGGTGACCCCCTCCCACCTGGATTACCTGCGGATCCTGGAGCGCTGGCCCGCCTACGCGGAGCGCTTCTGGTGGAACGACCCGGCCCGCCCCGACCTCGGCTGCTTTGGCAGCGGCTACAATAGCTGGGGCGTGCAGACCAATCAAAAGTACCTCGGCGCGATGGCCGTCCTGGCCACCCACCCGGAGCTCGATGAGGCTGCCGCCGGGTGCTCGCGCGAAGCGATCCTGGATCGCGCGTTGCGCGCCCTGCGCTACTCGCTCGCCACCCACGTCAGCGGCGACCACCACTGCAGCGACGGCACGCGCTGGGGGCACGCCTGGATCTCCGCCCTGGGGATCGAGCGGATGATGCACGGTGTGGAGGCGCTCGAGGAGCATCTGACCGATTTGGATCTCGCCGGCCTGCGCCGGATGCTCATCTCCGAAGCGGATGCCCTCCTCGCGATGGAGGTGCAGGGAACAAAGTGGGCGCGCGATGGCGGCAATAAGCCGGAGTCAAACATCTGGAACGGGGCGATCCTGGCGCGTGTCTGCCGCATGTATCCCGATGACGCGCGCGTGCCCGACTGGATGGAGAAGGCGCACCGCTTCCTGATGAACGGCATCTCCATCGCCGCCGATGCCCTGGATGAGCGCGAAGTGGCCGGCCGCCCGATTCGCGAGTGGCACGTGGGCCCCAACTTCTTCGATCATTACGCCCTCGACCATCACGGCTATCTGAACGTGGGCTATATGGTCATCTGCCTGAGCAACATCGCCTTCCTCCACTTCGCGTGCGCCACCCACGGCTGGGCCCCACCCGAGAGCCTGCATCACCACGCCGCCGATCTGTGGGGCCTGCTGAAGCGCCTCCTCTTCGCCGATGGCCGCCTCCTGCGCATCGGCGGCGACAGCCGGCAGCGTTACTGCTATTGCCAGGACTACCTCCTTCCGACGCTTCTCTATTGCGCGCACTACCTGGATGACGCGCACGCCACGGAGCTGGAGGCGGGAGCCCTTGATCTGATCCGTCAGGAGCAAGCCGCCTCGGGCGACGGCAGCTTCCACTCGCGCCGGCT
>JAAZEM010000063.1 GCA_012512265.1 Armatimonadota bacterium | reverse complement strand
GAACAGGCCAGCGACGACAGGCGCGCGCGTTACAGGCATCGCCATCTCACACCCTCCTTCACAGGCTGTGGACCCGCTGCGGCGTGTGGAACAGCCACGCGCGGTCCGGGTCAAGCTCTACACGGGTGATGGTTCCCCGAACCGGAATCGTCAGGCGCGTGAGGGAGCCATCAAGATGCAGAGTGTGCCGTGTCTTGCCGGCGCCATCGGTGACCAGGAGCTGCATTTCGCCACGGTAGGGCGCGCCTTCCTGGGCAACGGTGAGCCTGGCGCGCGGGCCGTCCTTCGCTACGGAAACTCTCAGGCGCGGCGCGCCAGGCCGGCGCAGCCACTGATCGAAAAACCAGGTGAGGGGCTTCCCATGCACTTCGCCAGCCAGGGCCTCAAAGTCGGCGATTCGCGCTGTGCCGGCTCCATATCGCTCCGCGAAGAGGCGGAGTAGCCGCCGGAACTGCTCCTCCCCGATCAGGCAGCGCAGCGAGTGAAGCACATAAGCCCCTTTGTAGTAGACGGTGCCTTCGTAAGCTCCCGACTGGTCGTAGGGATCCGTTTCGGCGATTGCCTCTTCGGTGCCTTCTCGCAGGCGGGTCTGGTAGCGTGCCTCCAAGCCCGCGAGCGCCTCCTGTAGCGCCTTGGGCCCGCCGGCATGCTCCTGGTAGAGTACGGCGGAGTACTCGGCAAACGCCTCGCTCAGCCATCCCGCCCCGAGGCCCTGAGGCGCGACGTGGTTTCCCCACCACTGATGCGCAATCTCGTGCGCCAGGAAATGGGTGGGGATCTCCTTTTCAGCGAAGCTCTTCTCGGTGAGCAGCAGCAACGCCGTGGAGCCGTAGCCTCCGGGAAAGACGGGGATCTCGGCAATCGTCAATTTGGGATAGGGATAGGCGCCAAACCGGCTGGCGTAGAAGCGCACGATCCGCTGGACTGTTTCCTGGTAGGCGCGCGCCCTGGATGCGTGATTCGGGTGCAGGAAGGTCTCGATGGCCACAGGACCATCGGCGTTCCGGCTGTGGGCGTATCGTCCAGCCGCCAAGCAGATCATCCGCACCGGAACAATGCTCTCCCAGTGGAAGGTGACCGTAGATGCCTCAACCGATTTCCTCACCAGTTGGCCGGAGCTGACGACGGTCATTCCCCGTGGAACACGCGCGGAGAGGCGGAGCGGCGCGTGGAAATCGAGCTCGCCCACGGAGGGGTACCACCGGCTCTCCGGGCGGAGGTAGATGCCCCGAGGATCGATCAGGTCTCCGGCGCGCAGGAGCGGCACCGAGACGCGCCGAGAGTAGCGGACGGCGAGTGTCGCGGCTTTGCCTTCGCGGAGGCGGTAGGGGAACGAGACGAGATCGTTGGTGTGCAAGAAGGTGACCGGGGCACCGTTCACATGCAGCGCGTGGACGCGGAACTCCGGGCTGAGCGCCAGCTCAATGCGATCGATGGGCATGCGCGCGACCACGGTGAACTCGGCGCGCGCGCTCAGAGAATGTCGGTCGGGGAAGAGGGAGAGATCCAGCGCGTAGTCGACGATGCGCACGGGGCCGGCGCGGTGAGAAGGCGTCTCGCGGTGTGTGCCCGGCTCCAGAGGGCGGGGCAGGATGCCCGCGGGCGTCGTCACGGCTGGTGGCGAGGGCGTCCCCTGCTTTGTCGGATCGGCCCGCGCAAGTTCTCGCTGGCGCCGCGCCTCAAGCCCGGCATGGAAGCGGCGCTCCGCATCCTCCTTCTGAACCGCATGGTAGCGGGCGAGGAAGGCGGAGAGGATGAGCAGCGCGCACGCCACGCAAAGCGCGGCGCCCGGGGTCTGCTGGCCGATCCGCAGGCCCCGCAGCACGCGGATCGTGATGCTGATGGCCGCGAGTGCCGCCAGCGCAGTCCAGACTATGCTGGAGAGCATCATCGCGGAACTGCCTTGCCTGGCCCCAGGCTACAGCGGGCGGCGCTGCGCCCAGAAGCCCCGGCCTAGCGACTCGCCAGGTAGAGGTGGATCCCCTTGCTGGTAACCAGGGAGCCGGACAGTGCCATAATGAAGAGCGCGACCACCTTCACGCCCAGGCCGATCAACGCGCCGGTCACCCCGGATCCGCCTTCTGCTGCTGGTGTGGCGCTGGCAGGCGTGGTGGCCATGGCAGTCAGAACGCCTGGATCCTTGAATAGACCCAACGCTAGCAGGAAGACGAACGCCAGCAGGCCGATGCCTGTGAGAAAGATGAGGACTCCAAACGACGTCCCGACGGCATCCTGGCGGGTCTTCAACTCTTCTTTGGCCATGGGCTTCCCCTCTGAAGGCGTTGTCTGCATGATGGCCTATTCTATCATATGGGTACGCCAGGGTCAAGAAAATGGATGGTCGGGAACGTCGCAAGTAGAAGGAGTCCTTACCAGAAGCACGAACGATTCTCGGATGAATAGTGCACCGCAGGCCGGATCCGGAGTGCCATCTTGAGATCTGCGCATCAAGTTCCAGGCGTATCTCTTGAGCTCGACGCCGTGCAGGTAGCTGGCAGCGCACCCATCCGCGGGCTGTTCCACAGTTGGTTGGGGAGCCGTGCGGGTGACGGGGCGGTGTTCCTAGGGCACCGCCAAGCCGGAGGGCTGCCACCCCAATGCGCGCCCCGGGGACCGGATGGTGCCGGATATGCGCTCCTATGATTGCGCTGAGCCTGTTGGCGTTTTTACTCATCGCAGGGATTCTGGCGTTCTCGCTCCTCCAGTGGGAAGGTGCGCAGCGGCGCGAGTTACTCTATTTCCATCTCACCCTCGAGAAGCCAGGTTCCAACTACTTCCGATCCGCTCGCCTCGATCGGGAGCAGTATGGTCGTGTCGCGCTCGCGGCGGCCGTACTGAGCCTCCATCAGCTCGCCGTGGTCGGCGATGCGCTGTGCGGCGAGCCGTGGATGGCCCGGTTCGGGGCGGCTGCAGCGCCGCCCTGGGTTCTGGTCTTCGGGCAGGCGCTGCTTGCCTATGCCCTCCTGTTTCAGCCGCTTGCGAAGCGTCCACGGCTGGTGGCGGCGTTGATTGCGGTCAGCGTGATCGCGTGCCTTGGCACTCTCGTGGCAGCAATAGGAGGCCTATCCGCGGCGACGAGTTGGGCATGGGCGCGCGTTATCGAGGGAGCCCTTGGTTTGGGGGTGGCGGCGGTGGTGGGCGGACTCCCGCAGGAGGAGCGGATCGTCCAGCCCAAGGCGTTCCTGCTGTGGAGCGTGGGTGCGCTCTCACCGTGGGCCTGGATCCATCATCTCGCGCTCACCCTCTTCTATGCGGTTTTCGGCTTTCGCGTCTTCTGCCGGGTGGTGGAGCACCATGAGGCGCTCGAGGGTAACCTCCACCGGATGCAGCGCCAGCGCGAGGTGATCGTTGGCTTCCTCGACCGCATCGGCGCGGCATACAGCGACGCCCTGGACCTGGAGCAGCTGTTACGCCTTCTCGCCTCCGCCGCGGTGGAGACCACCGGAGCGGGAGCCGGGGCGATCTTCCTGGTCGATTCCCGGACCGGCAAGCTGCAGATGCGCGCGGTGGAAGGCCCCTTCCCGCCGCTCTACCGCGATGTGCCGGCGTCTAACCTGATGCGCCGGTGGGAGGAGCTGACGCGGATCGCGCTCCGCCAGCGCTTTGCCTTCGGCCAGGGTGTTGTCGGAGAGGTGGCGGCCAAGCAGACGCCGCTCCGCATTCGCGACGCCGCCGAAGCGGGAATCCTGGTGGGCAGTGTCGTCGATCCGGTGAGGCGCCATCCGATGCTTCTGACGCCCCTCGTTCTCCGCGGCGAGGTGCTTGGCGTCATGGCCGTGCTGAACCGGCAGAACGCAGACGAGTTTTCGGAGGATGACCAGTTCCTGCTGGCCACCCTCGCGGAACAGGCGGCGTTCTATATCGATAACGCGCGCATGGTGGCCGTTTTGGCGCAGCAAGAGCGTGTTCGCCGTGAACTACAGATCGCCCGTGAGATCCAGAGAACGCTCCTCCCAGCCGATGCTCCCAAGGTGCCCGGCTTCGACCTGGATGCGCTCAGTCGCCCCGCGCTCGAGATGGGCGGCGACTACTACGATTTCTTCTGGGTTGCCGAGGGGCACCTGGGCATCGTGGTCGCCGATGTCTCCGGGAAGGGGGTGCCTGCGGCGCTCACGATGGCGATGCTGCGCACGGTGATGCGCACGTATGCGTTCGGGAACCGATCCGTGCACGACACTCTGATGCGCGCCAATGCCACTCTTTGCGGCGACCTGCGCCTCGATACCTTCATCACGCTGTTCTACGGCATCCTCGACGTGAAGCGCCGGACACTCTCCTGGGCGCGCGCCGGCCACGAGCCGACGCTGTTACTCCGCGATAACCGCATCGAGGTGCTCACCCCATCGGGCGCGGCCGTGGGAGTCCTCTCGCCGGCCGAGTTCGGTCACAGCCTCCAGGTAGAGGAGACCGTAATCGGCCCTGGCGACGCCATCCTCATCTACACCGACGGCATCACCGAGGCGATGAACCACCACTCCGAGGAGTTCGGACTAGGGCGGTTCGTCGAGACCGTGCGCGGGACGGCCGGGCTTTCGAGCGCCCAGCAGATCCAGCGGATCGAGGAGTCGGTGAGCGCCTTCGCCGGCGATGCCCCTCAACAAGATGATATCACCCTCGTCGTCCTCACGGGATGAGACGCGCGCGGCGGTCGGCGCTTCTCCGATGATCCCCCCTGTAGGGATCTGACCGCCAGGCGGCGAATGAGAGAGAGGCACCTGGTCGTCGGTGCCGCTTTATCTTTCACGGAAAGAGTTCCTCGCGCGGCTGCGAGCCGGCTATGTCGCCTCATCGGGTGGAGAATGGAGCCTGCGAGTCTCGTGACCGGATCCCACCGGATACCGCTCCTCCACGCGATGAGGGCTCTCCCCTGTGGCTCGCGCCGTTCGAAGCGCTTGGGAGCGAGGTTGCTTTGGCTACGAGATCGAAAGACCGGGTTGTTGTTGGCGTGGTTGGCTGCGGCACCGTGGGTACGGGCGCTGTCCAGGTGCTCCTGAGTAACGCCGCCTGGATTGCCGGGCGCGTGGGTGCCCCCGTGGTGCTGAAGAGCGTTGCGGATATCGATTGGACCCGCCCCAGGGGGTTCGAGGTGCCGGAGGCGTTGCGGCGCAGCGACGCGGAGAGCGTGATTGCCGATCCCGAGATCGATGTGGTCGTCGAGGCGATTGGCGGTGTTGGCATGGCGGCCCAGGTGGTTCGCGCCGCCCTTGCGCGTGGCAAGTCGGTGGTCACGCCCAACAAGGAGCTGATGGCCAAGCAAGGGGGCGAGCTCCTCGCGCTGGCGTCCGAGAAGGGCGTCGATCTGATGTTCGAGGGTGCCGTCGGCGGTGGAATTCCCATCATCAAGCCGATGAAGGAGTCGCTGGCAGGCGATACCATCGAGCGGATCGTGGGCATCGTCAATGGCACCACCAACTACATCCTCACCGGGATGGCGCGCGAGAACCGCGATTTCGCAGACGCGCTGGCCTCCACGCAGGCGCTCGGCTATGCCGAAGCGGATCCTACCGCCGATGTGGAAGGCCTGGACTCGCTCTACAAGATCGCTATCCTCGCCTCCATAGCCTTCGGGAGCCGGGTTTCCGTGAGCGATCTTTACCATGAGGGCATCACCCGTGTGACTGCCGCGGATATTGGCTATGCCCGCCAGCTGGGCTTTGCCGTGAAGCTCCTCGCCATTGCCGCGCGCCTGGGAGGCCGCGTCGATATCCGCGTGCATCCGGCGTTCATTCCCCTGGAGCACCCGCTGGCAAGCATCAGCGACGTCTTCAACGGCGTGCTGGTCCGCGGGCGGCAAGTGGGCGATGTGATGTTCTATGGCCGCGGCGCAGGCCAGGGACCGACCGGCGTGGCCGTGGTGGGCGATGTGGTGGACTGCGCGCGCAATCTTCTCCACGGCGCCGCCGGGCGCGTGCCCTGTCGTTGCGGTTGCTCGCTCCCCCTGCTTCCGATGGAAGAGGTGGTCTGCCGCAACTACGTGCGCATGCGCGTTACCGACCGGCCAGGTGTCATCGGGAGAATCGCCACCTGTTTCGGCAGCCACGGGGTGAGCCTGGCCAGCGTCTTCCAGCCGGATACCGAGGTGGGCCCAGGCCTGGCGGAGATCGTCTGGATCACGCACGCGGTGCAGGAGCGCCAGATGCGCGCCGCTCTGGCCGAGATCGCCACGCTCCCTATGGTGAACGAAGTCGCTTCCGTGATCCGACTGGAGGGGTAGCGTCTCTCCCATGTTGCCCCGGTATTACCGGCGGTAATGGCCTCAGCGATCCCGCGCGATGCAGGACGGGGGTGCCCCAAACGGCTGTCTGCCCAGGCGCGCCACCCCCTCCCTGGGTCCGGCGAGGGATGATGCGGCACATCCCCGGGCTGCCGGTTGACGCCCCAGACGGGCGCTTAGTAGAATGGATGAGGGACACGGGGGCTTTCGGACGAGCACCGGTTGGAGAGCGTGAGCTCCGCCTCGCTCGATCTGCTTGGGAAGTAACACCGATGGCATCTTTCGATCTACACGCCTGGTTTCGTTCGCTCGAGCCGACCGATCAGTGGTTG
Organism: Armatimonadota bacterium; assembly: GCA_012512265.1. Lineage (GTDB taxonomy): Bacteria > Armatimonadota > JAAZEB01 > JAAZEB01 > JAAZEB01 > DUUU01. The sequence goes on along the minus strand of JAAZEM010000063.1, from coordinate 7,007 downwards.
ATAGAGTGGCGCACGCAGCATGACCTGTCGATTAAGGAGATCGCGGCGCGCAGCGGTCTCTCCCAAAGCGCCGTGGCCGAGCGGCTGGCGCGGCTTCGCGAGCGGCTGGTGAACGAGGCGTGGGGTACGCCGCCGCAGGCATGAGCCGCCAGAAAGGGCGTATCGAACATGACAGCGAGGCGGGGTGGTGCCGGATGGCATGCCGCGCTCCCACCTCGCTGCCGGAACTCCGGGGGGCCACCCCGCGCTAAATCGTCATGGGCTGCATGACCACCGAAGGTAACGACCGCAAGCGTGCATCTAGCCTGTGGATCATCGCCTCTTCCTCGGTGCGGATGCTGTGGGCCAGCTCTGCGGTCACCGTGTCGCCGACGGCGCTTGCCGCCGCCTCCAGAGCGATGTAGGACGCGACTTCGACGTGCTCCGCACCGTAGGCGGTGATCAAGTTGCGCACCGCCTTCTCCTCCTTTTCACGGACCACGTTCACCAGTTCGCTTCCCATGATACCCAGCTTGTTCACGACGCCTTTGAGGTAGGAGGGCTCCTTGCCCATCTCCCTCAGACGCGCCACCAGGCGGTCGTGGTGGCGTTGGGTCACATCGCGGTGTTCCAGGAACATCTGGCGGTCCGCATCGGTTGTGGCCTCGTCGGCCATATCTTTGAGCGCGGGCAGTAGCCCCGCCTCCATGGCGATGGCGTCATCGATGTAGCGGTGAAGACGCTCTTGTGGATCCATACTCGCTCCCTCCCATGCTCCGCCTGGGGTTCCCAGGCGTTCACCGCCGGATTTGCCCGCGTTTGAGCAACCCGAAACCTGGTGCCAGGCGGAATGCGCGGCGGAAGAAGTGAGCAGGCGCCTGAAACGGCTTCCATCGCCTTCCGTGCGCGGACAAGGAGAGTGCGGTGCGCTCTTCAGCGATAGTAGAAACCGGGGCTTCCCGAGGGAATGCTCAACAGCGCAGCACGGGCCTGCCGGGCGATGCTGCTGTTGGGATCCGTCTTGATGCTCTGTGACCACGCTTCAGCGGCGCCTTCGTAATCTCCCGCGTTGAACGCCGCCACGCCCCGGTTGTAGTGGGCCGCGGCCAGGGAGCGCCGGGCGTCGGCTGCCACCGGATCGAAAGGCGCGTTCTTGAGGACCCACTCCCACTCGGCGATGGCGCCCTCGATATCGTTGGCGTTATGCAACGCCATGCCGAGCCCGTGATGGGCGATGGCCGATTGCGGGTCGAACTGCAGCGCCTGGCGATAGTACTGCACAGCCTGTGCCGGGCGTGCCCGAAGGCATGCGTTCCCCAGGTTGATGCAGGCGGCGGCGGCGTTGCCGCGCGCGATCGCGGCGGTCTGACTGCCGGGCGCGGCCTCCATGGCGCGTTGGAACTCCGCCAGGGCATCCTCGTAGCGTTGGCGCTTGAAGAAGGTGACCCCCGCTTGCACATGTTCGATGGCGCGCGTCTCGCGGACGCGGACCTGGTAACTCTGATACGCTTTGTTGCCAGACCAGATGAAGAAGACGCACGCCAGGCTCAGGATGACCGCGATGACCAGGAGGGAGAGAAACTGGCCGTGACGCTTGAGCGCGCTTCCGATCTGCGAGGGCCGCCGGGGGATGTAGAGGGGCGGCGGATCCTGCTGCGTGGGCTCCGGGCCAGAGGGCGCTGGCGCCGGCGCCGGCGAAGCGACGTAGGCAAGCGACGGGTCGCCCGGCGGGAGGGTGCGCTGAGCGCCAGAGCCGGCGTGCGGACTCGTTGCGAGCGTGCGGGCGTTGGCGAGCGCATCGCGCAGGGCAGCCGCCGAAGGGAAGCGGGCTTCAGGCGCCTTCGCCATGGCGCGCAACACCACCTGCTGCACTTCGGGCGGCACCCCTACGAGCGGGGGCGGCTCTTGGTTGATGATGTTATAGGTGATTGTGACGACGCTGTCTCCGGTGAATGGCTTGCGCCCGGTCAGCATCTCATACAGCGTGACCCCAAGGGAGTAGATATCGGTGCGCGCGTCGAGCGGCTTTCCGGCGATCTGCTCTGGAGACATGTAGCTCGGGGTGCCGAAGACCTGCCCGTCACTCGTGATAGAGGGATCTGCGGCAATGCGGGCGATCCCGAAATCGGTGAGCTTGACGACATCCCCGGGGAGGACGTGGATGTTATCCGGCTTGATATCGCGGTGGATAACGCCGCGTGCGTGCGCGTGCTGAAGGGCGTCGCACACCTGCAGGGCGACCCGGATGGCGCGCTCGACCGGCAGCGGGCCCTCCATCTGGAGGATATCCCGGAGCGGCTGGCCCTCCAGATACTCCATGGCGATGAAGTAGCGATCCCCCTCGTTATCGACATCGAAGATGGTGACGATGTGTGGGTGGGGGGAGAGGGCCCCCGCAGCCCGGCCCTCGCGCCGAAAGCGCTCGATCCGCTCGCGTCGCGCCTGGCCTACCAGCCCAGGGGGAATCGCCAGCTCCTTGATGGCGATACGCCGGCCCGTTTGCGGGTCGTGCGCCTCATAGACGATGTCGTTGCTGCGCGCTATCTCCCGGATGATCTGGTAGCGTTTCAGCGTGTTGGGAGCCATGGGATCCGAGCCGGCTAACGCCACGGAAGCGGGAAGCGGCGTCGCTTCTCACCCTCGGTTGGGGGAGAAGGGGGCGCTTCCGGCGCGGGCTCTTCGCCCGGATCAGCAGGCTCAGCCGCCGGGTCGAAGCGCTTCACCGCATCCACGCGAATGATGAGTACCGTGATGTTGTCACGGCCCCCCCTGTCATTGGCCGCGTCGATCAGCTCCATGCAGGCGACGGAGGGCGCCGAACGCCTGGCGAGAAGGGCGATCTCCTGGTCGTCGAGGTGCCCGGTGAGCCCGTCGGAACAGAGGAGAATCACATCACCGGGCCGGATCTTCTCGCGGAAGAGGTCCACCTCCACGCTCTCTTGCGCGCCGAGCGAGCGGGTGATGACGTTACGGAAGGGCGAGCGCGCTGCGGATTCGGGATCCAGCACGCCCAGGCGTATCTGCTCCGCGACCCAGGAGTGATCCTGGGTGATCTGGCGGATCTCGCCGTCGCGAAAGAGGTAGAGGCGCGAGTCGCCCACCTGCGCGGCGATCAGGTACTCCTCGTGGAGGATCGCCCCGGTGAAGGTGGTGCCCATCCCCGAGCGCCCGGGAATGGTCGCGGCCGTGTCGAGAATGAGGGCGTTGGCATACTGCACGGCGGCCGCCAACGCCGTCTCCAGATCATCGGTGGTGTTGGCGTAATACTTTTTGATGATGCTCTTGAGAGCCAGCTCCGAGGCGATCTGCCCGGCGGCATGCCCACCCATGCCATCACACACGGCGTAGAACCGACCGCGCGCGGCCAGCACGGCGGGCTCCTCCGGCTCCAGGAAGTCAAACTTGTCCTCGTTGTTTTCGCGTACGCGTCCGAGGTCGGTCTTGGCGGCGAACGTCACCTCGGCGTGCCACTCGGGCGCTCGCGCTTCGAGCTTGGCCCAGCCCTCCCGAAGAGACTGAAGCTCAAGAGGCGCCGTGATCTCGTTCTCTTCGCCTCCGTGCCTGCTCTCTAAGGGTGCACTCCCCATGTGCGGACTCTCCTTGCCAGCCGGTTGCTACAGCTCTCAATCGGTATGATACATTATCTCCCGGGAGATGTAAAGGAGAAGGGGGATCCGGGCGGGTGCCCTGCTCTCCGCAGGAATCCCGGATCGTGGGGGCCTATCTCCTCGCCCCCGCGATCCACGGATCCACCCCTCTCATGGGGCCTCACCGGACTGCGAGGCGCGCGCCGCGCTTCTCCACCCGGCGGTTACAGCCGGGCGACGATGTCGGCAATGTACTCATAGGTTTGCCTGGCGCGGCTGTTGATGTCGTCCCACGTGGTGCCACCCAGACACTCAACGTAGAGGGGCCCACGGAAGCCCGCTTCCGCGAGCGAGCCGAGCACGCTGTCGAACTTCACCCAGCCCGTGCCGGGGAGGATATTCACATCCGGCTTGCCATCGACCACCACGCAATCCTTGATGATGCAGATGCTCACGTGCTCCTTGATGGCGTGCACATCCGTCTCTGGCCGCTGCTCGCCCTTGGTGTAGTAGATGATGTTGCCCGGGTCATAGCAGATGGAGAAGTTGGGATGATCCACCGCCTCGACGACCGCGCGCATCAGCTGGCCGGTGAGGCCATTGCCGCCGTGGGGCTTCATCACCAGGCGCACGCCCTTCGCCGCCGCATAGGGCGCGCATGCCCGGAAGAGCGCGTTGTACTTCTCATACAGCTCGGGTTGGCTGCAGCCGCAGTTCATCGCCCAAGTGATGCCCGCGGCGGCGGCCACGTCAATCGTCTTGCGGTAATCGGCGATAGCATCCTCAAGCGGATCGCTCAGGCGCATGTGGGTGATCAGCATCGATGGCTTGAGGCCGGCGGCATCGACCACTTTCCGCACCGCCGCGATCTCCTCCGGGGTGCTTTCCGAGGTGAGCGGTATCTTCCCGCCGTGGGCAAAGGGGGCGACATCGGTGTAGCCGGCCGCGGCGATGGCGCCACACGCCTCCTCGAAGCTCCACTGGTTCCAGGGACGAGTCGTAGCTCCCAATGCGAGTTGCATGGATCCTCCTCACGGCGCCGATCCGAGGGGGCCAGCCGGCCCGGCGGGCGATAGGCACCCGCGTCTATCGATGGGCGCTAACGGAGCATTCCCGCTATGCAAGCGGATACCTTCCGGGGGATCGTGGCCCGGGCGCATTGCGGCAGGCGGACTCGTGCCCGGCGCATTCGGCTGGCCCACGCGCGGACGAGAACCGAGCTGCGCGTCGCCCCGGCTTGATTACGGCTGATTGGGATGCTCGTCCGACGTTTCCAGACTCGTCAACTCGTCGAACATGCGGTCGGCAATATCGCGCGAGGAGATAGTGTACTCTCCTCGCTTCAAGCGGGCGCGTATCTCGGCAATGCGGGCTTCGCGCGTTTCGGGCAGGGCGAGGATGGCATCCTTGGCCTTTTGCACCTCGCGAGCGCGCTGAGAGATCTCCGCGGAGTCTTCGGCGCGTGCGGCGGGGGCGGCGCGCCGCAGGGCCGGAGCCGGCGGTTCTGGCTCCGGGTGGTGCGTCGAACCAATGGAAGCGATATCCTCAATGCGCATCGGCGATCTCCCAGGGTAGGGTGAAGGTGGCGTGGTATAGGGCTTTCCCTGCGGAAGGGGGGCCCATGCTTTCCTACCCGCTCTTTTCTAGGTTGGCCCTCGCGTGCCACTTTCCTGCTTCGGTCCGGCAACTTTCCTAACCCCCGGCTCCTTCCCTGCCTTCCGACCCTCGCCTCCCCCAGTGAAGGGGAGCTACCGCGCGGCAGTGGCGGCGGTCTCCAAGGACTCTGATGCTTGAGCCGCAGGTTCCTATGCCTCGTGACTAGACTCCTTACCGCGGAATCCCGAAATAAGGATAGGTTGCCGCGCGATCTGCGATTTTGCTATAATGGAGGTGGCGCCCGCGTGAGAAGCGCGCCGGGCGCCGGGGAGAGGATCTGTATGCGGATCACCAAAGAGTATGTCGACCAGGTGGGCCGGCTCTCGCGTCTGGCGCTCGCCGACGACGAAAAGGAACGCCTGACCACGCATTTGAACGCCATCCTCGAGCACTTCGAGCGCCTCCAGGAGCTGGACACGAGCACGGTGCCGCCGACGGCGCACAGCATCCCGATTGAGAACGTTTTCCGGGAAGACACTCCGCGGCTCTGCCTGACGCCCCAAGAGGCGACCGCCGGCGCCCCGGAGAGCGCCGATGATATGTTTGTTGTGCCGCGAATCGTCGAGACGTAACGCTTGACGCATGAGACGGGCCGCCCGAGACGGGTGGCTGGCCCAAGCGCTGACTCCTGCAGTTGGCCATTCGCGGCGGATCCTGTTTCGTGTATGATGTTGGAGTAACCCATGCCAGAACTACATATGCTCACTGCCCACGAGCTCGCCGAGCTGCTGCGCCGGGGCGAGGTTTCGGCGGTGGAGATTGCCGAGGATACTCTGGCCCGCATCAGAGCCGTTGAGGAGCGGGTGAAGAGCTACGTCACGGTCGCGGCCGAGGAGGCGCTCGAACAGGCGCGGGCCGTGGACGAGCGCAGGGCGCGTGGCGAGGCGCTGCCGCCGCTCGCCGGCATTCCGATTGCGCTCAAGGACAACCTCTGCACCCGGGGCATCCGAACCACGTGCGCGTCGCGGATCCTGGAAAACTGGGTGCCGCCCTACGATGCCACCGTGGTCAAGCGCCTGCGCGACCAGCAGGCGGTCTTCATCGGGAAGACCAACATGGACGAGTTCGCGATGGGCTCCTCCACCGAGTACTCGGCGTTCCACGCCACGCGCAATCCGTGGGACCTGTCGCGCGTGCCAGGGGGCTCCAGCGGGGGCTCGGCCGCGGCCGTCGCCGCGCGCGAGGCGACGCTCGCCCTCGGCTCCGACACCGGCGGCTCCATCCGGCAGCCCGCTGCTTTCTGCGGGGTCGTCGGCCTGAAGCCGACCTACGGGCGTGTTTCGCGCTATGGCCTGGTTGCCTTCGCGTCGTCGCTCGATCAGATCGGGCCGGTTGCCCGCGATGTGACGGATGCCGCCCTCCTCCTACAGGCGATCAGCGGCCACGATCCGAACGACGCGACCTCAGCCACGGCGGAGGTGCCAGACTACACGAAGGCCCTGCGTAGCGATGTGAAGGGGCTGAAGCTGGGCGTGCCTCGGGAGCTTTGGACGCAGGGCGTTGACCCGGCAGTGAATGCCGCCGTGCGCGCGGCCGTCGACCGCCTGGTGGAGCTCGGCGCCGAAGCCGAGGAAGTCTCGATGCCGCACATCGACTACTCCTTCCCGGTATTCTACCTCATCGCGCCGAGCGAGGCGAGCAGCAATCTGGCCCGCTACGATGGCGTGCGCTACGGCCTGCGCGTGCCCGCGGATGACCCGAACACGATGATGGAGCGCACGCGCGATGCTGGCCTCGGCCCGGAGGTGAAGCAACGCATCGTGATCGGCACCTTCGCGCTCTCCG
>JAAZEM010000062.1 GCA_012512265.1 Armatimonadota bacterium | reverse complement strand
GAACGCACAGCCGGCCGCGGCGGAACTGTCCCGTCTGCAGCACGCTCTCCCCAAACTCACGGGCGCTGGCGATGCGAGCAAACGCCGGCAGGGCGGCGTAGGGCACTCCGCGCGTAAGGAAAGGCTCATCCACGGCGCTGCGCGGCTTTTCAAGCTCGGAGTCCTTCAGAAGGTTGGTGCCATCCCCGCCCTCCTTCACGAGGCGCGCGTCATCGTACCAGACATCGCCAACGTGGTAGGCCAGCAGGTAGACATTGAACCGGTCGTGATCCTTCGTATCGATCACAGCCGTGGCTTGCTTCCACTCGTCGGAGGGCTCCAAAGTAAGGCCGCCCAGAGGGTGGAACGAGATGCTCGTTCCGCGTCCGCCGCGAGTTCGGTACCACACCGAGAAGCGATAGCGCGTATTTTTCTCCACCGGGATGTTGGTCTGCGAGTAGCCCGCTCGGGGGCTCTCGCGGCTGCCCTTCACCGCCTCGGTGCAGGTGATCCGCACGCTCCCATCCCCGGACCGCCGCGTCTCGTAATCAATGCGGCCGGTGAAGACGCCCTTCCCAAAGTAGTCCGAGATTCCTTCCGCGGCGCCGCTCCAGACGGACCAGTTCCAGGCAAACGAGGTTTCCGGCAACAGCTTCCCGAGAAACTCGTCGCGCCCGGTGATAAGGCCGGCCAGGCCGGTGCCCGCCTTCACCTTCTTCAGGATCTCATAGCGCGCCTCGATAGGGAGAAGATCCCACTGGAAGCTGGCCACGACGATCACGTCGTACTCCTTCTCCAGCTTCTTCAGAAGGTCGGCCCGTAGCTCCTCCGCGGAGTTGCCCTTGATGAGCCGCCACGCGGCATCGACGCCGAGGCCCGTCTCCCCGAACTTCGCCGGCCCCTCGGCGGCGAAGACGGTGTACTTCATCTCGAGGCGCTGGGCAATCTCGACGACCTCGCGCATGGCGTTGCGATGGGTGATGAAGAGGGCGCGCACTGGTCCGGCCGCGTTTGGCTTCGCCCACGCGATGTGCGGCGTCACCACCTGCTCCGTGGGCTCGAAGAAAGTGCGGTCGTAAACGGGCCGGCGGTCGATAGCGCCCAGCACGGGCGCTGCCAGGCAGAAGAGAGCTGCCAGCAGGAGAGGAACGCGGTATCTCATGACGGGAGCACCTCGCTTTCTCACGGTAAGCACGCGGTGAAGCTTCACCCGTGCGCTCCCCTATTCCCCTCGTGCGCCGGTTTTCCTGCTATAGAGATGCTAGAAGGAGGCTTTGATGATGCGCGCCACCACCGCTTTGCGCGGCGGGTCGCCATTGAGAGCGGCTGTCGCCTGCTCCACGTCCTGTGCCCTCTGCCACCATTCTGGATGGCGCACGCTGCGCGCGCGAAGCGGCTCCGGCATGTGGATGGTTGGGAGCGGCTCGGCCTCGGTGGGCGGGGGTGTCTCGCGCGCCGCAACGCGGGGCGGTGCGGGAACGGCCTCGGGCGCGGGTGCCGGTGGCGTGGGCAACTCGACGACCGGCGGCGGCGCTTCGGGAAGCGGGCGGACGATAGGAAGTGGTGAAGTGGTCGCTACGGCAGTGGGAGAAGGCGCGCTCTCCGGCCTGTGCGCACTTTGATGCGCAGGGGCAGGCCGCGCCTCCTCGTGGCGCGCGAGCGCGGGCTTCGGCGCGGGCACTGTCCGGACGGCGACGCGCCGCGGCTCGGGCGCGCGCTGAACGGGCGCCGCCGGACGCCGCTGCGGCTTCGCGCGCAAAGGCGCAGGCTGCTCGGTGACGCGAATCGTGGTGTTGGGAGCCACCATGCGGGTGGCGACCTGTGGTTTCGCGGGCGGCGCCACCGCCACCGGCGCAGTACCGGGAGCCTGGGGATAGAGACGACCGAGCCAGAAGCCCACCACGAGCGTGGCTCCCGCCAATGCCGTCGCCATGCCCGGGGCCATCCGCGGCTGGAAGAGGCGTCGCATCCAGCCCAGGGAGAAAACGCCTTGCTCCTCCCGGGCAATCGCGGTGCGAATCCGCCGCTCCAGGCCAAACGGCAGCTCGACCTCGGGAAGCGCGCGCACCGAATCGGACACCCACTCCAGCGAGGCGACCTCGGAAGCGCACGCCGAGCAGGTGGAGAGGTGGGCTTGAAGGATGAGCGCATCCTCCTCGGACAGCTCGCCATCCAGCATCGCAGAGATGCTCATCTGCATCCGCGCGCAGGTGAACTCCGGCGCTTCCTCGGTCATCGCCAGACGGCGGGCGACGCTCCTGCGCACGGAGAGGCCCGGCTCGAGATCACCCGCCAGCCGGAACGCCTGGCTCACCCCACACAGTGACGCCAACTCCTTGCGGCACCGGTCGCACACGCCAAGGTGCGCCTCGATCGCGGACATTTCCGCGGGGCTGAGTTCTCCGTCGGCGTAGGCAGATAGCTCCTCCAGCGATGCATTGCATTTCATGCTGCGTCACTCCAGGCTGCTGAGGCGGACGGCTTCTGGGTTCGGGCGTGGCGCCCCACCCCGTATTCCGCCCTTGCCAAGAGATTAGACACCTGGCATTCGCGAATGTTTCGGCTTCGCCCGACCCCTTTGCCAGGCACGCCCGCGGCCGGCTCCGGCCCGCCCGCGGTTGCGCCGCGCCGCGTGCCGTGTTACAATGGCAGTATGACGGAGTGGAATGAGCATGGGGCGGTGGTCGAGTGCGTTGCCCCGGGAAGCCTGGCGGAACGCGCCGGCGTGCGCCCGGGCGATCGGATCACGGCGATCAATGGCGAGGCGTTTGCCGATCTGATCGATTACCGCTTCCTGATTAGCGACACGGTCGCTCGCCTGGATCTGGTGCGCGACGGGCAGCCGCGGAGCGTGCAGATCCATAAGGAGGTGGATCAGGGCCTGGGGATCACCTTCGCCCAGGGCGTCTTCGACGGAATCCGCCGGTGCCGCAACTCCTGCGTCTTCTGCTTCCTTCACCAGATGCCCAGGGGGATGCGCAAGTCGCTCTACATTCCGGATGACGACTATCGGCTCTCGGTGACCCAGGGCAACTACGTCACGCTCACCAACGTCACCGAGGAGGATCTCCGGCGTATCTTGCGGCTGCACCTGAGCCCGCTCTTCATCTCCGTGCACGCCACGGATCCGGGAGCGCGCGCGCGCCTCCTCCGCTGCGCCGGCAACGCCGAGGTGCTCCCGCTCATGCGCCGCCTGGCCGATGCCGGGATCGAAATGCACTGCCAGATCGTCCTCTGCCCCAGCTTCAACGATGGCGAGGTCCTCGATCAAACCCTCGCAGACCTGGCCGCGCTGCACCCGGAGGTCCTCTCCATCGCGGTCGTGCCGGTCGGACTCACGCGCTATCGTGAGCGACTGACGGCTCTTGAGCCGGTCACCCCGGAGGGAGCGCGCGAGACGCTGGCACGCCTGGAGCGGTGGCGCGAGCGGTTTCTCGCGGAGCACGGTACGCGCCTGGTCTTCGCCGCCGACGAGTTCTACCTCCTGGCCGGAGAACCGCTTCCGCCACGGGATGCGTATGAGGAGTTTCCGCAGACAGAAGATGGAATCGGTCTCTCGCGGCTCTTCCTGGACGAGCTGGAGCAGCTGCGAGGCCGACCGGCGAAACCCGTACCCCAGCCCGAGCGCGTGTTCCTGGTGACCGGGATGCTGGCCCATCCGATGGTGGATGCGCTCGCCGGGGAGCTATCGCGGATCACCGGGCACCGCGTGGAGGCGCTCGCCGTCGCCAACCGCTTCTTCGGTGAGCGAATCACCGTGACCGGTCTCCTCACCGGAGGCGATATCCTCGCGGCGATCCGCGCCGCTGGCCCGGCCAATCGCGTCTATGTGCCGGATGTGCTCCTGAACGCCGGGCGCTTCCTGGACGACATGACGCTCTCCCAGATGGCGGAGGCGCTGGGCGTGCCCGTGGAGGCCGTCGCGCCCTCGCCCCTGGCGCTCGCCCGCGCGCTCGCGGCGTGATCCATCGGCGGCAGGTTTACTTCCTGGAAGGCTGAAGACAATGCGAACAGGAACGGCGGGGCTCCCCCTGCATGGCGGGCACGCGCCCCCGTGGCTTTTCGCGCGCATGGTGCGCCTGTCGCGCGCCATGGTCGAGTACATTGTCACCGAGTGGGGGCCTGCAGAAGTGCTGCGCCGCCTCTCGGATCCCTACTGGTTTCAGGCGTTCGGATGCGTCCTCGGTTTCGACTGGCACTCTTCAGGGGTGACCACCACCGCCTGCGGTGCGCTCAAAGAGGCAGTAAAGGGCCGCGAGGCGGATCTGGGGCTCTTCGTAGCGGGCGGAAAAGGCGCCGTGTCGCGGCGCACTCCCCTGGAGATCGCCGCGCACGCGGAGCGGCACACTCTCGCCGTGCCGGGGGAAGAGCTGGTCTACGCCAGCCGCATGTCCGCCAAGGTAGATAGCACCGCGGTGCAGGATGGCTACCAGATCTACCACCACTGCTTCTTCTTCACGCGCGAGGGAGATTGGGCCGTTGTCCAGCAGGGAATGAATACCGACCTGAAGTGGGCCCGGCGGTATCACTGGCTGGGGAGGCCAGATCACCCCTTCGTCTGCGAGCCACACGCGGCGGTGTGCGCATCCCGGCGCGAGTCGCTGGTGCTCAACCTGGTCGCTGCGGAGGCGGAAGCCGCCCGGCAAACCGCCGCCGTACTGGCCGGCGAGCATCCCGAGAAGCTCTCCCGGGAGATCCGCCGGATGCAGGAGCTTACGCTGCCCCGGCACCACCAACTTCTCGTCTCCGACCTGCACCCCGATTCGCTGGAGCGCATCTTTGCCAAGACCTATGAGCGCGCGCCAGGAAGCTTCCAGGAGATCCTGGAGATCCAGGGCGTCGGCCCCAAGGCGGTGCGCGCGCTCGCGCTGATCGCGGAGCTGCTCCACGGCGTGCCGTCGAGTCTGCGCGACCCGGCCCGCTACGCCTTCGCTCACGGTGGCAAGGATGGCACCCCCTTCCCAGTCGACCGTCGTACCTACGACCACTCGATCCAGGTGTTGCGGCAGACGGTGGAATCCGCGCGCCTGGGCGATAAGGACAAGGTGGACGCGATGCGTCGGCTGGCAGCCTGGAGCGAGGGAGGGCGCGAGTAGCGGCGCCCCCTCCCGCCTGCGGGCTTTCTCCTCCCCCTGGGATTCCGAGACAGGGAAGGTCCGGATGGCTGCCTGCGCCCTTTCGCCCGCGCCCTTCGTTCGATACCCCGGATGAAGGGTCGCCCGCCTGTTTAGGAGGAGCCTGAAGGGGGTAGAAGAGAATTAAGCGCCTGCCAGGCGGGTGGAACTCTGGGGCTCACCCGTGTGTTTCTAGAACTGGCGGGTCAATGCGCGCCGGGGGGGCATGGCGGCCTGGCGAGGGCCAAGGTCCGATACCCCAGGCCAGGAGCCGCCCTGGTTCGGTGCGCTGGATGCCTGCGGCGAGACTTCATGGAACGGGCGGGGCACCCAGGATCTGCCCCCACCGGAGTTGATGGAGGAGCTGAGAGATGCCGAAGCACACACTGCCACCATTGCCGTACCCTTACAACGCGCTGGAACCGCACATTGACGAGCAGACGCTGCATTTCCATCACGACATGCACCACAAGGCGTATGTGGATGGCCTGAACAAGGCGGAGGAAGAGCTGGCCAAGGCGCGGGAGGCGGGCGACTTCTCGCTGGTGAAGCACTGGTCGCGCGAGGCGGCCTTCCATGGCTCGGGGCATATCCTGCACACGCTCTTCTGGGAGAACTTGGGGCCCAACGGAGGCGGCGAGCCGCAGGGCGCGCTGGCGGATGCGATCAAGGCCAACTTCGGCTCTTTCGATTCGTTCAAGGCGCAGATGATCGCCGCGACCACGCAGGTGGAAGCCTCTGGATGGGGCGTGCTCGCCTACAACCCGATGTTCGACTCGCTGGTCATCCTGACGGCGGAGAAGCACCAGGATCTGACGCAGTGGGGCGTCGTGCCGCTGCTCGTGATCGATGCCTGGGAGCATGCCTACTACCTGAAGTATCAGAACCGACGCGCCGACTTTGTCAAAGCCGTTTTCAACGTCATCAACTGGGACGCGGTCGCCCAGCGCTACGCGGCGGCACTCCGCCTGAAGGGCTAATCCGACGGCGCGGCGTTCATTCGTGAGCCGCCATAATATTGGGGCGAAGCACCCGCCGGGTTAGGCGCGCGAAAAAGCTCTCCCGCGGGTGCTTCACCCTATCGTCCGGCCCCGAAGACCGCCTTCGCGTTTGTACCCCCTCTCCTCACCGTAGGGATGCCTCCTGCGGGCAAGAGCTCCACGCTCCACCGCAACTCGCCCCCCTCAACCGCCTGGCCGCATGTAGCTCTTGACCGATGCCTGCCCGAAGGTATAGAATGAGATTCTGTGCATGCTCGCACCTCGCCCGGGCAGATGGATCAGCCTCAGGTGGAGATGCCTGTCGGAGCGGGACGGTTCGGATAAGGAAGGATTACGGCACCAACTATGGCAGACTCGGCGCATGCTTCCGGCGATAAGTTTGGGCGCGACCTTACCACCGGGAGCATCCCTCGCCTTCTCCTCGCGTTCTCGATACCGATGCTGGCCGGTAACGTGATCCAGACCGCCTATAGCATTGTCAACGCCATCTGGGTGGGAAAGTTTCTCGGCAAGCGCGAGTTGGCCGCCATCACCGTCAGCTTCCCAGCCTTCTTTGTCCTGGTCGCAGTTGCCGGTGGCCTCACCATGGCGAGCGGAATCCTGGTCGCTCAGTGCGCCGGCGCGCGCGACTGGCGCAGGTTGAAGGACGTCGTCCAGACTTCCACCTCTCTCGCGATTCTCATCAGCCTCCTCCTGCTGCCACTGAGCGAGTTGCTGACGCCTGCCATCATGAAGGCGATGCAGGCAGCGCCTGATGTCTATCCGATGGCCGTGAGCTACATGCGGATCTTTCTGCTGACGCTCCCCTTCAACATCGGCATCTTCCTGATCGTCTCGATGCTCCGCGGGGTGGGCGACTCCAAGACGCCGCTCTACTTCCAGACGAGCGCGCTGACGCTGACGGCCATTTTGGATCCCATCCTCATGTTCGGATGGCTTGGCTTCCCGCGCATGGGGCTCAACGGCACGGCCGTCGCTAGCGTGGTGATGCAGGGGCTCTGCCTGGTGGCGACCTTCGTCTACCTCCATATCAAATCGCACGTCGTCGCGCCGGACTGGCGCCGTCTGAGCATCGATTGGCCCATGGCAGGGCTTTTGGTGAAGATCGGCTTTCCCTCGGCCGCGCACCAGTCGCTCGTCTCGCTTAGCATGCTCTTCGTCACCGGGTTCGTGAACGCGTTCGGCGAGAACGCCACAGCGGCCTTCGGTGCCGCCATGCGCATCGATCAGCTCTCCTTTCTCCCGTCGATGACGTTCAGCATGGCGGTGACCTCGATGGTCGGGCAGAACATCGGCGCGCGCCGGCTGGACCGCGTGCCCCATGTCTTTAGGTGGGGCATGGTGCTGAGCGGGGCGATGTCTATCCTGGCGACGCTCATCGTGCTAGCCGTGCCCCAATCGATCCTGCGCATCTTCCTCAACGACTCGGAGGTGATACGCCTCGGCGTCAGCTACCTCCGCATCGTTGGAAGCGGCTACATCTTCATGACGGTGATCTTCATCAGCAACGGGGTGCTCAATGGCGCGGGGCATACGCTGATTACGACCGGGTCGGCCCTCTTCTCGCTGTGGCTGCTGCGCGTGCCCCTGGCCTCGTACCTCTCCAACCGCCTGCAACACGTCGATGGGGTGTGGTACGCGATTCTGATCAGCTCGGCGGCCACCGCCGTGTTGGGCATGGTGCTCTACTACGCCGGCATCTGGAAGCGGCCTGTCGGCGCGCACCACCTGGCAGCAGGTTCCACCGCCGCAGGCAGAGACGGGGAAAAGCCAGACGCCACGCCAGCTCAGGAGCTGGCGGAGGAGCGCGACTGACGCTCCTCCGCGGTTTCGGTTATACGCAGCGGTCGAAGAACGTCGGAATCTCCATCTGCTTTCCGCCCGCCAGCGCTGAGGCATGGGCGATGATCCCCGGCACGGTCATCGCCAGCGCCTCGCGAATATCAATGGCGGGCGCGCGGTCGTTCTGCAGAGCATCAATGAACTCGTGCGTCAGGAAGGTGTGCGATCCGTCGTGCCCGCTATCATGGCGCAGCGGCTCCGGGAGCATCTCCGTCTGCCACCACTTTGGCTGGTCGTACGCCTCGACGGTCGGTGACTGGCGAATGAAGCCGGCGTCATCGCGCTCCGTCTCCTGGCTCGCACGCACAATGACCGGCCCAAGGCCGTTGGGATGCGGGCCGAACAGGCTCATCTTCTCACCGTACCACTGCCCGCGCTCGGTGCCACGGTGGGCGCCATACCAGAAGACGCACACGCGAAAGGCATTCCCACGATCCGTCTTGAAGAGCGCCGTCTGGCACTGGAACGGATTGTCATACTGGTTGGGCTTGTAGAACGGATCGCCGCTGTCCCATCCCAGGCACATCACTGAGACGAGGCGCTCGCGCGTGACCCCGACTAGATAGCCGGTGCAGTGCGTAGGATAGAGCATCGGCGGCAGGCCATGACGCCATGTCTTCGAGCCGTCTGGGTTGACCGTCAGCGGCTCCATGCCGGCATGGTGATACTCCGCCTCGGTGTAGAAGATCTGCCCGAACTTCCCTTCCTCGTAGAACTTGCGCGCGGAGATGACCACCTGGTGGTAGTAGCTCGTCTCCGCCATCATGTAGGTGAGCCCCGTCTTGCGCACCGTCTCGGCGAGAAGCTCCGCGTCCTCGAGGGTGGTCGCCGCCGGCACGGCGCTCATGACGTGCTTCCCCGCGTTGAGGCACGCCACCGAGTGGCGCGCGTGGTCCGGGGCAGCCGTGAAGAGGGCTACAGCGTCCACCTCTTTGTCCTGGAGCAGCTCGTCCAGCGTGGAGTAAGCCTTGTCGCACCGATAAACGCGCCGCAGTTCCTCACGGCGGTCCTCTCTCCCCTCGCACACCGCCTGCACGATGCACCCGGGATGCTCGTGCCACTGGAAGGTCGCGCCGAAACGGCCCCCTACCACCCCGATTCGTATCTTCCGGTTGCGCTTCATCGCCTATTCCCTCGCCCAGATCCCCGTAGAACACGATGGCGACGGGCATGAGGGCGCCCTCACCTCTTCCTCGGGGAAGATCTGTCTGATACTGAGAGTATTTCCACTCCTGGCGGGCTCGTCCTCTCCACCGCCTCGCAGCGAGAAGGGATCCCCACCCGGCGAGCGAATTGCTTCAGGGGCGTCTGATTGAGGCAATGCGATGCGTGCCGTTGCCAACGCCGTCCATGGCGGCCCCGGCGCTCGTTTTCGCCGGCCCGCGGGAGACAGGCTGGCTTCGGGCCAGTCTCGCTCGCCAGGTGGCCGCGCGCGCAGAGCGCCCTCTTCCAGATCCAGAAGCCCGGCGGCCTCTCCGCCGCGCACGCTGTCGGATGAAGGAGACGCGCGATGCTGACGACGGAGGCGTGGATCAGGCAACTGCGTGAGGAGATCACCAGCCTGCGCGAGGAAGGCGCCGACGTGGACGCCGCCGAGCGCCAGCTCGATGCCATTGCTGCCGGCAACCTCGACCCGTCGCACCTCCCGGCACTGCAGGCCAGCTTGCAAACTTCTGTGACCCGGTCCGACTTCCCCTATGCCGAGCCGGTCGCCCTGGAGGAGATCCAGATGCTCCGCCCCGAGGGCCCGCGTAGCCTGCCCGTCTGGCTCCCGCCGGACCTTCTTTTCGACCGCATCTACGGGGGATGGCTCGGTCGGGCCGCAGGGTGCCTCCTGGGCAAGCCGGTGGAGGGCTGGAAGAAGGAGGAGATCGAGGAGACCCTGCGTTTCTGCAACGCTTGGCCGCTTTCGGATTACTTCCCTCCAGTGCCGGATAATGACCGCGGCCTCGGTTATCCCCCACACGCCACCTCCTGGCTGCGCGGTAACATCACCTGCATGCCCCGCGACGATGACATGGACTACCCGATCCTCGGCCTGCACACGCTGGAGGAGAGCGGGCCTTGCCCCAATGCCGCGGCCATCGCGGGGCAATGGCTAGCGCATCTTCCCTACCACATGGTGTACACCGCCGAGCGCGTCGCCTACCGCAACCTGGTGAATGGGATCGAACCGCCCCTCTCAGGGCGCTACCACAACCCCTATCGGGAATGGATCGGCGCGCAGATCCGCGCCGATATCTGGGGCTGGGTCAATCCGGGCGAGCCAGAACGCGCCGCCGCCATGGCCTATGCCGATGCCGAGGTCTCGCACATCAAGAACGGTGCCTACGGCGAGATGCTCTTCGCGGCCATGCTCTCTGCCGCGTTTATCGTGGACGATATCGAAGAGGTGATCACCATCGGCCTCTCCGAGATCCCGGCAGAATGCCGGCTCGCCGAGGCCGTGCGCGACGTCCTGGCCTGGAGCAAGGAATCGTCCGATTGGGAAGAGACGTTCCGGCGGATCCGCGAGAAGTACGGGCATTACCATCCGGTTCACACCATCAACAACGCTGTGGTGGTCCTCATGAGCCTGCTTCACGGCCAGAAGGAGTTCGGGAAGACGATCAGCATCGCCGTCATGGCCGGCTGGGATACCGACTGCAACGGCGCGACGGCGGGCTCCGTCCTCGGAACCCTTCTGGGCGCCAACGCACTTCCCGAGGCCTGGGTCGCTCCCCTCAACGACCGTCTCCACTCAATCGTCACCGGCTTCTCGGAGACGCGTCTCTCGGAACTCGCCCAGCGGACGTGCGCGCAGGTCGAGAAGGTGGCAAGCGTCCAGGGATAGGACGCGGAATCGAGCCCCGCGCCGCCGGCGCTCGCCGGCGGCGCTCTGAATGACCGTTTCACGGGTCGCTTTGTCCCCCAGCACCGTGGGCCTGCTCCTCGCGTGTGCGAATTGGATCCACGAACGGCCTCGCTCGCGCGGTTGTCCAAGAGCCGTGCCTCTCCGACAGGCTTAAGGATGGCCCGCCGGGAGCCGAAACCCCAAGTAGAGCTATCATCCACCAGGAGCCGGGAGCGATCCGCGCGTGCGTGCCCATGGCTGAGGCGCGCCAGCATGAGCCCTTCATGCCCCGGCCGACGCCAGTCTGGGAAGCGAGAAGGTACTATGCTGTTGATCGTGGGGCTTGTTGTCGTCTTCGGGAGCATCGTGGTGGGCTATACGATGCATGGCGGCAGGATCGCGGCACTGGTCCAGATCAGCGAGTTCATCATCATCGGCGGGGCAGGCCTCGGGAGCGTGCTCGTTGCCAACCCGCCGAGTGTTGTCGCCAAGACGTTCAGGGAGATCTTTGGCCTGGTGAGGGGAAACCCCTATACCAAGGCGCGCTACATGGAGCTGCTCCAGATGCTCTACGACATGTTCATGATGGCGCGCCGGGAAGGGGTGGTCGCTCTCGACCAGCATGTAGAGCGCCCGGAGGAGAGCTCCTTCTTCCGCAGATACCCCTTCTTCCATAGCAACCACCACGCACTCTCCTTCCTGGCCGACACGATGAAGGTGATGATCAGCGGTTCGGTGGCCACCTACGACCTGATGGAGCTGATGGACGTGGACCTCGAGACGATGCGCGAGGAGGCGATGCGGCCGTCGCACATCATGGCGAAGGTGGCGGATGCCATGCCCGGCTTTGGGATTGTGGCAGCGGTTCTCGGCGTCGTGATCACGATGGGCGCGATTGGCGGGCCTCCGGAGGAGGTCGGCCACAAAGTGGCGGCCGCCCTGGTCGGCACCTTCCTGGGCATCCTGTTCTCCTACGGCATCTTCGGGCCGATCGCTGCCGCGATGGAGGCGCAGGTCAACTCAGAGGTACAGTACCTGTCATGCATCAAGTATGCGCTCCTCTCCTTCGGGCGCGGCGATGCGCCACTCACGGGCGTCGAATTCGCCCGGCGCAACATCGAGCCGAGTGTGCGTCCTACCTTCACCGAGATGGAGGAGACGCTGAGGAGCGGTGCACGGGCAACTGCCCGCGCCGCATAAACGAGAGCGCTGCTTGAGGGCGATGGAACAGCCGGTCGCCCACACACCGCATTGGGAGGAGAAACCGCGTGGCCGAAGGCATGGGGAAGGACAACCCGCCGATCATCCGCATCGTGCGCAAGAAGCAGGTGGTACGGCACCACAGCGGCGCCTGGAAGGTCGCCTATGCTGACTTCGTCACGGCGCTGATGGCGTTCTTCCTTGTCATGTGGATCGTGGGGCTGAGCAAGCCGGTTCGCGAGGCGATTGAGGCCTACTTCAAAGACCCTATTGGCTTCAGCAGGGCGGTGCGCCACGGCCGGAGCCCGTTCGCCACTGGCGATGCCATGGGCATCCTCACCGGAGGCGCGGCTCCCATTCCTGCCGGCAAGGGCGGCGGCGTCAAGTCGAAGGAGGAGCAGCTTCGCGAGGTGCAGCAGGCGATCGTCGAGGAGATGGAGCGGCTGCCGGAGCTCAAGTCGCTGCGCGACAGCGTCTCTGTCACGCTCACCCGGGAAGGCCTGCGCATCGAGCTGATTGAGAAGCGATCCTCGCTCTTCTTCGACAGCGGGAGCGCAAAGCTCAAGCCGCACACGCGCCACCTGCTCGGCGTGATCGCGAAGCAGCTGCGCGACGTGAACAACCCGATCGTGATCGAGGGGCACACCGACTCTCTCCCGCTGGTCAGCGAGCCACACTACTCCAACTGGGAGCTCTCCGCCGACCGGGCCAACGCGGCACGCCGGGCGATGGAGGCCAGCGGCCTGCGCCCCAGGCAAGTCCTCGCGGTGCGCGGCTATGCCGACCGGAAACCGCTGCGCCCAAGAGACCCCCGGCACTACTCCAACCGCCGGGTGAGCATCCTGGTCGCCTACTCCACCGCGGGCTACTAAGCGCGCCGGCCCCCAGGCGAGCGCACCGCGTCAGGGCTCGGGCACGATCGCGCAGAGCTCCTCCAGCGGCGCTTCCAACACGCGCCGGGCGGCAGCCCGGTCGCCCTCTTCCTTCAACCAGGCTGCCAGTTTGGCGGGAAGCCCCTCGGCGAAGGCGATCGTGGCGCTCCGGCCGGTTTCGGTATTGATCACGCGCACGCGGGGCGAATCGGCGCGGCTCACCACCAGATTCGCCTTGCCTGTGGTCGCGCCCGTGCCCAGTTGAAGCCCATCCACCAGGCACGAGACGGGGGGCGCGGGCGGCACGGCCACCTCCACGCGCACTCCGAAGTACTTCCGCGCATCCACGCGTTCGAGTGCCGCCTGGCCCACGCGCATGCCGACAACCAGCCACGGCCCCAGGTGCCCGTGGAACTCCTCTGCCCGGTCTAGTTCATTCATCGCACTCCCCTCTCCCGCAACAGCCGCAGCGCCAACGGCACCGCCACCAACTGCAAGAGGATGCCTGGCGCACCGCCGGCAATCCAGCCAGCCGCCGTCATCTTCGGCGGGAGGCCAAGCCATCGACCGGCCACCGTGATCAAGAGCGCCGTCACCGCCATCCGCGCCGCGATGGCTCCGGGGAGGGCCACCCACACCGGCAGGCGCAGCTTGCGCGCGAGGAGCGACGCCACGGCGCCCAGCGTGGCCAGCTCCGCCGCCATCACCGGCACCAAAGGCACCGGCGGCATGCCGGTGATCAACGTGGAGAGCACGGGGGCCAAGACTCCCACGCTCGCCGCCAGTCCGGGGCGCACCACGAAACCGGCCAGCGCCACCGGAAGGTGCATGGGCAAGAAGAGGGATCCCAGTCCCACCAAATGGAACGCCTGAGGCAACGCCACGGCCAGCGCCCCCATCAACGCCGCCAGGACCTTCTCTCGCCCCGGCTCAGACTCCCGGCCCGCTTCTTCCGCCATCTGCCCGCTGCCTCTCACGTTCGCGCCCGCACCCCGGCATAGAGGGCCCTTCCCGGCATCGCGTACGGGAACGAGGGATCCAGGGTGTATGCCTTGTCGAAGAGGTTATCCACCCCCAGCCACGCCTCGTAGTCGCGGTTGATGGCGTAGGTGGCTTTCAGGCCAACCAGCCAGAAGCCAGGCAGGCGCACCGTTTGGCGCTGCGCATCCACGCCCCAGATCCGATCCAGCCACTGGATGTCGGTCGCCAGGCGGAGCCGGCCCCAGGAGTAGTCGGCGCCCAGATTCACCTTGTGCTCCGCGTTGTAGGCGCAGGCCTCGCCGGGATCGAGGAGCGAGTAGTTGAAGTAGCCACTCAGCGACGGCGTAAGCTGGCGGCGCAGGCCAAGCTCCGCACCGTAGAGGCGCGCAACAGGAAGGTTTACGAACGCGACCGGCGTCTTCCCCGGCAGATCGGCAGGACGAGCCCCAAGTTGGATGAGTTGCGAGGCGCGCGTGTGGAAGAGCGCCAGATCCACCTCGCCGCGCTCCGTGGCATGATGATAGCCCACCTCGGCCTGCCAGGTCCGCTCCGGCTGCAACCGGGGATTGTTCGTGCCGAAGAGGAAGAGCTCTCGGAAGGAGGGGGTGCGAAAGCCGGATCGGAGCGAGGCGCGCGCGGCTCCCTCTCCCAGGGGCCAGACGGCACCGACACTCGGAAGCCACTGCGTCCGGAAGCCCTCGATGCTCTGCACGCGCAGGCCAGCCGATACGCGTTCGCCCCTCTCCAGACAGCGCTCCACGGTCGCGTAGACGCCGCCCTCGCTGCGGGCGAAGTGGCCGGCGCTGGGAGCCGGGCTTTTCACCTCGCCCCCGTATCGCTGCAGGTCCAGGCCCCATGCCCCCCGGATCGTCTCCGAACCGTGAAAGCGCTGAATCCAGGAGAGCCCGCCGACGAAATCGGTCGAGTGAAACCCGTCCTCAAATCGGTGCTCGCTGGGGTTGTAGTGGAGCGAGAGCGTGGAATCACGCCGCTCGCCGGTCCAGTCGGTCGTGACCCCGAAATCGCGGCGATTGAACTCCTGGCGCAGGCGCGGGATGGGGGTGCCGGCCCAGTAGGCGGTCGCCAGCGCGCGCTGGTCGATGGTGTCGTAGCGGACTACCGAACCGGTGAAGCGCGTCGAGACGCGGGGCGACCACTGTTGCCAGGCGTTCAGCGCGTAGTTCGATGCCTGATACCAGCCATAGCCGTTGGGCAGGTGTCCGTCTGTCTCGCGATGCCCCGCCATGAACGCGGCCGAGAACCGGCCCATCGCGGTCCCCACGCGCCCCTGCATGTTGCGCGTGCCAAACGAGCCGGTCTCTGCCCACACCTGCGCCGAAGCCCCCTCCCCTTCCGGGCGGCGCGTCACAATATGGATCAGCCCTCCGGCGGCGTTGGTGCCATAGAGCGTTGAAGCCGGCCCGCGCAGGATCTCCACCCGCTCCACGTGATCCACCAGGTAGGCGCTTGGCATCGAGTGGCCCATGATCCCCATGAAATCGGGGTGGCCGTCGATCAAGACCAGGCTGCCAACCGGCGGGTTGCCCCCCAAACCCCGCACCTGAATGCTCCCGCCGTAGCCCAGCCCGCCCTGGCGGCTCACGAAGACGCCCGGCTCGCGAACCAGCAAGTCGACCAGGTTCTGAGCGTTTGAACGCTCGATCTCTCGCCGCGTGATCACGCTCAGGCTCGCCGGCACCTCCGTTCGCGTCTCTTTCCGGCGTTGCGCCGTGACCACAACCTCTTCTTCATCCTCTACCGCTGGCTCCTCGCTCGCCGCCGGCACCACCGCCACGGCAAGCCCCAAGAACAGCGAGATGGCTCCGAGCCAGATGCGATCCTGTCTCATTCTCCTGCCTCCTGTCCTATCCGAGTCCGGCGTAACACGATTTTCTCAAACCGTAACACCGCGTCATTATAGCAGCCAGGCACAGGCACGTCAAGGAGGCACCACTGTGAGGAGCGGGAGGGCATGCTGCGCGCCCGATCCTGGTGGATCGGGATGCCTCGGATAGGGTTTTCTGGAGGCGCGAGCAAGGATGGCTAAGGAAGAACAGGGGCTCCGTGGAGGAGCCAGGTCTCTTTCCGCGCGCTGCTTCCATTGCCGGCCATTTGGCGGTAAATCTCTTCGAACTGTGCCTGTGTCTTCTCGAACGCTGCAAGAACCGCGGGGTCGAAATGCTCGGGGACGGTCCAGCCATCGCCCTTGAGGATGATCCGACACGCGTCCTCGTGCGAGTGAGCGGGCTTATAGCTGCGTGCCATGCGAAGGGCATCGTAGACATCGGCAACGGTGACGATACGCGCGGCAATGGGGATCTGCTCGCCTTTGAGGCCCTGCGGATAGCCGGTGCCATCCCAGTGCTCGTGGTGGCACAGCGCGATGGAAGCGGCCACTCGCAGGCGCGGCGCATCGCCCAGGATCCGGGCACCGGCGATAGTATGCCGACGCATCACCTCGAGCTCCTCGGACGTAAACCGCCCCCGCTTGCGCAGGACATCGGGATGGACATGGATCTTGCCCACGTCGTGCATCTGAGCTGAGTAGTGGATCGCTTCGGTATCATTCTGGGGTAGGCCCAGAGTCTCTGCCAACACGCGGGAATACTCATTCACGCGCAGAATATGGTCGCCGGTATCCTCGTCGTTGGCCTCCGCGGCGCGCGCCAGCGCTCCGATGGTGTAGAGGAAGCCACGCTCCGTCTCCTGGATCTGCTCGGCAATCGTCTCCAGGAACCCTACGTGGACACCGAACCCCTTGAGCGCTACCGCCTCGGAGAAGGAGACATCTTCCTCAAAGTTGAAGGCAGCCAGGTAGGTGCGGCCGATCAAGACCGCGGCGCAGTTTCGGATCACCCCGAGGATCTGTCGCAGGTCGGGAGAGAACCCCTCTTGGTACGATGCGAGATCCGTTCCATCCGGGCAGTTCGAGAACGTCATCGTCTCCGGGGAGCCCCGGGTGATCCGGCCGGGCATCTCCAGGGCAATCATACGGTCGCTTCGGTGCACGCGCGTCCCCTCGGCAATGTAGAGGTTGCCGAACGGGAGCTCTGAACCGTCCGTGTTGCCCACGAAGACCGCCTGTGGCGAGCGCCCGGTCGCGCAGGTGCTCTCCAGCAACTGCCCGACGAGCGACTCCTCCATCTGGTCCTTATCGAACCGGAGGGGATCGAACGCATTCAGGATACCCTCGGTGTAGCGCGCCAGGCGCTCCATGGTCCGATAGGCATTCTCCAGGTCATCATGCAAGCGCTTGGATCTCAGCAGCGCGTTCGCGCGCGCGGAGAGCTCCGCCTGGCTGAATGGCTTGGTGAGGAAGTCGTCGGCGCCGGCCTTGATCCCTTCGATCCGGTGAGAGAGGTCACCCAGCGCCGTGATGATGATGATGGGGATGAACGCGGTCTCCGGGGCGGATTTGAGCTGCCGGCACACCTCGAAACCATTCATCCGAGGCATCATCACGTCGAGGATGATCAGATCCGGGCGACGCTCTGCCACGGCATCCAATGCCTCAACACCGTCTCCTACGGCGATTGTTTCATAGCCCAGGATCTCCAGCAGCTCCTGGAGCACTTCTTGATTCCAAACCTCGTCATCAACAACGAGGATCCTTTGCTTGCGTTTCGCCATCGCTGTCCCCGCGCCACCAGCCATCCACCGGCCAGGTGAAGAGGTCCGCGCATCCTACGCCTGGCGCGTTCCGCGAACACGCCGCTCTCTTGGCGCGCGCCCTACCGACGCCAACTTAACTGAGTGGTTGTTCGACGCAAACGCCCCCTCCTCCTACGCCTGAGATCAGAAGGACAGAAGAGCCAGACGGTATATTTCCCTGGGGCTGGCGAGGGGCTGGACGGCCGGTGGCGTCGCGCCGCCGGGCGTTGACATGCCCTACCGGGTGTGTTACGATCAATTGGTTGGCCGCGCCACGAAGCACGTGGGCGCCTGCCAGCGCCCGATCACGCCCAGTTTCGCACGAGAGGACCGCATGTACCCAGAGAGGATTCGCCGCGCGCTTGCCGGCATCGTCGGGGAAGAGTGGTACCTGGAGAGCCCCGAGGACCGGATGGCCTACTCCTACGACGCCACGCCGCTGCATCAGGTGCTCCCGGATGGCGTTGTCTTCCCAGCCAGCACGGAGGAGGTTCAGGCGATCCTGGAGCTCGCCTCGCGCGAGGGCCTCAAGGTTGTTCCCCGCGGCTCCGGCACCAACCTGGCCGCCGGAACGGTGCCGGTCGAAGGCGGCCTGGTTCTGGTGCTCACCCGGATGAACCGGGTGTTGGAGATCGATACCGACAACCTCACCGCCCGGGTGCAGCCCGGGGTGATCACGGCGCCGTTCCAGGCCCAGGTGGAGGCACTCGGCCTCTTCTATCCCCCGGATCCGGGAAGCAACATGGTCTCGACGCTCGGGGGCAACGTGGCGATGTGCGCGGGCGGGCTGCGCGGGCTCAAGTATGGCGTCACCCGCGACTACGTCCTCGGATTGGAGGCCGTTCTTCCCTCGGGCGAGGTGATCCGCACCGGCGGCAAGGCGATGAAGGATGTCGCGGGCTACGATCTGACCCGGCTCCTCGTCGGCTCGGAAGGCACGCTCGCGGTGATCACCGAGATCCTCCTCAAGCTCGTTCCGAGGCCCGAAGCAAAACGCACGCTCCTCGCCCTCTTCCCCCACCTGGAGGACGCCGCGCGCGCCGTCAGCGAGACAATCGCGGCGCGCATCGTGCCCGCCACGCTCGAGTTCCTCGACCAGGGAACCGCCCGCGTCGTCGAGGAGTACGCGCACGCCGGTCTTCCCACCGACGTGGAGGCGGTCCTCCTCATCGAGCAGGATGGCGCGCCCTCGGCCGTGGACGCCGATATCGAACGGATCGCGGAGCTCTGCCGGCGCGCCGGCGCGTCCGAGGTGCGCGTCGCCGCGACCCAGGAGGAGGCCTCGGCGCTGCTGACGGCACGGCGTTCCGCCCTGGCGGCACTCGCCCGGCTGCGCCCGACCACGATCCTCGAAGACGCCAGCGTGCCGCGCTCGCGCCTGGCCGAGATGGTGCAGGCGATCCAGGAAGCCGCGCGCCGGCACACCGTGCGGATCTGCACCTTCGGGCATGCCGGCGATGGCAACCTCCACCCCACCTGCCTCACGGACGCGCGCGACACAGACGAAATTGCCCGCGTGGAGGAGGCGTTCGCGGAGATCTTCGCAAAGGCACTGGAGCTCGGGGGCACCATCACCGGCGAGCATGGCGTCGGCGCCGCCAAAGCCGGCTACCTGGAGGCGCGCGTGGGGCCAGGGGCCCTCGCGCTGATGAAGCGCCTGAAGGAGGCGTTCGACCCGCAGGGGATCCTCAACCCGGGGAAGATCTTCGCCGAGGGGCCGCGCAGAAGAATGACGGTGAGCCGGTGAGCACCCACGGATCGGGGCAACAGCTTCAGGGCGCGGACTCCAGCGCATCCTTCCGCCGAGAGGGCGAACAGCCTCTCGCTCTCACCACCCCTCTCTCGCTCGATTCCTGCATGCGCTGCGGCTTCTGCCTGGCGGCCTGCCCCACCTACCGACATCTGGGGCGCGAGACGCATTCGCCGCGCGGGCGCCTGGCGCTCGTCAAGGCGGCTACTGAGGGCCAGCTCGACCCCGTGACGGCGCTCCGCCAGCCGCTCGACCTCTGTCTGGGCTGCCGCGGGTGCGAGCCGGTCTGCCCGGCAGGCGTCGTCTACGGCCACGTCCTGGAGGAGGCGCGCGCCGCGCTCGCCCAGCGAAACCGGCCATCCGGGCTGAAGCGGTGGGGGCAGCGCTTCCTCTTCGAGTGGCTGGTGCCAAACACGCGCCTGCTCCGCTTCCTGGGCGGCCTTCTCTGGTTCTACGAGAAGCTGGGGGTGCGCTGGCTCGCGCGGGCCACCGGCATTCTGAAGCGGCTTCCGATGCACCTGGGCGAGTTCGAGGCGGCGCTCACCGATCTTGCCCCTCCCACCGAGCGCCTGCCTCATGGCGCCCTCTACCCGGCCGCCGGCGAGCGGCGCGCACGAGTGGCGTTCCTCACGGGGTGCGTTGCCGAGGCGCTGCTCCACCGGACCAACCGGCGCACGGTGCAGCTTCTCCGCGCGTGCGGGTTCGAGGTGGTCATCCCCAAGGGGCAGACGTGCTGCGGCGCGCTGCATGCCCACGCCGGCGAACTGGAAATGGCGCGCAGGCTGGCGAAGCAGAACATCGCCGCCTTCGAGGCCTCCGGCGCGGAGTTCTACGTGAGCAACGCGGGCGGTTGCGGAGCGCAGCTCCTCGAATACCCGCACCTCCTGCGAGACGACCCGCAGTGGGCCGAACGCGCCGGGCGCTTTGCCGCCCGGGTGCGCGACGTCGCGGAGCTGATCGCCACCCAGGGCGCGCTGCCCGCCCTGCGGCGCGTGAATGAACGCGTCACCTACCAGGACTCCTGCCACCTGGCGAACGTCCAGAAGGTGAAAACAGAGCCGCGCGACCTCTTGCGCCGGGTGCCCGGGCTGGAGCTGGTGGAGATGACGGAGAGCGACCGCTGCTGCGGCTCCGCGGGCTCGTACTCGCTGCTCCACTTCGACGTCTCGATGCGGATCCTCGACGAGAAGATGGAGCAGCTCCGGCGTACCGGCGCCACGGTCGTCACCACGGGCAACCCCGGGTGCCTGCTCCAGCTTCGCCTCGGGATCCACCGCGCGGGCCTGGCTGGCCAGGTGCGCGCCATGCACACGGTGGACCTGCTCGCCGAAGCGTGCGAGAAGCTGCCAAAGCTCTGAGGCTCACTCGCCGGGTATCATAGCATCCGAATCCCCCGCACGCCCAGGGCGATTCCCAATGCCAGGATGAGGAGGGAGACGAGCGTGCGGAAGAGGCGCTCAGGAATGCGCTGGAGGACGCGCGTGCCAAAGTGAGTCCCGATGAGGACGCCGGCGGTGGCCGCGGTTACCACCGGCCACTGTGCCGCGATGGCGGTGCCTTGCGTGGCCAGGTAGACCGGCACGCGGACGAGATCCACCATCAAGGCGATTGCCGTGGCCGTGGCGACGAAGGCGTCGCGCTGGAGGTCGAACCCGAGGAGAGCCGCGGTGCGAATCCCGCCCTGATTCCCGACCAGGCCGCCGAAAGCGCCAGAGAGCCCGCCTGCGATCCAGGCAGCCGTCCCCGCGAAGCGCATGCGGCTGCTGAGGCCGGTGAGCTCCATCGAACCGGCGAGAACCAGTAGCCCGGCAAGCACGAGGGTGAGGAAGCCGGTGGCGATCACCGCGTTCCCGATGGCACCGGCCAGACCGCCCGCCGCGCTCGCAAGCCCGAAGCTCCAGAGCACCCGGCGGTTCACCTGATCGTGCAGGCGCCAGAGGCGCACCGCCGTGCCGGCGGCGTGCGGGATGGAAACAGCGGCAACGGCCAGACGCGTGCCGAGCGGCACACTGAGGAGCGGCGTCAGCAGGCTGCCGATACCGAAGCCCGCCACCGAAGCGATTCCTCCCGCGAGCAGCCCTACCGCGAACGTGACGAGCAGCAAGGCCATCCCCGGCCCCCTCTCCGGGATACTCTACCCCGCCCCGGGCCGGCGCAAACTCTAGCTGAGAAGAGCCTCGGGCCCTATGAATCAAGCGCGCGCGGCGCGCGCGGCCTCTTGCACCAGGTCGCGGAGCTGCCGGACCGCTTCATCGGCGGCAGCCTGCGTCTGCGGCGTGAGGTCTTCGCCAAAGTTGAAATCGTGCCCCAAAACGGAGAAGATGAAGGTACGGGGCGCGCGCCCGTGCAGCGCCTGGGAAAGGCCGGCCAGAGTATCCGCCGTGAGGTGGTGCGACGTCAGCGAGGAGGTGTAGCCCGGCTCCGCCTCCACGCGGCGCAGCGCTTCCGGATAGACGCCGGTGTGCGCGTCGATGACGGCGAAGAGGTCTACGTCTTTCAGCTCCTCGCCCAACACGATGTCGAGCTGCTGCTCGAAGCGCAACTCCAGGCGGACCGGGCCATCCGGCGTCTCCACCTCGCACGCGACGCTCACCTCGTCCGCACCCTCGTCGAGGGGCAGGCCAAACGCGCGGGCAAGCCCTCGGATCACATAAAGGCCCACGCCGTCATCACGCCGGCTGGCATTCCCGCAACCAACAATCAACACCCGTGGCACCATCGTCTCGCAACCCCAATCCAGGCCCGCCGCTGGCCCGGCTCTCATCCAGGGAGAGAAAGCCCCTCCCCCGGGGCCGCGGCGCAAAGCAAGAGGGGCCGGCAGCGGGAGCTCCCGCTGCCGGCCCATTCGAGGGTCTCTCCGACGCGTTTCGCAGCAGATCGCGCTGGCTACCGTGTCGCGCGGTCGAGCTGCTCGCCATCCGGGCCAATGAGCTCCACGACGATCGGCATCTGGCCGATGGCGTGCGTGGAACAGGAGAGGCATGGATCATAGGCGCGGATAGCGGCTTCCACGCGGTTGAGCATCCCCTCGCGCAGCTTGTTGCCGTCCACCCACTCGCGGGCGACCGAGGCGACGGCTTCGTTCATCGCCACGTTGTTCTGCCCGGTGGAGACGATCAGGTTCACCTTCTCCAGGCGTCCCGTCTCGTCCACGTGGTAGTCGTGGAAGAGCGTGCCGCGCGGAGCCTCGATGACGCCCACGCCTCGCGGCTGCAGGCTGTTGGATGTCGCCACGATGTCGCGGCCCATGATCTCCGGGTCCTCCAGCAGCTGGCGGGCACGCTCCACAGCATACAGCGCCTCGATCATGCGTGCGTAGTGGTAGTACAGCGTTCCCTGCACCGGCCGGCCATCGCCGAGCGCCTTGAAGCTGTTCAGCTCCTCGTTCGCCAGCGGCGTGCGCGCGCTGTCTGCCACGTTCAGGCGGCCCAGCGGCCCGACGCGGTAGGCGCCCTCGGGATAGCCCACCCGCTTGAAGTACGGGAACTTCAGGTAGGACCACTCCTCCGTCGTCTCGGCGATGTAATCCAGGTAATTGCTCGGGTCGATCCCGTTCTCCAGCACCTTGCCATCAGCATCGACGAAGCGCATCCGGCCGTCATAATGCTCCAGGCTGCCATCCTCGGTGACGAGGCCGGCATACAGCGACGGGAAGTTCCCGAAGCGTGCCACCTCGTCGGCGTGATCGGCATAGTAGCGCTTGATCAGGCTGATCGCATCCTGACAGCCGGCAATCGCCTCGTCGATCCCGGCGAGCATCGCCTCGCGGTCGGACGCGGCCAGGCGCTGGTTCACGCCACCCGGCACACAGAAGGTCGGGTGGATCTTGCGCCCGGCGACGCGGGCGATGATCTCCTGCCCGAACTTGCGGAGCTTGATCCCCTTGAGGGCAATCTCCGGCTGCTGCTGGATGAGGCCGACCACGTTGCGCACCGCTGGGTCGGCATCAAAGCCGAGCAGCAGGTCCGGCGCCGACAGGTGGAAGAAGCTGAGGGCGTGCGACTGCAGGATCTGCCCCATGTGCATCAGCTCGCGCAGCATGTAGGCGGTCCGCGGGATCGTCACACCGAGAATCGCATCGCCTGCCTTGGCGGAGGCGAGGTGGTGGCTGACGGGGCAGATGCCGCAGATGCGCTCGGTGATCGTCGGCATCTCAGTGAAGTGGCGCCCCTCGCAGAACTTCTCGAAGCCGCGGAACTCCACCACGTGCATGCGCGCCTGCTGCACCTTGCCGTCATCGCCGAGGCGCACCGTCACTTTGGCATGCCCCTCAATGCGGGTTACCGGCTCTATCGTAACAGTCCTAGACATATCCCTCTCCGTGATCTGGGATGCAGGAGGGGAGACGCGTGACGCGAGATGGCTGGACGCACCACCGGGGATCCTCTCCGCGCGCGGTGGCCCCCTGGCTATCCCCTCACAACTCGCTCAGGGCAGCATCCCTCCCGCATCCCACATCTCACATCTCAATCGTAGCGCAGCAGTTCCCCTTCGGGCTTCGGCAGACGGCCCGAAAGCAGCTCCTTCACCGCGAAGAGGATCGCCTCTGCCGAGGGCGGGCAGCCGGGCAGGCTGGCATCCACCTTCACATAGTAGCTGATCGGCTGAACCTTCTCCAGCAGCGCGGGCAGCTCTTCGCCGCGGGGCACCTCGCCGGACGCCGTGCTCTCCGTATCCACGTAGCCGCGCTGGAGCGTCTCCTCCAGCGAGATGAAGTTGCGCATCGCCGGGATGTTGCCGAAGCAGGCGCAATCGCCGAACGCCACCAGGATCTTCGCGCGCTCGCGACACTTGCGGAGCACTTCCAGGTTGTCGGTGTTACACACCGCCCCCTCAACCAGGCAGACATCCACCTCGGGCGGCTCCTTGATATCGGTGATCGGACTGGCGGTGATCGTCGCCGCCTTGGCCAGATCGAGCAGACCCTCGTCCAGATCCAGCAGCGACATGTGGCACCCAGAGCATCCGCCCAGCCAGACCGTCGCAATCTTGGGCTTGTCACTCATGCTTAACGACCTCCCGACTCAGCAAGGTAGTCTGGCGCGCGCAGCTCTGACCGGCGCACATCGAAGGATGCGTCGCGGAAGTGGACCGCTCGCTCCCCGGTGGCCAGGGCCTCGGCATACTCCGGCACCAGCCGGCCAATCTCGTGCGCCACTTCAGCCACGTTGGCATAAGAGCCCTTAAGGCCCAGCGCGTTCCCCAGAGAGCAGAGCACATCCCACGGCATGCGCACGCCTTCGGGCGGCGTCACCGCCTGGCGCAGCGGGCGCACCTGGCCATCGATCCCGGTGAAGGTGCCCGATTGCTCCGCCCAGGTTGGCGCGGGCAGCACCACGTCCGCCACCTCGGTGAGCGGCGTTCGATAGGTGGCCTGCACTACCACGAACTCCAGCTCCGCCAGCCGCTCCGCCATCTCCTCTTCTTGCGGCAGGGTATCATCGCCGATGAGGAGGTAAAGCGCACCAATCGTCTTCGGGTCGAACTCATTGGCGTTGAAGCTCGTGGGCTCCGGCACCGGCTTCCCCCACGCCGAAGCAAAGCGATTCGCCTCGGCCGGCGTAAAGCGGAGCCGGCCAGGCAGGCGGGTCGGGTCCACTCCCAGATCGAACGCGCCCGTGCTGCTGGCCGACCGGCGCAGCCCGAGGATCGGGAAGGACGTGGCCGTGGCATGCCCGGCGACGAGCGTCAGCGCCTGCATAGTCGCAATCAAGCGCGGGTCATTCTGCTTCGTGATCCCGCGTCCATAGATGAGCACGGGATGCCGCGCCGCCGTGTAGGCCTCGGCCAGTTGCTGGAGCTCGTCGGTGCTGACGCCCGTTTCGGCAGCAACCGCCTCGGGGGTGTACTGCATGAGCATCGCCGTGAGCGCGGCAGGCGCTCCCCCCTTCGCCTCGACCAGGGCGCGCATCACGCCGTTGAGGAGCGTGCCGTCGGTGCCCCGCTTTGGCTGCACAGCCAGATCCGCCAGATCGGTCAGGCCGGTCTTGCGCGGGTTGATCACGATCAGCTTCGCCCGGCGGTGATAGACGCCGCGGCGTATCGCGGCGGCCGCCACCGGGTGCGTTCTCGTCGGGTCCGCACCGATGACCACGAAGAGATCCGCCTCGTCGAGATCTGCCAGGCGCACTTCCACTTTGGCGCGCACGTCCGGGCCCAACAGGCCCTCGGTCGCGGCCCGGCTGACGCGCAGATCGCGGCCATCAATGGCATCGATGTTCCCAGTGCCCACTCCCGCGCGCATCACCTTCTGGAAGAGGTAGAGCACCTCATTCGTGAGCGCGGGAGAGGCGATGCCGGCCACCGCGCTGGCGCCCCGCTCGCGGACGATCTTGCCCAGGCGGTCTGCCACGGTGGCAAGCGCCGTGTCCCAATCGGTCGGCTTCAGCGTGTCGCCTTCGCGCACCAGCGGCTGGGTGATCCGCTCGCCCGCGAACTCCATCTGCATGAATCGCCCCTTGCGGCAGAGGATCCCGGCGTCGCCTGCTTCCATGTCGGCATCGATACGCACCACGCGGTCGTTGGAGACCTGCACGAGCGTCCGGCAGCCAAGGCTGCACCCGGCACAGGTGCTCGCGACGGGGCGCATCGCGCTCTGGGGTCCTCCCGCGGTTGCCGCGCGCTCCAGATAGGCGGTCTTCTTGGCGAAGATGGCGCCCGTGGGGCACACCTGCATGCAAGCGCCGCAAGAGACGCAGCTCGATTCGCCCAGGGGCAGGCCCATATCCGGCGAGATCATCTGCTGGATGCCACGCTCGCGGAAATCGAGCGTGCTCACGCCCACCCGCTCGCTGCAGATGCGCACGCAGCGCTGGCAGAGGACGCAGCGGCTGGGCTCCATGGCGATGTAATCGTGCGAGACATCCAGCGACAACGCGGGGAAGAGATAGGGATACCGGATGGAGTCGATACCGAAGCGGTAGCCCAGATCCTGAAGCTCGCAGGCGCCGCTCTCCGGACAGACCGGGCAGAAGTGGTTCCGCTCGGAGAAGAGCAGCTCCAGGGTCATCTTCCGGCGCGCAGTCAGCGCCTCAGATTGTGTGCGGATTTTCAGGCCGTCCGCCGCCGGCATGGTGCAGGAGGTGCCCAGCTTGTTGGTCCCTTCCACTTCCACCACGCAGAGGCGGCAC
This sequence comes from Armatimonadota bacterium, assembly GCA_012512265.1. GTDB lineage: Bacteria > Armatimonadota > JAAZEB01 > JAAZEB01 > JAAZEB01 > DUUU01. Next base: position 31,707 of record JAAZEM010000062.1, on the reverse strand, counting down.
GCGCCCACGTTCGACAGCCCCGGCCAGTGGCAGAGCGTGGGCAGATAGATGCCGTGCTCTCGGCACACCTCGAGCACCGTCTGGCCCTGCTTCGCCCGTACTTCGCGGCCATCGATGGTCATTGTGATGTCGCTCATCGCATCCTCTCAATGCCACTGCAGATTGCAGACTCGTGCTTGCGGCGCGGGAGCGCGCCCGCTTGCCGCAACCCGTCGCCCACCATCTGCCACCTCTACTCCTTGATCACCGCGTTGAACCGGCACACGTCATAGCAGACGCCACATCGGATGCACCGGACCGGGTCGATGCGGTATTTCTTCTCGCCATCTACCTTGAAGATGGTGTTTTCCGGACAGTTCTTGGCGCACAGGCTACACCCGGTGCAGACCTCCTCATCGATGGTGTAGCGCACCAGATCCGGGCAGACCTTGGCCGGGCAGCGCTTGTCCACGATGTGCGCGAGGTACTCGTCGCGGAAGTAGCGCAGCGTAGAGAGCACCGGGTTGGGCGCCGTCTGTCCCAAGCCGCAGAGTGAGGTCTCCTTGACCATCATGCACAGCTCTTCGAGGAGCGTGAGGTCTTCCACCACGGCCTGGCCCTTAGAGATTTTGTCGAGAATGCCGTAGATCTGGCGCGTGCCAACGCGGCAGGGCGGGCACTTCCCGCACGACTCGTCCATGCAGAAGTCCATGAAGAACTTGGCCACGTCCACCATGCACGAGTCTTCGTCCATGACGATCAGGCCGCCCGAGCCGACGATGGAGCCCATCTTGGCCAGGCTCTCATAGTCCATCGAGACATCGATATGCTCGGCCGGGATACACCCGCCGGAGGGGCCTCCCGTCTGGGCCGCCTTGAACTTCTTGCCGTTGGGCACGCCACCGCCAATGTCGTAAACAATCTCGCGCAAGGTGGTGCCCATCGGCACCTCCACCAGGCCGGTGTTCTGGATCTTGCCAGCCAGAGCAAAGACCTTGGTCCCCTTGCTCTTCTCCGTGCCGATGCTGGCGTACCACTCGCCGCCGCGCATGATGATCGGGCAGATACAGGCGTAGGTCTCGACGTTGCTGATGAGCGTCGGCTTGCCCCACAGGCCGGAGACAGCGGGGAAGGGCGGGCGGGGCCGCGGGATACCGCGCTTGCCCTCAATCGACGCGAGCAGCGCCGTCTCCTCGCCACACACGAAGGCGCCGGCCCCCACGCGGATCTCGATATCGAAGGAGAAATCCGTCTCGAAGAGGTTCTTCCCGAGGAAGCCGGCCTCGCGCGCCTGGTTGATCGCGAGCTGGGTGCGCTTGATCGCCAGCGGGTACTCGGCGCGGCAGTAGATGAAGCCCTTGCGCGCGCCAACGGCGTATCCGGCAATCGCCATCGCCTCGAGCACGCGGTGCGGGTCGCCCTCGAGCACGCTGCGGTCCATAAACGCGCCCGGGTCGCCCTCGTCGGCGTTGCAGACGATGTACTTCTCGTCACCGGGCGACTTGGCCATCAGCTCCCACTTGATCCCGGTGGGGAAGCCGGCGCCGCCCCTCCCGCGCAGGCCGCTCTTCTTGACCTCCTCGATCACCCACTGGGGAGAGCGCTCCGTGAGCACCGTGCCGAGGGCCTGGTAGCCGCCTCGGGCCACATACTCGTCGATCTTCTCCGGGTCGATGATGCCGCAGTTCTCCAGCACGACCTTGAACTGCTTGTTGAAGAAGGCGAACTCACGCTGCGTGGCGATCAGGTTATCCGTTTCGGGCGATTTCACCAGCAACGGCTCGTAGATCCGCCCCTTCAGGAAATGCTCCTCGACGAGCTTGGGAACGTCGGCCGGGCGCACCTTCTGGTAGAAGACCTCGTCAGGATAGACGATCATCACCGGACCGAGGTCGCAGGAGCCGACACATCCCGTCTGGACAACGCGGATCTCATCCGACAGGCCCTGCCGCTGCAGTTCCTGCTCCAGGGCATCGCGCACGGAGAGGCATCCGCACGAGATGCAGGCGCCTCCGGCGCACAGCAGCACATGTGAACGATAGGCGGGCATTTACTCCCTCTCCTTCGGCAAACCAATGACGAAGCGCTCTACCTTGCGGCCCTGGCAGACATGCTCGCTGATGATGCTCCGCGCCGCCTCCGGTGTCAGACGCCCGTAGAACACGCTCTCGTCCTGGTGCTCAACCCGCAGCACGGGCTCGAAGTCGTCCAGGCCCAGGCTGCCGGTGAGCGCCACCTCGACGTTCTCCAACTCCTGGCGCTCGATCTCATCCATGAGCGCCCGCATCACGTCGCGCGCGCCAGCCGCGATCCCGCTGGTGCCCATGCTCACCACAACGCGCCACTCCTTGCGTTCTCCGCGCATGCTCACATCACGCACCGCGCGGTCTCGCCATTGCTGCAAATCCGATAGCTTCATTCTCTGCTCCCGAGCGCCCGACGCACGGCGCGAACGCCTTCCGGACTTTGAAGGGACACCCCTGGACCCAGTGCCTGGCGCACCTGCGCGCTGTCGAAGTGAAATACCGTGCCGTTCTTTTGGTGGGTGCACTGCACATCCACCTCCGGGGCACCGAGGCACAGCGCGAAGAGCGTGTCGGCCAGGTTTCCAAGCGGCGGCCGATCATAGTCGCGATGCCGCATCCAGGCATCCACTTGGGTACCGCGACCCGGCATCGAGGTGATCCGCAAGCCCCCGCCACATCTTTCGGCGGTCTGGCGCAGCAGCGCCAAACCCAGCGCGATGGGTCGCTTCCTCTCTGCCTTGTCGCTGGAAAAGCGCTCTAGCACGTCGCGCACCTGCTCTGGATCCATCCCCTTGCCGTCATCGACGACGCGGATCTCCAGTCGGTCCTTCTCGACATCCTCTACGATGGTGACCACCACGCGGCGGGCCCCCGCCGCGACGGCGTTCATGCCGATGTCTAGCACGTGCAGGGCGATCTCATCCATCCCCTAGCGGTATTTCTTGAGGGTGCGGATCATCTTGTCTGGCGTCAGCTTGCCGTAGACGTCGTCGCCAATCATCGCTACCGGGGCCAGACCGCACGCGCCGACGCACCGCGCTGCCGAGAGGGTGAAGAGGTGGTCGGAGGTCGTTTGCCCCAACTCCACGCCCAGTTCCTTCTTGAGCCGCTGCAGGATGCGCTCCGCGCCCTTCACGTAGCACGCCGTGCCCAAACAGAGCATGATCGTGTGCTTGCCCTTGGGCACCGTCGTGAAGAACGAGTAGAAGGTCACCACGCCATAGACCTTGCTGATGGGAATCCTCAGGCCCTTGGCTACGTACTGCAGGACCTCCTCCGGAAGATACCCGAAAAGCTCCTGACCGCGGTGCAACACCTGAATCAACGAATCCGGTGAGCGCCCATACTGCTCCATCACCGAATCCAGCTGCTGATACAGCACATTATCCGCGCATGCTTCCATGCTTGTGACCCCTTTCACAAACTATTATGGCACGAGAACCGAGGAGTGACCATCGGGCATTCTCCGCATCGTCGTAAGGGTATTCACTGACAGTAAACCAGGGATCTCCCGGAATATGTCGGAAACATCGGACAGACCCCTGATCCATAGGGGGCCGTTCGCCGATCACGCGTAGCCGGCCACTTCGCGGCCGGCCTCGCCGCGCAGTGCCAGGGCGATCTCCGAGACCGTCGGGGCCTCGATTCGAAAGTAGGTGCGCTGCGCGCCCACGTCGTGCAGGAAATGCGCATCGGAGAAGCGGACCGCCGCGAGCCCGCGGAGCCAGTGCGCGTGCGTCGCGACGAACCCCTCGGTGGCGTGCCGGGTCAGCTCCACCGCATCCAGGCGCACGCCTTGAGGGAGGAAGCCGAGCTGGCTGACCACGGAGTGCGCCGGCCGGTCCACATGCGCCGCAATCGCCAGGCCGCCGCGCGCATGCACCTCCGCGCACGCCTCGTCGAGCGTCACCGACGCCGCGTTGGCCAGCAGGCGCCGCTCGAAGCGCACAATCTCATCCTTCTCGTTCACCACCACCTGATCGCCGAAGCGGAGCGCGTCATTCGCTAGGTCCGGCAAGCGGGAATAGACAAACTCCTGCCAGGAGGCCGCGACCTCCAACGAATCGAAGAGGCAGACGAGGTGCGCCTCCTCCGCGGTCTCGAGCTCCATGCCATAGAGGACGGCGACCGGGCTGCCTGCGGCCAGCGTGCGCAGCGCCCTGCCGTTCTCCGCCATGTTGTGGTCCGTGATCGCGATCAAGTCCAGCCCGACCGCCGCCGCCCGCTCCAGGATCCGGCCCGGAGACATCTCCAGGTCGCCGCAAGGCGACAGCACCGAGTGAATGTGCAGGTCCGCCGCGTAGACACCCCGGCCCATCGCTCGCCCTCCAGGCTCCCGCGTCGCGCCCCAGCGCGTCCGGGATCCATTCGCCAACGGGCCCCTTTCTCCTGGCGGCCTCCCTCCTTGCGGATGCTCCTCCGATCGCTCCCCCCTGGTGCCACCCCGGGCCAGCCGCGCGGTCACCAGGCGCACGAGGGGCAGCGATCGTGAAAATCGGCGCAAACGCCACTCACGCGCGGCCCGCCCCGGTCTCTCGCGAGGCGGGAGGACAGGCCAGCCGAGAAGGTGGCACCCGCATGGGCGCCAACGCCCGGAATCACTGGGGTGCGTGCGGATCAGATAAGGGAGAAACCTCTGATCGATAAGGAGAATCCAGGTGAAATTGCCCTGCAGAAACACGGGGTATTCCCGATTGACACCGATAGTCACTGATGTTATAGTCTGGGCACCGTGCGACAGCGTGTGGATCGCCCGTGCCTCCGGCGCTGTTCACGATGTCACCGACGCGATCACCGCGCACCAGGAGGGCAGTCACATGCCTGCTGTCACCTCCAGCGATATCTGTGTCGGTTATGCCACCCATCCGGAAGGAGAGGGAGGCCTCGAGCTCGTCGTCACGATGGACGAGACGCCTTGCCTGCGCATCCCTCTCTTCACGTCGCCACACGTCGCCCGGCTCGCACTGGCCGGGAAGCCATTCCACGCCGTGCCGGCCGCTGTCGCGGGCGCATGCGCCCAGCAAGGTGTGTGCCACCAGGTCGCGGCGGTGGAGGCCCTGGAGGCGGCCTTTGGAATCGAGGCCACGCCCCTGATGAAGGCACACCGGCGCCTCCTCCTGCTCGCGCAGTGGATCCAGGGCCATGCGGTCCACATCCATTTCCTGGCGGCACCGGGTCTGCTAGGTCACGCCACCTCCTTCGAGCTCGCGTCCGCGCGCCCGGAGATTGTGCAGCGCGCGCTCCGGCTCAAGAAGCTGGGGGCGGAGCTCACCGGGATCGTGGGCGGGCGGCGCTCGGCACCCCTCCCCCTGCGGATCGGGGGCACGCCTCCCATCCCCAGCCGGGCGGCAATCGAGCGGGCGCTCCGGCGCCTGGAACGGGGCCGGGCGGATGCGCTGGAGAGCGCGGCCCTCGTCAGCCAGATCCGTGTTCCCCCGCTTTCGATCCCCAGCGAGCAGGTCGCCGTGCGCGAGGAGAAGGAGTACCCGGTCCATGCCGGGCGGATCGCCTCGACGGCGGGGCTCGACCTGCCTGTCTCACACTATCACCAGGAGATCCAGTGGCACGCACTCGCCGCTGGCAATCCACTCACCTGTCACGCGCGCGGGCCGGCCCCGCTCCTCGTCGGGCCACTCGCGCGCCTGAACCTGAACCAGGACAATCTGAGCACTACGGCATCCCAGGCGTTACAATCGTGCGGGCTCTCGCTCCCCAGCCACAACCCGCTCGAGTCCGTCGTCGCCCGCGCCGTGGAGTTGGTACACGCCGTGGACGAGTGCTCGCGCCTGCTCGGCGAGATGGAGTGGCGCGACGAGGAGGTGCGGTATGAGGTGACCGCCGGCGAAGGCGCAGCAGCCGTCGAATCGCCGCGCGGCCTGCTCTACCACCGCTACCGCGTGGATGCCGGTGGCGCGGTTCGCGAGGCGGTGATCATCTCGCCCGCGTCTCATAACGTGCTCAATATGGAGGCCGCCGTGCGCGCCGTCGCTTCGCAGGAGACTGAGGAGCGGGGTGACCCCCTGAGAATGCGCCTTGCGATGGTGGCGCGCAGCTATGATCCCTGCGCGACCTGCTCGCGCAACGTCGCCGGCCTTGGCTTCTGTCTGGATGCCTGAGCCGGGGCGCAGGCGTGCGGCCCGGAGGCGGGCCGCAGGAAGGAGTGGCCATGGCGGAAGCAGCGGAAACCCTCGATCTGAGCGGGATCGACGCCTTCATCGACAGCGTCGGGAGAGGGCACGGCTCGCTCATCCCGGTCCTTCAGAAAACTCAGGAGAGCTTTGGCTACCTGCCAAAGAGCGCACTCGCACACATCGCTGACCGGCTCGATATGCCCCTATCGGAAGTCGTGGGCGTCGCCACTTTCTACTCGCAGTTCTCGCTCACGCGCCGCGGCCGGACGCTCCTCCGGCTGTGCGATGGCACGGCGTGCCATGTCGGCGGCGCCGGCCGGTCGATCGAGCTGGCGCAGCGCGCGCTCGGCATCCAGCCGGGCGAGACGACCCCGGATTACGAGTTCACCCTGGAGGTGGTCTACTGCCTCGGCGCGTGCGCCATCTCGCCAGTCGCGGTGGTGAACGGTCAGGTGGTCGGGCGGGCCACGCCGGAGAAGGTGCAGCAGATCCTCGACGAAGCCCTTGAGGAGTCCAAGGCGCGCCAGGAGGCTCAAGCCACGGCGAGCGCGTGACCGCCTGGCAGAAGGGATCGGGGCACAGCGATGCGCGAGCTGGCCGAACACATCCTCGATATCGCCTTCAACTCGCTCGAGGCGGGCGCCCGCCGGCTTCGCATCGAGGTGACCGAGGAGAGCGCAGCTGACCGGATCACGATCCGCGTCATCGATGACGGGCGCGGGATGGATCCGGAGGAGGCGCGCCGGGCGACCGATCCCTTCTACACAACGCGCCCCACCCGCCGGGTGGGCCTTGGCCTTCCGATGCTGGCGCAGGCCGCGCGCGCGTGCGAGGGCGACCTCGTGGTCCACTCGCGCTCCGGGGAAGGCACCACGATCACCGCCTGGCTGCGCGCCAGCCACGTCGACCGCCAGCCGATGGGCGACATGGCGGCCACGCTGGTCACGCTGATCGCCGCGGCGCCGGAGATCGACCTGGAGTATCAGCATGAGGTGGACGGGCGCCGTTTCAGCTTCAGCGCCGCGCGGGCGCGAGAGCTGGCGGGCGAAACCTCACTCGCCCACCCGGCAGTCGCGCGCTGGCTGCGCGAGTATTTGGACGAGCAGCTCCACGCGCTCGGAGAGGCCCGGCCCACATCGCCGCGGGCGCCGGCCGCCGAGAGCTCCGGAACACCGATAGTTGAACGGGAGCACGAGCCACCGCGGACCGCTCTCCCCCAGGAGGAGAATTGATGAGTGAGACAAAGACGCTGAAGTCGCTCGATGACCTGAGGCGCCTGCGGGAGGAGGCGCATCGGGACATCCGGGTGCGGGAAGCCACTGGCACCAAGATCATCATCGGCATGGGCACCTGCGGGATCGCCGCCGGCGCGCGCGAGGTGATGCGCGCCGTGCTGGAGGAGCTCGACAAGGAGAATATCGAGGCGCACGTCACCACCGTCGGGTGCATCGGGATGTGCGCGCTGGAGCCACTCCTGGATATCGTCCAGGCCGGCGGCGCGCGGATCACCTACGGGAAGGTTACGCCGGAGAGAGTGCCGCGCATCATCTCCGAGCACATCCTCCGCGGCCAGCCCGTCGAGGAATGGGTGGTAGGGAGGACCACGAGCTTCGGATAGGAGGACGCAAATGAGCGAACCGCTGTACCGAGCCCATGTCGCCATCTGCGCCGGCACCTGGTGCAAGACGCTCGATCCGGAAGATATCGCGGGAGAGATGCTTGCGGAGATCAGCCGGCGCGGCCTGGGCGATGAGATACGGGTGGTGCGCACGGGCTGCCGCGGCTTCTGCTCGTTCGGCCCGGTGGCCGTCATCTACCCGGATGGCATCTTCTACTGCCATGTCGGCGTCAAAGACGTGCCGGAGATCGTGGAGGAGACGCTGATCAAGGGCCGCCTGGTCGAGCGCCTGCTCTACCAGGAGCCGGAGACACAGCGCCGGCTGCCACGCTACGAGGAGATCCCGTTCTACGGCAAGCAGGTGCGCATCGCGTTGCGCAATTGCGGCGTGATCAACCCCACCGTCATTGAGGAATACGTCGCCCGCGGGGGCTACGAAGCCCTGGGCCGGGCACTCACCGAGATGACACCCGAAGAGGTGATCGACGCCATCAAGCGCTCCGGCCTGCGCGGGAGGGGCGGCGCCGGATTCCCCACCGGGCTCAAGTGGGAGTTCACGCGCAAGGCCCCCGGCCAGCCGAAATACATCATCTGCAACGCCGACGAGGGCGATCCGGGCGCGTTCATGGACCGCAGCATCCTGGAGGGCGACCCGCACAGCGTCGTGGAGGGGATGACGATTGGCGCGTACGCCATCGGCGCTCGCGAAGGCTACCTCTACTGCCGCGCCGAGTACCCCCTCGCGGTGGAGCGGGTGAAGCACGCGATCGCCCAGGCGAAGGAGTATGGTCTCCTCGGCGAAAACATCCTGGGCACCGGCTTCTCCTTCGATCTTCGCATCAAAGAGGGCGCGGGCGCGTTCGTCTGCGGCGAGGAGACGGCGCTCATCGCGTCGATTGAAGGCCGGCGCGGCGAGCCCCGGCCCCGCCCCCCCCTTCCCCGCCGTCTCCGGCCTCTGGGGCAAGCCGACGAACATCAACAACGTCGAGACGTGGGCCAACATCCCGCCGATCCTCACCCAGGGCCCCGAGTGGTTCGCATCGATCGGCACGGAGAAGAGCAAAGGAACGAAGGTGTTTGCCCTCTCCGGCCGGGTGAACAACGTCGGCCTAGTTGAGGTGCCGATGGGAATCAGCCTGGGCGACATCGTCTACGACATCGGCGGCGGGATCCCGCGCGGGCGCAAGCTGAAAGCCGTGCAGACGGGAGGCCCGCTCGGAGGGTGCATCCCCGCGTCGCTCCTCAACACGCCAATCGACTACGACTCGCTGACCGCGGCGGGCGCCACCATGGGCTCCGGCGGCATGATCGTCGTCGATGAAGACACCTGCATGGTGGAGCTGGCGAAGTTCTTCCTCACCTTCGCCGCCGCCGAGTCGTGCGGGCAGTGTACCCCCTGCCGCGTCGGCGGCAAGCAGCTCCTCGACGTGCTCACGCGGATCACCGAGGGCCAGGGCACCGAGGCCGACCTCGACAGGATCGAGGAACTCTCGCACGTGATGGCCGAGAGCTCTCTCTGCGCGCTCGGCAAGCTGACGCCCAGCCCGGTCCGGAGCACGGTAACCCACTTCCGCGACGAGTACCTGGCGCATATCCGCGAGAAACGCTGCCCCGCTGGCAAGTGCACGGCGCTCGTCCACTCGCGGTGCGTCAACTCCTGCCCGGCTGGCGTGGATGTGCCCGCCTACCTGATGCTCGTTTCCGAGGGGAAGTACGCGGAGGCCCTGGCGGTTCACCGCGAGCGCAACCCCTTCGCCGCGATCTGCGGGCGCGTCTGCCCCGCCTTCTGCGAGCAGAAGTGCCGGCGCGGCGAAATCGACGCCCCTGTCGCCGTGCGCCAGGTGAAGCGGTTCATGGCCGATCAGGAGCTCAAGAACCCGTGGACGCCCGAGCGGATGCCGAGCAAAGGCAAGAAGGTGGCCGTGATTGGCGCGGGGCCGGCCGGACTCACCGCGGCGCTCCGGCTTGCGCAATGGGGCTACGAGGTCGTCGTCCACGAGGCACTGCCCGTGGCGGGCGGCATGATGGCCGTCGGCATCCCGGACTATCGCTTGCCCAAGGACGTCCTCCGCGCGGAGATCGAGCACATCAAGCGGGCTGGCGTCGAGATCCGGCTCAACTCACGCCTGGGCCGCGACTTCACGCTGGAGCAGCTGATGGAGCGCGACGGGTGCGACGCGGTCGTGCTTGCGATTGGCGCGCACAAGGACCGGCGCCTGCGGATTTCGGGCGAGGATCGCGAGGGCGTGATCTCCGCTACTGGATTCCTGCGCGACGTCGCGCTCGGCAACCCGCCGCGCCTCGAGGGCAAGCGCGTGGCGGTGGTGGGCGGCGGCGATACCGCCGTGGACGCGGCGCGCACCGCGATCCGCCTGGGCGCGTCCGAGGCGCATCTGGTGTACCGGCGCACCCGCGACGAGATGCCGGCGCTCGCCGAGGAGGTGGACGCGGCCGAAGCCGAAGGCGTGCGCCTGCACTTTCTCGCCAACCCGAGCGCCATCATCGGGAACGGGCGCGTCGAGAGCATGCGCTGCGTGCGCCAGGTCTTGGGCGAGTTCGACGAGAGCGGCCGGCGCAAGCCGGTGCCCACACCCGGGGCCGAGTTCGACCTCGAGGTGGACGTCGTGATCCCGGCGATTGGCCAGGTGCCCGACGTGAGCGGCCTGGCACCCGCGGCCGATGGTCAAGCGCGCGCGCTGGCCGTGGACGCCACGATGATGACCTCGCTGCCCGGGGTCTTCGCCGCCGGCGACGCAGTGACCGGCCCGGCCACGGTGGTCGAGGCGGTAGGCCAGGGCAACCGGGTGGCGCTCTTCGTCGATGCCTATCTGCAAGGAAAACAGCCCGCACCGGAGAAGATGTGGCCCGACTATCGCGTCCTTGACCTGACCTACGAGATGGAGGCGTACGCGTCGGTGCCACGAGCGAAGGCAGGAGAACTGCCGCCGGAGGCACGCGCACGCGACTTCCTGGAGATCGAGCAGGCGCTCTCCGAAGAGGTGGCGCGCCGGGAGGCCCGGCGCTGCCTGCGCTGCGATCTGGAGCGGAGGAAGGCCGAATGAGCGAGATCACTCTCACGATCAACGGCAAGGAGGCGACAGGCCAGCAGGGCGATACGATCCTCGCCGTGTGCGAACGCGCCGGGATCGATCTCCCCACGCTGTGCCACCTGAAGGGCGTGCATGATATCGGCACCTGCCGCATGTGCATCGTCGAGCTGGCGGATAGCCGTGTCGTCACCGCGTGCACCACTCCCGCCGAGCCAGGCATGGCGGTTACCACCGAATCGGATCGCCTCACCGCGATCCGCCGCTCCACGCTCGAGCTCCTCTTCGCCGAGCGCAACCACTACTGCATGTTCTGCGCCGCGAGCGGCGACTGCGAGCTGCAAGACCTGGCCTATCGCCTCGGCATGGACCACGTGCGTTACCCAAGCCTCTTTCCCCGTATGGAGGCCGACACTTCTCACGAGCACAAAGTGTTCGACCAGAACCGGTGCATCCTCTGCCGGCGGTGCCTCCGCGCCTGCAGCGAGCTCGTTGCCAACCACACGCTCGGCATCCGCGAGCGTGGGATCGGCTCGATCCTCACTGTGGATGGCAGCGAGGCGTTCGCGGACTCGACGTGCGTCTCGTGCGGGACGTGCGTCCAGGTCTGCCCGACGGGCGCGCTCTTCGATAAGCGCTCGGCATATCGCGGTCGGAAAGAGGATTGCACGCTGGTGAGCTCCACCTGCCCGGAATGCAGCCTCGGGTGCCAAGTCGAGCTAGTGGCGCGCTCAGGCCAGGTGCTGCGCGTGGATGCCACCGTCTCACCCGAGGATGGCACCGGGCTCCTGTGCAAGAAGGGGCGCTACGAATCGCTGGGCGACGCGCGCGAACGCGTGCGAACACCGCTGGCGCGCGAGAACGGCGCCCTGCAACCCGTCTCCTGGGACGAGGCGATTGCCCTTGCCCGGGAGGGCCTGGCGAAGGCGCTAGAGACGCACGGCGCCTCTTCAGTCCTCGGCGTCGCCAGCGCGCGCCTGAATACCGAGGCGCTGGCCGCGCTCCGATCCTACGCCGAAACCGCCCTCGCCCCCACGAACGCGGTCGCGCTAGGCGCCCAGGGCATCTTCGACCGCACGCCGGATGCGACGATGCCAGACATTCTGGCGGCCGACCTGATCATCCTGGCCGGCGAGAACGCCACCGCGGACCACGAGGTGGCCGGTTTCCTGGTGAACCGGGCCGTGGAGCAGAACGACACGCCGCTCGTCTTGATCGGCACGGCGACAAAGCGCCTGGTTCGCCGCGCCCGGGTGCATCTACCCGTGGAGGGCGCGGCGCTCGCGGAGGCGTTGCGCACGCTCGGCCAGGCGGGAAATCCGGCGGCGCCGCTGCTCACGGCCGCCCAGCGTCCCCTCTTCCTCCTCTGCCCGCCCGCGAGCGAGATCGTCCTGAAGGATGTCGCGGCTGGCGCGGAGGCGGGCTGGCCACGCGTACTGCGGCTGGGCGAGAAGGCGAACAGCCGAGGCGCGGCGGCAGCCGGTCTCCCGGCCAACGGAGTCGACTGGCGGGCGGCGAAGGCGATCCTCTGCCTGGCCGGCGATGATCCCGGGCTCAGCCTGGAGGCACTGGGCCGGATGGACGGCCAGCTCTTCCTCGTGGTCCACTCCGCCTACCGTACACCGCTCACGGAGAGAGCGGACGTGGTCCTGCCAGCCCCGGCGTGGTTCGAGAAAAACGGCACGATGATCAACGCGCAGGGCCAGGAGGTCCACCTCCGCGCGGCGATAGAGCCGCCGCCCGGCGCGCGCGATGAGAGCGAGGTGTTGATGGCGTTGTCCTCGTGATGTAGCGAGATGCGGCACAAGATGGGGGGAGATAGAATGGCGAAAGTGAAGATCGCGACGGACTGGCTGGCAGGGTGCGCCGGCTGTCACATGTCGCTGCTCGATCTTGATGAGGAGTTGGTCACCATCCTGGGCGAGGTCGAGCTCACATCCAGCCCGATCACGGATCTGAAGCACCCTCCCGAGGTAACGGTGGGCATTGTCGAGGGCGCGGTGGCCAACACCGCCAACATCAACACGCTCAAGGAGATGCGCGAGAAGTGTCAAATCCTGCTGGCGCTTGGCGACTGCGCCTGTTTCGGCGGGATCCCGACGATGCGCAACCTCGTTGGCACGGAGGAGGCGCTGAAGAGAGCCTACATCGAAACCCCGAGCACGGTAGATGGTGAAGTGCCCTCGGATCCGGAGCTGTGCCAGCTCCTGGATCGCACCAGGGCCTGCAACGAGGTGGTGAAGGTGGATGCCTACCTTCCAGGCTGCCCTCCTTCCGCGCAAGCGATCGGCTGGGCGATCAAGGAGCTCCTGGAGGGCCGGCTCCCCGAGCCCGTGGGAGAGAATCTGCGCTACGACTGATCGAGGTGCGGGACGCGAGGGGATCCCCGGCGGCATCCCGGGAGGCGCCAGCGCCCTTAGAGGAAGCTGCCGGGGAAAGACGCTCTCTCCTCCTATCGCCCATCGCCCCCTCGCGCTCCATCTCTGGAGGGAAGAGGATGGCAAGCACCATCACCATCGAACCGGTCACGCGCATCGAGGGCCACGCCAAGGTGACGATCCATCTCGATGACGCGGGCAAGGTCACCGAGGCCCGGATGCACGTCAACGAGTTCCGGGGCTTCGAGAAGTTCTGCGAGGGGCGCATGTTCTTCGAGATGCCCCAAATCACACAGCGGATCTGCGGGATCTGCCCGATCAGCCACCACCTGGCCTCGGCCAAGGCGTGTGACGCGATCGTGGGCCAGGAGCTGCCCCGGCCAGCCCGGCTGATTCGCGAGCTGATGCACATGGGGCAGTTCATTCAATCGCACGCGCTCCACCTGTTCCACCTCGCCTCGCCGGACCTGCTCCTCGGCTTCGACGCCGACCCCACGATCCGCAACGTGACCGGCGTGATCCAGGCGAACCCAGAGCTCGCGCTCAAGGGGATTGGCCTGCGGAAGTTTGGGCAGGAGGTGATCCGAAAGATCGGCGGCAAGCGGATCCATCCCTATGACGCCGCCACGCCAAACAGCGTCAACAAGGGCCTGGATCCGGCGGATCGCGACGAGCTCCGCTCGCAAATCGATGGCGTCGTCGACGGAATGCGCATGGCCGTCGCCGTGATCAAAGGCTATGCCGAGGCGAATGCCGAGCAGATGGAGAGCTTCGCCGCGTTCCCCTCTGGGTACGCCGGCCTGGTGGGGGATCGGGGGCAACTGGAGCTGTACGACGGCCGCATCCGCATGGTCGACTCGAAGCTCCGGCCGTGGGAGCCGGACTACGACCCGGCGAACTACCTGAACTACATCGCCGAGAAGACGGTGCCCTGGTCCTACCTCAAGTTCCCCTTCTATCGGAAGCTTGGTTTTCCGACGGGCGCGTATCGCGTCGGCCCGCTGGCCCGGCTCAACCTGTGCAGCGACGTTTCGACGCCGCTCGCGCGCGAGGAGTGGCAGCAGTTCAAGGCGCTGGGCCGTGGGGGCGCGGTGGAAGGCTCGCTCTTCTACCACCTGGCGCGCGCGATTGAGGGCCTCTACGCTGCCGAGCGCGCCCGCGAACTTCTCAACGATAACGAGGTCACGGCGACCGAGACGCTTGCCATCGGACCGGTGAGAAACCGCGAGGGCGTGGGCGTCGTCGAGGCGCCGCGGGGCACGCTGATCCACCACTACCAGGTGGACGACACGGGCCGGCTGGAGAGCGTGAACCTGATCGTCTCCACCGGGCACAACAACTGGGCGATGAACCGCGCCGTGAGCGAGGTGGCCCGGGAGTTCGTGGATGGGAAGAAGCTGACTGAGGGGATGCTCAACCGCGTGGAGGCGGCGATCCGGTGCTACGATCCCTGCCTCTCCTGCTCCACGCATGCCCTCGGCCAGATGCCACTGGCGGTGGAACTGATTGGCGCAACTGGAGAAGTGCTCGGCCGGGTAGCGAGGGGATAGGCGGGAGTCTGGCGCTTTACGGGGCGCCGCTGGCCAGGGAGCGCGGGCGGCGCCTTAAGCACCACCCGCGCCCCCTGCCTCATGATTAGGTCGGCTCGGTCAGCTCCTTCTCGGCCTGCGCCACGTACTCGGGCGTCAGAATCTCTTCCATCACCTGGCGCGCGCTGAGAAGCTCCTTCACCTGTAGGCCGCTCTCGCCCAGCGTGACGATCGGCGGCTCCACGTCGCTGTAGAAACCTGCCGTCGACAGGAGCGCGTTGCACAGGCAAACGCGGCCTTCCAGATCCGCGGGGTTGCCCCCCCAGGCTCAGGAACCGCTTCTCCGGCATCGCCGGGCAGATGTAGGCCTCTTTGACGGTGCCATCCGACTGCTCTTGAAACACTGAGCGTGCCAGATGCATCCGATTGCACGCTCGCGGTCGAGCAGCATAAACGCGCGGGTCACTGAGCGTTCCGGGCACGGTGACGCGCTTGAAGGGGTAGCCGGTCGGCGAAAGGCGGAGGTCGGTGACGACTTCCGATTCTCCGCGGCGGTTGGCCTCGATGACGGCGTCACGCAGGTCGGGACGCATGCCGGAGTCGCTGCAGAGCGCGAAGCGCGAGCCCACCTGAATCCCATAGGCGCCGCGCTCGAGCCAGTGGAGGTAGTCACGGCGCGATCCCCCACCAGGGAACTCGCCTGCGACGTAGACCGGAACCCCCAGTCCAAGCACCTTATCGAAGTAGGAATCAAGGTCATCCGTCTCGGTGAACGCCACCTTATTGCGCGGTGGCGCGTTGTGCCCCCCGGCCGCATGGTTTTCGAGGACGAAGGCGAAAGGCCGCGCGCCATCATAGCGCTTCGCCCACGTATCCAGGATCCGCTTGCAGAAGGCGAAATTCGAAACGATGGGCAGCAGCTTCGGGGGCTCCATACGCGCCAGCACCGGCGCCGGGTCATCCTCGGCGATGCTCAGATGCGTGTGTGTGTCTGTGCCGGTGAGCGGCGTGTACGAGAGGTCCTTCCCGGCGCGGATGCTCGCCACGATTCCAGGAAGCTCCATCGGCACGCCGGCGCCGCACACCAGGGCATCGACGCCGGCCAGCATCGAGCCGTAAATCGTCGGGAGCACGCTCAGGGCGCACTTCCACATCACATTGATGCCCACCTTGCCCCGATGGCCCTTCTTGGCCATCGCCACCTCGACATAGGCGCAGATCGTGGTCAACCGCTTTGCCAGGGCGCCCAAGCGTGGCTCGGGGTGATCCACCGGCACGGCCGAGCGGTGTTTCGATCCGCCTGGCGCAAAAGCAAGGAGCTCTTCGACATAGCGCGCGAAGGGGAAGGTACGCGCCGCAGCAATCGCTTCGGTGGCACCGGCACGCACCTGCTCGACCACTACGTGGCGCAGGCCCGCGCCCGATACCACACCGAGGGCACCCAAGCGCGAGGTGATATTGGCCAGTCGGGCGCTGGAGATATGGATTCCCATTCCCGCCTGGATCAGGCGCGGCATCCCATCGATCAGCCGCGTGGAGGCATTGCTCAACTTCATCTCCCGTCTTCCTGGCCCAGCTGGGAACTTCGCAAAGCAACGTGTTCCAACACCAATGCGTCGGATACAGCGTGAGCGCTTGCCAGGCCAGTGGGGGTTGCCCGTAGACTCGCGCACAGGAGAGGCACGCCAACGGGTGAAGGCGCATTCCCGGCTGTCTCGCCCTCTTCGGTAGTTCGACGCATCCTCTGGAATGCCCTGCTTATCAGGCGTATGAGGAAAAGGGGCGAGCTACCTACAGGCAGCCCGCCCACATCACAGGAAAACCGTGCCGGCTAGGTATCACTCTTCGGGGGCAACGTGTTGAGATACTCGCTGATGGCGCGCGCGGCGCGGCGGCCGGCGCCCATCGCAAGGATGACCGTCGCGGCCCCGGTCACAATATCACCGCCGGCGAAGAGGCCCGGCCGCGGGGTGGCGCCCGTCTCCGGATCGGCCACGATGGTGCCCTTCTTGGTCACGGCCATGCCAGGCGTGGTCTGAGGCACCAGCGGGTGCGGGTGGTTGCCGATGGCGACCACCACGGTATCCGCGGGCACCACGAACTCGGACCCCGGCACCGGCACCGGTCGCCGCCGACCTGAGGCATCCGGCTCGCCCAGCTCCATGCGCTGGCACTCCACTCCGGTCACCCAGCGGCGGTCATCACCCAGCATGCGCGTAGGCGCCACCAGCAGCTCGAAATGGACTCCCTCCTCCTCCGCGCGCTCGATCTCCTCCAGGCGCGCGGGCATCTCGGCACGCGAGCGCCGGTATAGGATCGTCACTTTCTCAGGGCCCATGCGCAGGGCCACGCGCGCCGCGTCCATCGCCACGTTGCCGCCTCCGATCACCGCCACGTGCTTGCCGATCTGGATCGGGGTATCGTAGTTGGGGAAGTCGAAGGCGCGCATCAAGTTCATGCGCGTGAGGAACTCATTGGCCGAGTAGACGCCACACAGGTTCTCGCCCGGAATGCCCAGGAACATCGGGAGGCCGGCGCCCGAGCCGACGAAGACCGCATCATACCCCTCGGCGAACAGCTCATCGATCGTGATCGTTCTCCCGATCACGACGTTCGTCTCGATCTTCACGCCCAGGGCCTGGAGCGCGGCGATCTCCTCGGCGACGATCGCCTTCGGCAGGCGGAACTCTGGGATTCCATAGACCAGCACGCCGCCCGGGCGATGCAGCGCCTCGAAGATCGTCACGTCATGGCCCTGACGCGCCAGGTCGCCCGCGGCGGCCAGCCCCGCCGGACCCGAACCAATCACAGCGACGCGCCGGCCGGTCGGCGCGGCTTTCTCCACCTTGCTCCCGTTGGCGCCGCGCTTGCGGGCGTGGTCGGCCACATACCGCTCGAGGGCACCAATGGCGACCGCGCCGTACTTCTTGGCCAGGGTGCAGACCTGCTCGCACTGCGTCTCCTGCGGGCAGACGCGGCCACAGATCGCCGGAAAGAGGTTCTGCTCGCGCACGATGCTGACTGCATCGTCATCGCGCCCTTCGGCAATCGCCTTGATGAACGCGGGGATGTGGACGCTGACCGGACACCCCTCCATACACTTGGCGTGCTTGCATTGCAGGCAGCGCTCTGCCTCCCGACGGGCCTCTTCTTCCGAGAACCCGATGGCGACCTCCTCGTAATCCCGGATGCGCTCTTCCACCGGCCGGGTGGGAATGTGCTGCCTTGGAATCGCGAGTCGTCTCTTGTTATCGTTCGCCATTATCCGCTTACCATCCTCAACCAAAAACAACCTGAGACCCTCGCCACGCTTCGCAGGGCGAGAGGGTGCCACTCATCCGGGCATTCCGCCAGGCGCCTTCACGGCCATCGCGAGTGCCGCTCCGTCCGACGGTCGGCGAAGCGCAGGTTCCTTTGCACTGTTTTTGCAACTATCGCGGGCTAGCGCAGCGGCTCGGGGTTGCTCCGGCACCGGCCGCGTGATGTCTCCTCCTGAGGACGGTAGACCGCCAGGCGGGCGCGCAACTCATCGAAATCGACCAGGTGGCCGTCGAACTCCGGGCCATCCACACAGGCGTATTTGACCTCGCCGCCAACCGTAACCCGGCAGCCGCCGCACATCCCCGTGCCATCCACCATCACCGGGTTGAGGCTGACGACCGTCTTCACGCCATACGGACGAGTCACGTCACACACGGCTCGCATCATCGGCAGCGGGCCCGCCGCCAGAACCTGATGCACCGGCCCGGCCTGCAGGATGCGCTCGAGCGGCGCTACGACGAGGGCCTTCTCGCCGCGAGATCCGTCGTCGGTGGTAATATGGAGGCGCTCGCTGGCAGCCGCCAACTCTTTCTCGAGGATCAGAAGGTCCTTCGAACGCGCGCCAAGAATGGTGTCCACTTGATTCCCGGCGGCCTGCGCCGCCAGAGCAATTGGCAGTATAACCGCGGCGCCCACGCCGCCAGCCACGCACACCACGCGCCCCCAGCGCTCGATATGCGTTGGCTGGCCCAGCGGGCCCACGAGATCGCTCAAATACTCCCCTGGTTCCAGGGCACAAAGATCCGAGGTCGTCTTCCCCACCTTCTGCACGACCAGGGTGATGGTTCCTGCTTCCGGGTTCGAGCCGGCGATCGTAATCGGGATCCGCTCGCCCGACTCCGTCACGCGCAGGATCACAAACTGGCCGGCGCGGCGCTTGCGTGCTGTCAGGGGGGCTTCCACTTCAAAACGCGCCACGGTGGGCGCCAGCCAGTCTTTGGCAACGATGCGATTCACAAGGATTCATTCCCCTCTCACATGGATGATGCGCAGAATCCCTATTTCTACCTCATTATAGCATTCCGGGGAAGGAGAGTCTATCGGTACTTTCTTGGTACCCCCATCAGCGGATTCCCCGTCGATAGCCCGGTGCTCGGCCGCCAACCGGAAAGGAGCCAAGCCCGCGCACCCGCGCCCACACACAGCACGCTTGGCACCGCCCTTGCAGTTCGGAAACAGAATGCGTGGGAGGGAGTGGAGATGGCGAGATTCCTCATTGGGGCAACGCTCGCGCTGTTGATGGCCGCGGGCTGGGCAGCATCTCTGGAATCGCCAGAGATCCACACGCTCCGTATTGCGTGGCGAGCCGAGAGCGGGATCGGCACGCAGGGGCGCGTCTCGGTCTCCGAGGGCAAGATCCTGCGGCTGCTGGGCTGGGGTCTGCGCGCGGGCGATGCCGTGGGAGCCGATTGGTCCTGGCAATGCGATTCGGGCGCCGCGGGCCCTCGCTCCCTGCTGGTCACCCTGTCCGCGCCACGCACCGCCGCCGTACAGGTGACGCTAGGACCGCAGACGCACACTTTCCCTCTCGCGGATTTGGTGAAGGATGACCGGATCACCCCACTGGATGGGCCGGTTGCGGTCGAGCTGCTGCCAACGCCCCGGCCCCTCTCCGGAGAGCGAGAGAGCGACATCCCTGCCCTGGCATCGAGCGAACGCGCGGGAATCTGGTGCGGGTGGATCGCGTTCGATGGCCGCGAGGATCAGATCTTCCTGGCGCAGCTGGTGGATGCCCGGTGGGAGTCTCGAGGCGCCCTGCCACGCGCCAGGGGGAAGATCGACCAGCTGGCGCTCGCAGCAACGCCCCAGGGCAACCTGATCGCCGTGTGGGGCCAGGAGCGGCAGCGGAACTGGGACCTCTACGCATCGGTCCTCTCTGGCGGGCGTTGGAGCAGGCCTTCCCGGGTGACACGCAACCCCGGCCCCGATACCAACCCCCGGCTTGCCTCCGATACCCAGGGCCGCGTGTGGCTGGCCTGGCAATCGTTCGAGGGCTCCTTCTCCCATATCCGGCTGGCATACTGGGAGGAGGGGCGCTGGTCGCCCCACATGCTGCTCACCGATGTGCCAGCGAACCACTGGGCGCCGGCACTGGCAGTCTCCCCGCAAGGCACGGTACACGTGGCGTGGGATTCCTACGCGAGCGGGAGCTACGATCTCTATCTGCGCTCCTTTGAGGGCGGACAGCTCACCCCGATCCGGCGGATCACCCACGGCCCGGAGTATGAGGCAAACGCCTCACTCGCGTGCGGGCCCGATGGCCGGCTCTGGATCGCCTATGACCTGGGAGAAGCCGATTGGGGCAGCGAGCGCCATGCCGCCGAGCTGCACCGAGAGCGCCGCATCGGCTTGCGCTGTCTGGAGGGAGAGCGTCTCCTTCAACCGCCGCTGCCTCCGACCGAAGCCCTGGAGGGCATCGCCACGTTCGCCGAGACACCGAGCGTGCATGTTGATTCCCAAGGGTCGATCTGGATCGCCTACCGTCGCGCACTCCGCGAGGGAACCTGGGACGTGGCAGCCCAGCGCTTCGATGGCCGCAGGTGGTCGCGTCCGATCCTCCTGCCCGATAGCGCCGGGCGCAGTGATATGCAGGCCGTCTTCGCCACAGGCGAGAATGGGCACTCCTGGCTAGCCTGGGCCTCGGATGGGCGAGACACCCCGCTGCTCCACCATGCCGTCTACGCCGCATCGCTGCCGCGGGGCTTCCCGGCAAAGGAGCGTCTCGATCTGGAGCCGGTTGCCGAGCCCGCCGCGGAGGTCTCCCTCCGGTGGGAGCCCCGCAAGCGCGCCGTCGCTACCTTTGGCGAGGAGGGATACTCGCTTTACCAGGGCGACCTGCAGCGCTACACGGAGCTCTCGCCGTGCCATCCCTTCCGGCATGGATCGATCCGCGACGTGCTCCGCTTCGCCCTGGATCACGCGCGGCTCGACTTCCTCGCGCTCGACGGAGTGCAATCCGGTGCCAGCGCGGGAGAGGCATACCGGCGCCGTCTCCAACACAAAGTGGCCGATCTCTACTCGGTCGAGGGCTCCCTGGCGATCCTCTGCAGCTACAACTACAGCCCCCTCGAAGGTAGCCATAGGTCGCTTCTCTGCCTGCAGGCGCCTCTCTCTGAGGTGGAGCGGAACGCAGGCGCGCCCGGGCAGACTCTGCGCGCGGACGAGCACCCCGAGGGTTCGCTTCTCATCCTCCATGGGTGGGAACGAGCGCCTGCCTCGGGCGCGCGGCCAGTGGATCTGGTGGCCCCCTTCGCAGAGAGTACGAGAGGCGCGGGCACGGGAGCCCCAATGCCGGAGAGTTGGAAAGATGCCTGGTGGCTGGCAGCCGCCGGGCGCGCCGGGCTCATCGCCAGCTCGGGACACCAGGCAGGCGGCACGCTCACCCATCTCTGGGCAGGCTACCTCACACGAGAGAGAGTGCTGCACGCGCTGCGTCTGCGGCATACCTATGTGGGCCCCACAGGCGTCACCATCCGCTTTACGGCAGCGGGCAAGCCGATCGGCAGCGTGGTCCCCTCTGGTGGCAGGCCCGTTGAACTCGCCGCAAGTATCGCGGCCGGCGTGCCCATCCTACGCGTTGAGCTGCTGCGCAACGGCGAGCGCGTTCAGGTCACGGATGTCGACCATGCCGACAGCGCCGAGGTAGCGTATACTCACCCGGGAGATACCAACGCCACCCATGCCTACGCGCTGCGCATGCTGTGCGCGGACGGCACCGAGTGCTGGACCACGCCTATCTGGGTGACGGACCCGAGCAGCACCCTCCAGGGATGGGCTGGCTCAGGAGGTCACTCGACAAAGCGGAACCCATAAAGGTACGCGCCCGGCTCGACCGTAAAGCGCAGTCGGAAGGAGGAACCCTCAAGCCGCCAGAGAGCGCGCCCTCGGCCCCAGGAGACGACCCGCCAGCCATCAGCGCGGCGGATGCGCGCCGTGTATCCAGGCACCGGCTCTCCGCTGGCATCGAGCACTTCGACCCGCACCCCGGCGCGCGAGTCTCTGGTCTTCACATCGACGCGCAGGTGTCGGTCACGGCGCACGTGGGCGATCGGCACGGTCACGCACACCCCAGGCCGGTCAGGAGCCGCCGCGGCCAGCCCAACCCAGCGCCCCTCCGGCGCGAGGAACCGACTCCAAACGTCCGGTTCCGCGAGGAAGAGGCTTCGCTTCCCATTCCAGTAGAATGGCGGCGCGAAAACCCTGCCTGTGCCAGGAGGCATTGGGAACTCTGCCACTTGGATGATCGGGCACCCGCGCCTCTTGGCCAGAAGCAAGCGTCCGCCGTTCACCAGGCCGAGCAGCATCCCCTCCTCCGTCCAGAAGGTGGCATCCGCGGTCGCCAGACCGACGTCAGGCTGCCGATACCAATGCTCGCGGTCGGGGCTGCTGTAGTGGAGGAGTGATCCCTGCTCCCCGTGCAAACCGAAGAGCCGCCACCGCTCTTCCGCGCGCGCGAAGGTGTCGCGCACCAAGCTAAGCGGGCGCGCCAGGGGAAGCTCAGAATAGTAGGCCCAGGCGATTCCATCCGGCGAGGTGAGGAGCGCGGGGGCCGATCCGGCGCTCTCAGCGGCCATCTTATAGCGGCGCGCCGCATTCGGTTCCTCGTCATCCCGAACCACGGAGAGGTGGCCCGCCGGGGGTTTCAGCCACGGGCGCGGTGCCGCGAGCGTCAGTTCCAGCGGGGTTCCCCACCGGCCCCGAGACCACTCGGCCACATACCCGATCCGGCCCCCCTCTGCCTGGAGAGTGAACCAGGCGCGCAGGTTGCGATCCCCCTTGCCAGAGGCTACCAGCCCCCCCGGAATAAGCGCGCCGGGGGCCGGTGCGGGGATCGACCCGGCACTCGCGAGCGCCGGCACATCGCGAACAACGCCCCGCATCTCCACGAGATCGAGCAGGTCAAGGAAGCGCGTGGGCGTGTTCTCCAGGAGGGCGAGTCCCGGCGTGGGAAGGCGCAGGATGATCGGTTGCCCTGCCCCGGCCACCAGGAGACCGAGATCCGCAGCCAGATCCGGCGGCGCCTGCTCCACGAGGAGCACGGCGGTGCCTGCGCCGAGCGCGAACTCTGGGCTCAGGGCCTCGCCCAGCCAGCGGGCAGCATGGATCCGACCGCCATCCGTCCAGGCACACCACACTCCACCCTGGCGGTCTGTTCCCAGATGGGGATGGCCGCCTTCCTCCACATCCCAAAGGGAATGAGATGACCACTCCTCGCCCCGGGTGGCAATCGCGGCCCTGCCATTGACCACGCCGGCGACGACGGGCCGGCCCTGCAGGAGCGCCAGCGATGGTCTGGATCCGACGCTCCCGCGGAGGGGCGTCTCGCGCGGCAGCCACCGCTCGCCATCAGGGCTGGAGTGATAGCGGATCCCCTCTGGGCTCGCGAAGGCGAGGTGCAGTTCGCGCCGGTTGCCGCGCAGCATCACCGGGGCACGCCCCTCGATACTGGCGAACGTCTCGCGCCATTCCCCATCAAACCGGTAGGCAACAACGCCCCCGCCACGCTCTCCCGCGATGGCCGGGCGCGCACCGGCAGCGAGGGCACACGCGCGCGGCGTCACTCCGCGCGCCACAACCACGGGCGCCGGCTCTCCCATCGGGCCGCGCCAGCCCGTGCCTTTGGGGAGATCCTCCAGGGCGCAGCGCGCGTAGTAGAGCGTTTCACCCGCCTGCCAGGCTAGATGCACGCGGTCCGAGGCATCGAGAGAGCAGGCGGCGGCCACGACGGGGCCGGGCGTCGCGAGGGGTGCGACCCCCTCCGCTCCCACCAGCGGGATGCGCCGGGAAAGCCGGCCGGAAGAGGTGGCTCCCTCGGAGGACCAGAGCCAGACGCCGGCAGGAGAATGGACGAGCGCGAGCCAGGTGCCGCCAGAGGCGCGCCAAAGTCCCATGGGCACGGTGCCGGCCTCCGCGTCGGCGCGCGCCACTGAGGATCCTCCCGCGATGAGGCAGAGAAGCAGGCTGATGAGCGCTATGCCAAGCAGGCGCCGGCCACGGTCACGGCGGGATGTCCCTGTTGAGGCGAACCGGTCGGTAGGCAAGGCCGTCAGTGGTAATTCCGGCGCAGCCACTGAAGCTGGAGAGAGGGGAGCTGTTCCAGCTCTATCTGCTGCAGCGCAGCCAGGCCGGACTCGCTGAGATGGAAGCCGCGCGCCGCGGCGGCCTCGACGGGATCGCGCTGCAGCCGGGCGCGGAAGACAGGATCGTCGGCAGCCAGGGTGATCATTTGCCGCAGTTGAAGGCTATCCAGCAACTCCACCGCCTCTCTCGCGCGCGCCGCCAGATCCGGGTCATTCTCCGAGGCCATCTCGATCACGCGCGTGTAGTTATCAATCGCCTGGCGAACATCGCCAAGCTGCTGATAGAGCACAGCCTTGCGGAAGAAGTTCATCGGGTCTTGCGGGCAGATCGCGGCCAGCCGGTAGGCAATCCGCAGCGCCTGGGCGGTCTCTCCTTCCTTGAGATACGCCGTCTGCAAGAGATCGAGCGCGCGCAGGTCGCGCGGGCGCTTGCGAAGCACGGCGCAGCAGGCTTCCATCGCCTCGCGGTTGCGATCCAGATCGAGATAGCACTCGCCCAGAGCCAATCGAATCGCCGGCTCGTCGCAGACGCTCGCCGCCCACTCCAGGCCAGGCAACGCCTCCTCCTGCAAGCCCGCTTCACGCAGCAGCGAGATGGCGCGCAGGAGATACTCCAGGTTCTTCGGGTTGAGCGAGACCGCCTTCTGGAGGGCTTCCAGCGCCTCGGCATGCCGGCCGGCCAGCTGGAGCGCCCCGGCCAGCTCGACATAGGCCTGTTCGTACGTCGGGTCGGCGCGAATCGCCTCCTGGCAGAGGAGGATGGCGTCGTCATACCGCCCCTGCTCCATCGCCAGGAACGCCAGGCTCTTCTGAGCGCGGGCGCAGCGCGGGTTGCACGCCAGCGCCTTTTCAAACGCCTCAATCGCCTGGTCGACCATGCCGTTGCGCCGATAGACGTAGCCCAACGCGCAGAGCGCATCCGCGTTCTGGGGGTCAATCTGCGCGGCGCGGTTGAGAATGCTGATCGCCTCCTGGAACATTCCCTTCTCGGTGTAGCAGACAGCAAGGCTCACATGCGCCTGCACATACACCGGACGCAGCGCCGCGGCGTCGCTCTCCGCGCCTTCGACCACCGTGGTCTCTCCCCCCGCATCGGGAAGGGGCAGCGTGTGCAGGTCACTCCCGGTGATCCGCTTGAACTTGGCGATCGCCTGGTCGTACTTGTGCCGGCGTACCAGTGCCTGACCCGCCTGGTACAGCTTTCGGAAATCCTTTACCCGTTTTCCCTGTTCCATTGAGGGACCGCCTCCCGGTCCCGGCCGAAACCCACTCTGCTCCTCGTTCGACCAGTTCCCTGTGCATTCGATTCGACAGGGGGCCGCGCGCGTCCTCCCGGCGCTTCCTGCTCCTTTTTGGAGGCCGCACCGCGCCTGGAGGCTCCATCAGATGTTGCGCGTGTATTCCAGCGATTGGGATTCCGGAATGGGTAAGGTCCGGACGGTTGCCCGCGTTCTCCCGCCCGCGCCCGGCCCCGATACCACGGATGAAGGGAACGGACACGGATGGCAAGGGCTGCCCTCGCGCCAGGAGCTCGAAACTCCGCGCTGCTTCCCGGCAAAGCCCCGTCGGGGCCCCCCCTCCCAGATCTTGCCACTTCCGCTTGGCCGGGAATGTGGTCCGACCCAGCCCGGCAGGGCTTCGCTCGCAAGCAGCGCGGTGATTGATCGCCGCGCGTCGGGTTGCGCGACACCCTGGCGCGGAGCTCGAAGCTCCGCGCTACTTCCTGGCAAAGCCCCGTCGGGGCTCCCCCTCCCAGGCGACCACTCCCAAACCGCGGGCGATGGCAACCGGAAACAGGGCATACACCAATTCCTTATCTCCGAAATCACAGTCCGCCGCGCGGCGCTTGACGTGAACAGCCTGGGTCTGTCATACTGGCGGGGAAACTGCGCATCACCAGGAGAGGAGGAAGTCATGGATCGGGGGAGAGAGCATTGGATGGTCGATGTGCGCGAAGCGATCGCGCTTCAGCAAGAGTTACGCAAACGGATCCGCCTGGATGATGACCTGGACGAGGTGCGCACCGTCGCGGGGGTCGATACGGCCTTTCCAAAACGCGGCGGCGAGCCGGTTGCCCGATGCGCCGTGGTGGTCCTCTCCTTCCCGGAGCTGCGCCCGGTGGCACAGGTGACCTCCGTTGTCCCCATCACCTTCCCCTACGTGCCGGGGCTGCTCGCATTTCGCGAGGGGCCTGCCATCGAGGCGGCGCTGAGTCAGCTCCAGCGCCTGCCCGACCTCCTCCTCTTCGACGGGCACGGCTACGCGCATCCGCGGCGCATGGGGATCGCCACCCACCTCGGCGTGCTCCTCGACCGCCCCACCCTGGGATGCGCAAAAAGCATCCTGACCGGCCACGCCGAAGAGCCAGGCCCCAACCCGGGCGACCGCTCCCCGCTGCTCGCTCCCGATGGCGAGCTGCTCGGGTATGCCGTCAGAACCCGGCGGGGCGTCAAGCCGGTCTATGTCTCCGCAGGGCACCGCATGCGTCACGAGACCGCCGTCGAGCTCGTCTTGCGCTGTGCGCGCGGCTACCGTCTCCCCGAGCCCACGCGCCTGGCGGACAAGCTCGCGGGAACAGAAATGGCGTGAGGGAGTAGCAGGGGGGAATCAAAAAACGCCCGCGGGGAGCGGGGATGTGCTCCAGCTGCCCCGCGGGCTACGGTGATGCATCACTCCAGGCATCCGGCAGGGGCGCATTCATGCGGAACGGCTACGAGAGGTTTCCGTTCCGCGCGAGCGCCCGTTCGGTTGGCCTGAACGCTCAGGCTCCGCTGCCGAAAGTGCCGTCGAAGTTCAGGGCGCTGCCGGAGCTCTTCTGCACCGTCGAGGTCTCGATCTTCTCCTTGAGCCGGGCGAGGAAAAGCTCCTCATCGACGGGGATCTCTACCCAGTCATCCGTCCAGGTGGAGAGGAGCATGGCGTTGGCGAGCTGGACGCCGTTGATGCCCTCTTCGCCACGGGCCAGGAGGGGAGCGCCACTGGTGATCGCCTGGATCCAGTTCTTGGTGATCCCCTTGTGCCCCTCGCCTCCGCCGGCCGGGATCTCGATCTGCCACGTCTCCGGCTTCTGGAAACCACCCTGCGCCTCGTAGATGTACTTCTGCACCGAGGAGCGCGTGCGCCAGAAGGTGAGCTTGCCCCCCTCCAGCACGAGCCGGCCACGGTCGCCGGTGATCTCGAAGCTGTTGGAGCCGGGCGCCTCGCCGGTGCTCGTAATAAAGACACCCGTCGCCCCGTTCGGGTACTCGACGTAGGCCGTCACGTCATCCTCGACTTCGATATCGTGGTACTTCCCGAAAGAGCAGAAGGCGCGCACGCGCGAGGGCATGCCGCAAATCCACTGCCACAGGTCCAGGTTGTGCGGGCACTGGTTGGCAAGAACGCCGCCACCCTCACCCGACCAGGTGGCGCGCCAGCCGCCGGAGTTGTAGTAGGCCTGGGTCCGGAACCAATCGGTAATCACGTAGTGGGTGCGCCGGATCTCGCCCAGTTCGCCGGACTGCACCAACTCGCGCATCTTCTGGTGTCCGGCCAGCGTGCGCTGGTTGAACATCAGGCCAAACACTTTGCCACTGCGCTCTGCGGCCTCGTTCATCTCGCGGACTTGCTTGGTGTAGACGCCCGCCGGCTTCTCGCTGAGGACGTGGCACCCGTGCTGGAACGCCTGGATCGCGAGCGGCGGATGGAAGTAGTGCGGCGTCGCGATCAACACCGCGTCCACCACGCCCGCGGCAAAAAGCGCGTCGGCCGTCTCAAAGGTCTTCACCTGGTCGCCGAAGGCCTTCTTCGCCGCTTCCAGGCGCTCCGGAGCCACATCACAGACGGCGGTCAGTGTCGCGTCGGGCACTTCTCCCTTGAAAAGGTAGTTGGCATGGAAGCTTCCCATGCCGCCATAACCGATGATTCCCACACGAACGCTACTCATCTATCCCTCCTGGTCTTGCGCGCATTGGCACAACGATCGCCATGAAGATGTCAGAAGACGCATCCTTAGCCGCCCTGCAACCCGTGGAAGCCCCCTCCTGCGGAACGGGGCGGGGATTCTCCGCCGCGCGGAGGGCACTCCCGGGTTCGCAAGCGGAAACCTTTACATCGAATGCTCTGGCGAACCGATCCCAGGCGCTGGTCTCATGGCCCTGAACAGATCACAGCCCAGTCCCCTATTCGACACGCGCGTCCTTTTCCCCACCCTGGGATCGGAAGCGCCTCTCCCTCTCTCATCCCGCCTTCTGGGCAAAGAGCGCATCGAGCTCCGCTTCATGGCGCAGCAGCAGCTCCACCAGCCGGTCGTCAAAAGGATCCTCGGAGCAATCTCGAACCAGACCATGGGCCATCATGTATTCCACCGTCTCGCGCAGCATCGCTTCAGGCCCGACCGCAGGCGCATG
The DNA here is from genome assembly GCA_012512265.1 of Armatimonadota bacterium. Taxonomy (GTDB): domain Bacteria; phylum Armatimonadota; class JAAZEB01; order JAAZEB01; family JAAZEB01; genus DUUU01. Next base: position 3,210 of record JAAZEM010000062.1, on the reverse strand, counting down.
CCCCAAAGCCGAGGTGACCTTCGCACAGGAGTAGGGCCGGTGCCAATTGAACTGCGGCGGCGAGGCGAAGCGCTGCCGGAAAAGGTGCGACGGCACCGCCACCAGGCGGATCGGCACCCCCAGTATCTCCGCGATGATCTCGTAGTAGCGGCGCTGGGTGATGATCTCGGGGCCCACGGCATTGAACACCTCGCCATTGGCGGCGGGGCTCTCGAGCGAGCGCGCCACCCACTCCGCGATGTTACCCGCATAGACCGGCGTCATCAGGTTGCGCCCGCCATCAATCGCCGGAACCGGCTTCCCCTTGCGCACGCGGTCCACTAGGTAGGGGCTCCGGCTCCAGAGGCTTGTGGTCAGGAATCCCCGTCCGAGGATGTGGCTGGGCCGGAACACCGTGACGGCATCTCCAAGTTGCTCCAGGAGCAGGCGCTCGCACGCCAGCTTCCCCTTGCCGTAATCGGTCACAGGCCGGGGCTCACGCTCCTCGGTCACGGGAGCGCCGCCGATATCCTCGCCGTAGGCATCCACGGAGCTGATGAAGACGACGCGCCGCGCCTGGGGGAAAAGGGCGACGAGGTCGGCTGCTTCCTCGGGCTGGAAGCAGATCGAGTCGATCACCGCCTCGGGCGCGAACTCCGCGATCTCACCGGCATGGTCGCGCAGGGCGCTCCGCTCACCGCGGATCACCGGCACCGCGACTCCATCCGGCAGGGGCCGCTGCCCTCGGTTGTAGAGCATCACCTCGTGGCCCGCCGCGACCACCCGCTCTGTCACGCGCCCCGAGAAGGCGCCCGTTCCCCCGATGATCAGCACTCGCATTCGCGCTCTCTCCCTCCAATGAAACGCCGGGCGGACCGGATCCGGGTGCTTCTCTCCCAGGAGAGACCACGGAATCGGTAATTCACCGCCTGCCCTCTCGTTCGGCGCCGTCCGGCTCATTCCTGGGGCGGCGGAGAGGCTCCGGTTTTGCCCCACGTTCCGCCGGGAACACCTGCGCCAGGGCTCCTGTTCTCAGAAGATCCTGAAGGGAGGTGTCGGTCGTGGGGGCACTGCGCCGGGTGGGGTATGCCTGCATGCCGCTGGGATACGCGGCGATCCGGAGTCCGCGGACAACGGTGTTGCGCCTGGCGACGCCGGAGAAGCTGCGCGAGCTGATTCAGTGGAACATCGGCAATCTGGAGGAGACGCTGCGCTACAACGCGCGCCAGAACTTCGGCCTCTTCCGCATCGGCACCCAGTTCATCCCCTTCGGCTCGCACCCCGAGAACCCACTCGCCTGGCAGGAAGAGTTCGGCGCCGAGCTGCGCCGCGTGGGGGATCTCGCCCGCTCGCTCGGACTGCGCCTCAGCTTTCACACCACAAACTACGTCCTCCTCAACTCCCTCCGCGAATCGGTGGTCCATGCCGGCCTCGCGGAAATAGAGTACCAATCGCGCGTGCTCGACCTGATGGGCCTCGATGCCAGCCACCGCGTCGTCGTCCACGCCGGGATCCGCCGTCCGGAGGCATCGGTGGCGCGCGCTCGCTTCTGCCAGGCGCTCGACCAGCTCTCGGAGGGTGCCCGGCGCCGGGTAGTCATCGAGAATGACGAGAAGCAATGGAGCGCCGACGAAGTAGCCCTCACCGCCCGCGATGCGGGGATCCCGATGGTCTTCGACACGCTTCACCATCAGGTGTGCGGCGGCGCGTGGCGTGACCGGCCCCTCGCTGAGATTCTGGCGTCCGTCTTCGACACCTGGTGCGATGAGGATGGCATCCCCAAGGTCCACTTCTCCTCGCAAGACCCGGCGAAGCGCCCCGGTGCCCACGGCGACGAGGTAGATCCCGAGGAGCTGGAGGCGTTCCTGGCGCAGGCAGAGACGCTTGGCCGGCCCTTCGACCTGATGATCGAAGCCAAGGCGAAAGACCTGGCCGTACTACACGCGGCGCCGGTGCTGGCGCGACATGGAGTGCGCGTCGGGCCGCAGCGGCCCGAAAGCTAGTGGTTGCTCCCTTAGTGGGAAGGGCTCAGGCCTGCCGGGACGGGCCGCTCATCGCCGATTGGATCATCAGGAACTCGCCCAGGTTGTCCGGCGTCAGCAAGCCGACGAGCCGCCCCTGGTACATCACCGGGAGGATGCGGCATTCGCACTGCTGCAGCGTCTGGAACGCCGTCTCCAACATTTCACCGGCATCGACCACCTGGAAATCGCGGCGCATCACGTCGCCCACGCGGCGGTCTCTCCCCTCCTCGGCGAGCGCCTTCACCAGATCCTGGCGCGTGAGGAGGCCAACCGGCTGCCCCCCTTCCACCACCGGGAAATCCTGCTGAAACCCGCCCAGGACCAGGCCGGCGACATACTCCAGCGTGTCGTAGGGCGAGAGCGCGTGGTAGTTGGTGATCGTGGCGTGCGCGACCGGAATCCCGCCCAGCGCCGACTTCATCTGAACCAGGCTCGACTCCTGCGCGGCACCAATCCAGACGAAGAACGCGATAAAGAGGAGCAGCGGATTGCCAAAGAGGCCGAGGAAGCCAAACACGAAGGCGAGGCCCTGGCCAATCGTCGCCGCCAGGTTCGTGGCGCGGGTGTACTCATACCGCGTGGCCAGGAGAGCACGCAGCACGCGCCCGCCATCCATGGGAAACGCCGGGATCAGGTTGAACAGGGCGATGAAGAGGTTCGTCACCATCAGCCGCTCCGCGAAGGAGCCCTGCATCAGATCCAGACCGGCAAGAGGCACAATCGAAGCGCGCACAGCCAGACCCACGAAAAAGGCGAGGGAGAGAACCACGCTGACCAGCGGGCCGGCCAGCGCCACCCAGAGCTCCTGGCTCGGCTTCTCCGGCATCCGCTCCAGCCGGGCAACGCCTCCGATGGGGAGCAGCGTGATGTCGCGCGTGGCGATGCCGTAACGGCGCGCGGCCAGGGCATGTCCCAGCTCGTGCGCCACCACGCAGGCAAAGAGGGCCAGGATGAAGAGCACCCCGGAGATCGCCGCGCTGGCGGTCTGCTCGCGGGTCCAGTGCGACAGCGCGACCCACCCCACCAGCAGGAAAAAGGTGGCGTGAATGTGAACGCCGATGCCGGCGATCTGCCCCACCCTCCAGGACCACTTCATCCCTAGAACCCCCTCCCGTTCCGTTGCATTGCCGCCATGCGCCGCGTGGCCTGGCCTGTGCCCTGGCAAATCCGCGGCTTCGCGTCTACTTCAAGAACAAGGAGTGTTTTG
>JAAZEM010000061.1 GCA_012512265.1 Armatimonadota bacterium | reverse complement strand
GCGATCACGTTGTCGCCATGTGTCGCGAGATCGTCGAGAACTACCCAGTGGCGGGCCTCTTCCTCGACTGCATGAATCAGCACCCCTGCGTGGGCGTGGAATGCATCCGCGAGATGAAGCAACGTGGTATCGATTGGGAGGATCCCCGGCAACTCCGCGAGTTCGCCAACTTCTCGCGCGTGCGCATCGCCCAGCGGATCGCCGATGCCGCGAAGGATGTTCGCCCCGACCTACTCCTCTATTTCAACGGGGTGAGCTACGAGTATCAGCAAGAGATTGGCACCTACCTGGAGTACGAGTGCCTTCCCACCGGCGGTTGGGGTTACGAGGCGCTCCCGCTCTACGGGCGTTTCCTGCGCACGCTCGGCAAGCCGCTCCTGAACATGACGGGGCGCTTCCACCGCTCCTGGGGCGATTTCGGGGGGATCCGCACCGAGGCCAGCCTGGAGTACGACTGCCTCTACGGCCTTGCCCTCGGAATGCGCACGACCATCGGCGACCATTTCCATCCCCGCGGCGACCTGAACACCGCTGTCTTTGATCTGATCGAGCGCGTTTACGGGCGCCTGCAGAAGCTGGAGCCGTGGATTGATGGCGCCAAGGGCGCGGCGGAGATCGCCGTCGTCGCCCCGGAACCGGGCTTCTGCTATGTCCACCCCGAGGAGTTCTCGCAAAGCCAGGCGGCGCTGAAGGGATGCGCGCGCATGCTCTGCGAGCTGAAGCAGCAGTTCGATGTCGTCTCGATGGCGCGCTCGTGGGAGGGCTACCGCCTCCTCATCCTGCCGGATCTCGTTCTCCTCGATCCCGCTGCGGCTGACAAGGCGCGCAAGCATCTGGCACAGGGCGGCGCTATCCTCTCGACCGGCTGGTCTGGCGCCGACCCCGAGAAGAAGGCGTTCGTCCTGAAAGAATGGGGCGTGAAGCTGGAGGGAGAGGATCCGTTCGATCCCGCCTTCCTCCTGGTGGGCGAGGCGCTCTCCGAGGGAATGCCTGATATGCCGATCACCCTCTACGACCGCGGCACCGCCATCGCCGCCGTCGGCGATACCGAAGTGCTGGCCACGATTGGCGCTCCTTACTTCAACCGGCACTGGGACGGCGAGCACCACTTCTTCTACCTCCCGCCCGATAAGCCGACCAACCGCCCGGCCGTCACGGTGAGTGGCCCGGTGGCGCATATCAGCCACCCCCTCTTCACCTCCTACTACAACCACGCCCAGGTGCCGATGCGCACCCTGATCGGCCATCTCATCGCCCGGCTGATGCCGAACGAGATGGTTAAGACCGAGGGGATGCCCTCCTTCGGGCGAGTGACTGTGACGCGCCAGCCAAACCGCCGGATGGTCCATCTCCTCTCCTACGTGCCGGAGCGCCGGGGTGCCACCATCGACATGATCGAGGAGCCGGTGGAGCTGCGCGACATCGCCGTCGCCTTGCGCGAGGATGGGCAGGCCGTGAGCCGTGTCTACCTGGCGCCCACGGGGCAAGACCTCCCCTTCGAGGTCGCGGGCGGTTATGTCAAGACGCGGGTTCCCGTCGTGCCCGGGTATGCGATGGTCGTCTTCGAGTAGCGGCACGGCTGCGTGTGCTGGAAAAGCCATCCTTATCAGCAAGGGATGGAGCCTCGGTGGGGAGAGCGCCGTCGGATGGGCGAGCATCCCCACCGGGGAGCACGATGGCTCGCGTTGCCGGATCGCCGCGCACGGTTGCCCGGAGTGCCGCGGGATGCCCTCGCTCCGGGCATCCCGCGGGGGGGCATCGGCGGTGATGCCTCCGAACGGATCTTTGGGACGGACGAGATCAGATGAAGTCATTGGATAAGCCTGGCATCCTCTTGCGGCTGGCCCTCGCGGCGGCGCTGTGTCTCGCCTGCCTCGCGCCCGCGCGCGCGGCGGGCGTGCCCGTCTCTGAGCTAAAGGCTGCCTACCGCGACGGGCAGATCTTCCTCACTTGGCGCGAGGAAGCCACCCCGGAGGGCACCACCTTCAACGTCTACCGGCACCACCAGCCGATCACGGAGGCCAACCTGGCAAAGGCGACGAAGGTGGGCCACCATGTGGAGCGGCACAGCGCGCGCGATTGGTGGCAAGACCCGGCATCCTTCGCCCCGGACACGCCTGCGGCGCCGCCGGCCGGCTTCCGAATCCAGGCAGGCGCGGCTCCTCTCGATCCCTCGGGGGGTCTCTTCGTGCATACCGTCACCCCCCAGACGGCCGGTGCATCCTACTTCGCGGTCATATCCTCCAGCGCCACTGGGGTTGAAGACACAACCCTCGTTCCCGGAGTGAACACGCTGATAGAGCCGGTTGTCGGCCGTGTCGCGCTGGCGCAGCCCATCTGGCAAGAGGACGGGCCGGCGCCGGCGCCCGGATCGGGGAAGGGAAAGAGCCTCACCTTCGTGCTGCATGGCCGCGGCGGCGGCAAAACCGCGGGCCCGGGCGCGCAACGGGTGAACTACCTGGCCTTCGGCGATGCTAAACAGGGATGGCGCGAGGGCCTGCCGTTCAAGTTCCTGGTCTCCATCAGTGATACCACGGTGCGCATCACGCCCTGCGATCGCCATTGGGCGGGACGGCCCGTCACCGAGTCGCCGGACCGGCGCGACCACTGCCCCGCGATCAGCAGCTTCTGGTACGGCTACAACAGCCGGCTCTACGAGACGACGCGGACGACCAAGAGCGTGGTGCCAAACTACACCGAGGAACAGATCCTCTGGATGATGCGCTGGGCGCAGGCGTATCTGGGCACGGATCCCAACCGCACCTATCTCACCGGCGGCTCCATGGGCGGATCGGGCGCCATCTCGCTGGCGATGCACTACCCGCAGCACTTCGCGGCGGTGATGGCCACCGTGCCGGTCGTCTCCTTCACCACGCGCGGCGGGGGGCGCGGCAGCCTGGCCCGCCTCGATTGCGCCTGCGGGCCGGTGGACGCGACGACGGTCAACCACGAGGGCGTGCCCCTGCTGGAGCATATGAACGGCGAGCTCCAAGCGGCGCGCGCGAAAACGGATCTCCCCTACCTCTTCGTCACTCACGGGCGCACCGACCGCTCGATCCCCTGGGCCAACAACCCGCCCTTCTACCGGGCGATGAACGCTGCCCGGCAGGGCCTCTCGGTCTACTGGAACAACGAGGACCATGCCGGAGTGGCCCGCGCCTGCCCCGATGATGTGAAGGCATGGACCCCGCTTCTGGAGCGATTCGCGCTCAACCGGAGCTTCCCCGTCTTCACGAACTGCTCCGATAACAAGGATCCCGGCGATGGCGACCCGGCCAGGGGAGACATCATTGGGTGGATGAATCGGGGCCTCGATTGGAAGGATGTGGTGGACACGCCCACCCTCTACGCGATCACCGTCATTGCGGCCCATCCGGAGATCCGCTATCCGGTGACGGTGGATCTCACCTTGCGCCGGCTACAGCAGTTCAAAGTCCGCGCTGGGGAGGTGGTGAAGCTCTCCGTGGGAGGCCAGCCGCCAATTCCGCTGCGGGTGGATGAGAAGGGCTTGATCACCATCTCGAACGTTCGGATCGAGAGCGCGGAGGGAACCCGCATCCAGCTCGCGCGCTGAATGGGAGGGGCCATGCCGGAATCGCTGAATATCCTCTTCACCGCGAAGGAGCAGGTTACGCTGGAGCGATCGCCCGTCGCCGAGCCGGGTCCGGGCGAGGTGCTGGTCCGGACGACGTGGACGCTGGTGAGCACCGGCACCGAGTGCATCTGCTACGGACAACTGTATGAGCCGGGCACGCACTGGGAGCGATACGCGCGCTACCCGATGGCCGCGGGCTATAGCCACGCCGGGGTGGTGGAGCGCGTGGGGCCGGGCGTCACCGAACTGAAGCCGGGCGACCGCGTGGCCAGCTTTGCCAGCCACCGGCAATGGGTCTGCGCGCCCGCCGATCACTTCCTCCGCGTGCCGGCGGGGGTGAGCGACGAGGAGGCCACCTTCTACGCCCTGGCCACTGTGGTGCAGAACGGGGTTCGGCGCGCCGCGCACGAGATGGGCGACATTGTGGCGGTCATCGGCCTGGGGATTCTGGGCCAACTTGTGGTCCAGTATGCCCGGGTGATGGGCGCGTGGGAGGTGATCGCCGTCGATCCCTCGGCCAGCCGGTTGCGCATTGCCGCCGCGCACGGCGCCACGCACACCCTGTGCTGTCGCGCCGACGAAGCGCGCGATGCCGTCTCGCAAATCACGGGCGGGCGCATGGCGGATGTCGTCTACGACGTGACCGGCTTCCCCGAGGCGTTCGCGCCGGCGCAGAGACTCGCCCGGCGGTTCGGGTGCCTGGTCCTTCTGGGCGATTCCTGGGCGCCTTCGGAGCAGCGGCTCACCCAGGATTTTCTATGGCGCGGCCTGAAGGTGATCGGCGCCTTCAGCGGCGACCCGCCGGCAACCGCGGACGACCACCACTTCTGGACCCGCCCCCATATGTGCCAGCTCTTCTTCGACTATCTCCGTCGCGACCAGATGCGCGTGCGCGACCTGATCACCCACCGCTTCCATCCGGAGCAGGCCCCTGAGGTGTATGCCATGCTCCTGCGCGATCGTTCCTCCACCCTCGGCGTCCTCTTCGACTGGCGCGATCTCGCCTGAAAGCGGCAAAAGGGCAGCCGGAACGGCTCCGGCTGCCCCACCGCGCGGATTACCAGGGCGCGTAGAAGCGCAAGCCCGTCTTGGCGTTGATCGTGTTTCGGGGCACCCACTTCACATGCCCATCGGCGAAGCCAAGGTTGGCGCCATCCCCATGCCGCGCGCTCAGTGCTTCGTACGTGTCGCACATCCGGGCCGCCGTCATGGCAAACTCATAGCCGCGATAGCCGACCGAGGCATCGCCATTGTAGGTATCGCCGAACAGGACGATCTCCGTCGGGTGCTCGAACTGCGAGAGTGCCACATCCACATCAGCGAAGGCCCAGTTATAGCCGATCGACATGTAGCCCCGATCCGCGTTCGAGACCTCGGTGTAGCGGTGGTTCGAGGAGCCGGGGCACTTGTAGACCCCGGTGTTCTTGATATAGGGGCTGAGCGCCCGCGACCAGAGGTAATTGCTTGCGGGGTCGCGGTAGATAGCTCGCAGCACCATCTCATCGTAGTCCTGCGCGGTACTGCAGTTGGGCCGTCGCGAGTTGCTTGATGTTGCTCTGACAGTTGCTCTTCCGCGCATTCTCCCGCGCCCGGGCAAAAACCGGAAAGAGGATGGCTGCCAAGATGGCGATAATCGCGATGACAACAAGCAACTCGATCAGGGTGAACCCCCGCGCTCGCGCGCAACTCTGCCATGCTCTCATCGTGGTTCTCCCTCCAATAGCGGCCGGGTGCCGCGTTAGCGGTATCTCCTTCTATGCCGGACGAGCCAGCCCCTGCAAAACACGCTGCTCCTTTATCTGGGAAGGCGCGAGATCTTCTCGTATGGGAAGGAGGCAGCCGGCAGATGGAACCATGCCCATGGGCAGGCTCTCCTATCGACGGAGGGGGCCACCGCGTAGCCAATAGTTTGTTCGCGCCTCTATGCGAACCTTCGCTCTTTCGCGCACGTCGGAAGGAGTGGGGCGTCCGAATGCCAACTCTACCCGGGGAGGATCGCCCAGACGCATTGTTCCATGAAGACACTTGCATTGCTGTTACTCATCTCGGCTGGTTCGCTGGCGGTTACGGTGGAGCGCCCTGAACTGAGATCGGTCCGGCGCCGGCGCCGCCTCGCCACGCTTGCGGTTGCGCTGGTCATCCTGGCCGGGCTGCTCTATCCGGAATACATCCGGTGGCGCCGCGCGGCCTACGACCAGGG
>JAAZEM010000060.1 GCA_012512265.1 Armatimonadota bacterium | reverse complement strand
TGCGCAGCAGCTCCTCCTGGCTGGCGGCGCCGAACCCCTCTTGCTCCGCTTGCGACTCCAGCTGGCGCAGCGTCTCATCCACGTTGCTGATGGCGCCGGTGAGCGCCTGGTCAACATCATCGCGGAACTCGGCCAGGTGGCGGCTCACCTCCTCGGTCAGGTTGACGCGCACGGAATCCATCAGAGTGGCGAGGGGTTCCGTCAGCGCATCCCGGAGCTGGTTTTTCACGCGCGTCTTCAGCATGCTCGTGATGCTGGTGCTCGCGAGGACCCCGCCCACCATCACCAGAGCGCCGATACCGCCGAAGAGGAAGGCGGTGCCAATGCTGAGGGCCAGGGTGCTGCCGACGGTAATGGTGCCCACCTTCTTCAGGTCAGTGACGAAGGCTCCCGGGTCGAAATCGAGGTGCATCTCCAGTTCGCGCGGCGGGCGCAGGCTATCAATCTGGAAATCGATCCTGCTGGCCATGGTGTCCACCACCTGGCGGCAATCGCGGATCACGCGGCGGCGGACCATGGCCAGGTGGGAGGCCGCCTCCTCCAGACGGTCGTTTAGGGTAGCGGTCAGGGTATCACGCACGAAGATGGGGAGTAGCTCCGAGGCCTGGCGCAGCTCTTCCCATCGATAGCGCTCGATCTCTTCGTCGATTGCCTCGCGCAGGGAGGCGGAAAGGCGAATCCAGCGGATATCCGCCTCGCCGCCGAGGAGGTTGGGCACGTTGGTGAGCTCGGAATCCAGGTATTCCAGCAGGCGGTCGCGAGCCTCGCGCGCGCCCAACAGCCCGGGCCGGGTCGCCTCCAGGCGTTGCTTCAAATCACTCTGCGAGAGGCGTATCCCCTGCAGCTCCAGCTCGATGGCGCTGCGGAGGTCACTGGCATGGGTGAGCGCGCCGGTGACATGCTCGCGGATAAAGGAGTGCCCGCGCTCACGGACCAGGAAAAGCTGGAGCGCGGAGAGGAACTGCGGGATTCCGCTCGCTTGCGCCGCTGCCTCATCACCGGAAGCGCAGGCCTCGAGATACTGCTTCGCGGAGACCGGGTAGATCGGGGGATCCGGCATCCCGGTGAACTCCTGGATGATATCTCGGGTGTACTCCAGCGATTCCCGGCGCTCCGCCTCATCAAACCGGTCGATCTTGGTGACCACGAAGAGGAAGCGCGAAACGTAGTCCTGGAGGAAGGTGAGAAAGTTGCACTCGCTAGCGCTGATAACCGGGTCGGTGTTGATGAGGAAGATGACGGCATCCGCCCGGTGGATGAAGGCGCGCGTCGCCTCGCCATGCTCTGGGTTTACCGAGCCGATGCCCGGCGTATCCACCAGCACGATCCCGTCGGAGAGGAACGGCGAAGGGTAGGTGACGGTGACCGTATGCACCCTTGCGCGTGGCGCGGCATCCTGTGCCTGCCGCTCGATCTCCTCGACCGGGACCTCCTCCCGGTCTTGTTGGCGCCAGCGTGCCAGGGTGCCGCTGATCTGGTGGCGCAGCCCCGCTCCATCCAGGTCTGGGGCTGTGCAGTAGTCGCGGAGAGATTCAAGTGGCACACCCTCCAGGATGGTGCCATCCTTGAACTGGACCGAGGCGCACCCGGGCGCTGGTCCGTGACGGATGACCGTGATCGCGGCCGTGGCTGGCTTGATCGATGTGGGCAATAGCTCTGGCGTGCCTAAGATGGCGTTGATGAGGCTGCTCTTGCCCCGGCTAAACTCGCCCACGACCGCCAGCGTGAACTGGTTGCTATCGAGACGTGATGCGGACTGGCGCAAGAGATCCGCGCGGTCTACGGTGCGGTCTTTTAAGGTCACCTTGGAGTGACGCGCGGCAGCGATCTCTGCCAGGCTCCGGATTGCGGCGGCAGCACGCTCCTGTAGATGCTGATGGTTCTGCAGGACGTCGCTCATGTGCTCCCC
>JAAZEM010000059.1 GCA_012512265.1 Armatimonadota bacterium | reverse complement strand
CCAGCGGGGCCTCGGTCTCCACATGCTCATTCGCCCCGTAGCCCTCATCACTGACGATGGTGTCCACATCTGTCGGGTATCCGGGGATGCGGCGGTGGGCATAGACGCGGATCCCGCGGCGCTCCAGGCGGTTGCGGAAGATGCGCGCTGCCGGCTGGTCTTCATACCGGGTGATCACGACGGCACGGATATCCAGCCCCCACTGGCGGAAGTCGTCGATCTGCTTGAGGACATCGGCATCGTAGGTGATGCCAAAATCGGCGCGAATCTTCTTGCGTTCAATGTCGCCGGCGTAGATGCAGAGGATAATATCGGCGCGGTCCTTCAGCTGCTGAAGGAGGCGCATCTTCACATTGGGATCAAAGCCGGGGAGGACCCGGGCCGCGTGGTAATCGAAGAGGATTTTGCCCCCGAACTCCAGGTAGAGTTTGCCGCCGAACTTCGCGATGCGCTCCTGGATTGCCTGGGTCTGCTCGCGCAAGTACTTCTCGTTATCGAATCCTACCATTCTCGCCGTGCCGGCCATACTTTGGTTTTCTAACTCCTTGCTAGATTCCGGCACTTTGACTCGCAGGAAAGAGGGCCTGGGGTGCCGTCACTTCTCATTATATCCGAGGCGAAAGCGGATTGCAACAGAACGAAACAACGGCAAAGGTCAGGCTCCGGAAGCATACGGTCATGCTGCACGAGGGCACCGCCCTACCCCACGCCGGCATCGATACCGTGGATGAACAGACGCGGATGGGAGAGTGCGAAGATACCCGTGGGGAGGGAGCGCGGGCCGACCTGACGGACTGAATCTGCCCGCGCTCCCCTGAATCCTCCTCAATTCAACGAAGGAGGAGCGTTACGATCTCAAACGGTTTGATATCGATCCGGATCGTGCCGTCGCTCACCGGCACCTCCTCGATGGGATCTTCCATGAGATCCGCCAGGTAGGCATGCTCTACCGGCAGCCTCGTGGAGAGCGACACCGAGCCCCGAGTGTTGTGCGCTTCGTAGAGGCGCACCACCCACGCATCCTCCCTCTCCGCACGCTTCACCACCTCCACGAAGACGTTGGGGTTATCGACGGTGAAGAAGGAGCACTCCGCGGGAAGCTCGCCCGAACGCGGCTTCACCGGCACCGCGCGCAGCGGCACGTTCAGGCGGTAGCCCTCGGCCACCACTTCGCCGTGGCGCAAGTCGCCCGCGTGGGGATAGAGCGAGTAGGTGAAGCGGTGATGCCCCATGTCGGCGTTCGGGTCCGGATTCTTTGGCGCGCGCAGCAGGCTGAGGCGCAGCGTGTTGCCCAGCACGTCGTGGCCGTACTTGCAGTCGTTCAGCAGGGCGACGCCGTAATCTCCCTCGCTCAGATCCACCCACTTGTGCGCCACCACCTCGAAGCGCGCCAGATCCCACGACGTATTCCGGTGCGTGGGCCGCTCCACGTGCCCGTACTGGATCTCGAAAGTCGCCCGGCTGGCGTTCAGGTCCACCGGGAACGCCACCTTGAGGAGCTTGTGCGCCTCGTGCCACTCCGCCTCCGTCACGAAATCGACGCGCCCGCTCCCCGCGAGGAGCTGGACCCGCTGACGGACCTCGGAATCGCCAAAGCGGCGCACGATCTCGATGGCGCCGCGCACCGGACCGGACTCCACCACGCGGATCTCGCTGAGCTCGGTCACGTCGCGTCCCGTCTCGGCATAGAAGGCATCGATGTCCCAAGCGTCCCAGTTGTTCGGCCGGTCGTCGAAGAGCTGGAGCACGTTCGCCTTCGCCCCCGGCGCGAGCACCTCCCGCCCCCGGCGCTTGTCGAAAACGCGGGCGATCATGCCGTGCTCGTCCAGCTCGATGCGCAGGAGCTCATTCTCCAGCGAGCGCTCGGTCACATGCACCCGCTCGTAACCCGCGTCCGGCGCCTCCTCCGAGAGGTCATAGAGCGCGTAGCCGTGTTCCGGGGCTTCGGCGATGAAGAGGAGATACCGCTCGCTCCCGACCGTCGTCTCCTGCACCGGATGGCGGACGCCGCGCGGGTCTCTCACCGAGCGGGGCGCCGAACCCTGGAGCGGCAGCATCACCGCGCCACGGTGCGCCCGGCTCAGGCTGTTCCAGACGACCACCGGCTGGCGGCAGCCCGCCGTATCGATCCGCTCGCACAGGCTGGCCAACGCGCTCGCAACAATCCTCTCGCCCTCGCGCTCGACCTCGGCATACTGCTCGCGCGAGTCCTCGTACACCCAGCCGATGGATGACCCCGGCAGCACATCGTGGAACTGGTTGAGAAGCACCAGCTTCCAGCACCGGTCGAGCGTCTCCGCGGGGTAGCTCGGCATCGCGTTTGGTCGGATGCTCGCGAAGAACTCGGCGTCGCGGAGGAGCAACTCGCAGCGCCGGTTCATGCGCTTGTTGTGCGCCTGCGTCGTGTAGGTGCCGCGATGGAGCTCCAGATAGAGCTCGCCAGCCCAGACGGGCAGGTCCTTCGCCTCGGCCTCGGCGCGGCGGAAGAAGTCGCGCGCGAACTCCTGCTCCACCCGGGGCACGCCATCCAGGTTTTTGACGCGCTCCGCCGCCTCGAGCATCTCCTTGGTCGGGCCGCCTCCGCCATCGCCGTAGCCAAAGAGGTAGAGCCAAGACCGGGCGCGGTCGGCCTCCTTGAAGTTGGCTTCTGCCCGGCGCAGCTCCTCTGCGGTGTAGACGCTGTTGTAGCTGTTCGCCGGCAGGAAGTGAGAGAAGACCCGGGTGCCGTCGATCCCCTGCCACAGGAACGTGTGGTGCGGGAACTGGTTGAACTGGTTCCAGGAGATCTTCTGCGTCATGAAGTAGGGAACGCGCGCCTTCCGCAGGATCTGCGGCAGCGCCGCGGAATAGCCAAAGACGTCCGGCAGGTAGAGCACGTCGGTCTCGAAGCCGAACTCATCCATGAAGAAGCGCTTCCCATGCACCACCTGGCGGACCAGGCTCTCGCCGGAGGAGAGGTTGCAGTCGGCCTCGACCCACATCGCGCCCACGGGCTCCCAGCGCCCGGCGGCCACGGCTTCTTTAATGCGCGCGTACAGCTTCGGATAGTGCTCCTTGGTGAAGGCGTAGAGCTGCGGCTGGCTCTGCCCGAACTTGTAGTTGGGGTAGCGCTCCATGTAGCGGAGGGCCGTGGAGAAGGTGCGCGCGCACTTGCGCACCGTCTCACGCAGGGGCCACAGCCAGGCAACGTCGATGTGCGCGTGCCCGATGGCGCTCGCCCGCGTGCTCGATGCGCGCGCCGGGAGCGAGAGCGCCTGGGCCAGCGCCTCGCGGGCCGCCTTGGGGCCCTGCCCCGTCAGGTAGCGGTTGGCACACTCATTCAGGTCGTAGAGGAGTTGCGCCTTGCGCGGGTCGCCCTCGGGGAGGGCCTTCATCAGGTCCAGGAGCACGCGGAAGTCGTTGAAGAGGTTCCAATGCGCCCGGTCGAAGCGCGCCAGGTGGGCCCGCCGCAGCTCAAACGGCTCTGGCACGCGCGCCAGGCCACTGGTCTGCCCCATCGCGGAGATGCCGAAGAGGTGGTTCCCTGCGGCCTCGACGTACAGCTCCACCGGCTGGCCAGCGACGGCGCTCTCGGCAAGGAGGTAATCGGAGCGGTTGGCATCCAGTCCCTGGCCGGGACAATCGCCATCCCACACGAGCGCCTCGGAGGAGGTGTCGATCAGGGCCACCACCTCGTGGCCGGCAAACGCCTCGGGGATGGCACCGCGCAAGCGAAACCACGCCGTGGACCACACCGGCCCCCAGCGGAAGCCGACCGAGACGGAGCGATACTCCTGGCGTATCGCCTCGGCGTAGGGGATCGGATCCGGACACTGGAAGACAGCAACCTCCAGCGGCGTGAGATCCTGGTAGATATGGGGCCGAATCTCGTTGTTCAGGCAGCGCTCGAGGCGCTGGGCGGTGAGTTGCGGGTGTTTGAGCATACGCTTCCTCGGCAATCCGGGCAGGCGGTAGAGGGATGCCCTCGTCGTTCCCGATACCGGTTCGGCGCTCCCGAGCGCGCTCCTCCCACGGCTGCCCGGCAGGGGAAAGCCTCCGGCAGGACCTTGCTGGCCCCACCTGCTCTCCCCCCGGCTGGACCAGAGCTCCGGGCAGGCAAGGCGCGGCGCCGCACCCTGCCCGCCCGCGAAGCGAAACCTACTGCCCTGGCTTGTGGGATTTGGGCCGGACCGGCTTGCCGGTCTTGGCGCTTTCCCAGATCGCCTCGGCGATGGCGAGAGAGGCGGCGCCATCGTAGAGCGACGAGCGGTTCTCCACCTCGCCGCGGATGCACTGCGCGAAGTGACGCAGCTCGCCTTCGTAGCCCAGCCAGCGTCCGCCCAGGTTGAACGAGACGGCGTGCGGCAGCGCGTACAGCCCCTCGCGCCAGGGGCCCAGCTCCGGCGCCCAACGCTCGCGCGGGCGGTAGTTCACGTGGATCATATCCTCGACATCCACGCTGCAGAGGAGGCCAGAGACGTTCAGCGTCTCGCGGATGTTCCAGCTCGGATCATCCGTGGCGTTGCTGTTGAGCAGGCCGACAGCGCCGTTCTCAAACTGGAGGGTGACTGCGAAGGCGAAGCAGCCCTCGCCACGATCACAGAGGCGGGCGTAGAGCTCCGTCACGTCGCCGCCGAAGTAGCGGGCCAGATCGAAGGCGTGGCACTGGTTGCCGATCAGACAGACGAGGGCGCGGTCCTCGATCCCCCAGATCGAGGGGTAGGCGCCATGCGTGTAGCGCACGCTCACCATCGAGACCGGCCCAAACTCCTCGCGCTGGGTGATCTCCTTTGCCTTCTCGTAGGCGGTAGCGAACCGCTTCATGAAGGCGGTCATCCCGAAGGTGCCGGCCTTGCGCGCGGCCTCCGCCAGGTCATAGGCGTGCTGAAAGTCAATCGCGGACGGCTTCTCCACAAAGATGGGGATGCCCCGCTCCAACACTTGCAGGCCCACCTCGTAGTGCATCTGCGGGGGGCCCGAGATGCACACCCCTTCGGGCTTCTCCTTGTCCAGCATCTCCTCGACGCTGGCATAGGCGCGGCGCGCGCCCCAGGTGCGCTGCGCCACCAGACGCTTCTCCTCGATCTGGTCGACCACTGCCACCAGGTCGATCTCCGCAATCCGCGCGAACTGCGGGTAGAGCGCCCCCGAGGCATGGCCCCCGCACCCAACAAAGGCGATTCTCACCTTGTCCGACATGATCTCTACTCCTCACATTGCAGCGTGCCGCCAGCCGGTCCCGCGGCCGTGCTGTCTGAGGATTACCGCAAGCGCGCGCGCATTCCTGCCGGTCTCCCGGCCCGCAGTTGGGCAGTCCCCCTTCAGCGCCTCTAGAACACCCGGACGCCGCTCTTGACGCCCCTCTTCCCGGGTGTTAGAATGGAGTAGGAACCGGGTTTGAGTCTACCGCCACGGGCTCGAGCGTTTGCTTAGGGAAAAGCCTCTCCAAGAGGAAACGAGCGGTTGGGCTCCGGTGTAAGTACGAGTGTTATTGCATCTTGCGCGTGTGGGAATGGCACGAGCGGATGGAGGCCGCCAGGAGCAGAGGTGGCCTTATCGAACGGGAGGAGGGCGCCCCGGCAGGAACTACGTTTCACGAGCGAGGTAGTGTGGTAGAATCAAGCGGTGCGTGTCGCCCGCGAGGGCCGTGGCAAAGGGAGGCCTCACGGTGTTCAGACTTGCTCTCCCACTCGATTCTACCGCGGCGGGATTCGCTATCAGTGCCTCCAGGCCATTGCGTCGCGACGCGGCACCGCCTGGGGGCAGGCCACACCGGAGTTGCGCGATCACATGGTAGGGCCGTGCTTCTGGGAAGTCAGTTTCACGGAGAGGGGAGACCAGGAGCCATGAACTTGACCATCGACATCAGCCGTGTGGACAACGCGACCATCCTCACCCTTGCCGGCGAGCTCGACGCCTACACCTCGTTGGAACTGCGAGAGACGGTGGTGCGCCTGGTCGAGGAGGGCGTGCGCTCGCTCATCGTCAACCTGTCGAAAGTGGACTTCATCGATAGCGTTGGCCTCGGAACGCTGGTCGGCTGCCTGAAGCGCTCGGCCGAGCACGGTGGGACCATGCGCCTGGTCGGCCTGAACCCCCAGATTCAGAAGGTGTTTGATATCACCGGTCTCTCCAAGATCTTCGATATCCACACGACCAATGAGGAGGCGCTGAAGCACGTGACGCCAGCGGCTGCTGGAAACTCATGAAACAGACCATACTCAATGCCGAACACCGCCGGCTCGGTGCCACTCTGGTCGAGTTTGCGGGATGGGAGATGCCCGTCTCCTATTCGGGCATCCTGGAAGAGGCGCGCGCCGTCCGGCAGGCGGCTGGCCTCTTCGATGTGAGCCATATGGGTGTCCTCCAGCTCTGCGGCACCAATGCGCGCGCGGAGCTGGAGCATCTGGTGACGTGTGCCCTGCGCGATCTCCCCGTGGGCCGGGTGCGCTACGGCTTGATGCTCGCCCCCAACGGGGGGGTGCTCGATGACCTGCTGATCTATTCGCTGGCGTCCGACGACCTGTGGGTGGTGGCAAACGCCGCCAACGCCAGCCGCGACCTCCAGTGGATCCAGGAACACGTCTCCCCCGGAGTGCAGGTCACCCCTCATTTCGGCGAGGTCGCCATCCTGGCCCTGCAGGGACCGCGTGCGCTGGGGATTGCCGGCGCAGCCACCGGGCAGGAGTTCACCACCCTCCGGCGTTTCGGCTTTGCCCGGTGGAGCTTCGACGGCGCTGAAGTGATCACGTCGCGCACCGGCTACACGGGGGAGGATGGCCTGGAATTCTTCTGCCCGGCCGGGAAGGCCCTCGCGCTTTGGGAGCGCCTGCTGGATGCCGGGCGCGATAGCGGGCTGCTCCCCTGCGGATTGGGCGCGCGCGATGTTCTGCGGATCGAGGCAGGCAACGCGCTCTACGGTCACGAAGTGAACGAGGAGACGAATCCGGTAGAGGCCGGGCTGATGTGGGCGGTGAACCTGGATAAGGGCGATTTTGTCGGGCGCGAAGCCGTGCTAGATGCCCGCTCCGCCCCGTCCACTCGCCGCCTCACGGGGCTCGTCATGGAGGAGAAGGCGATCCCCCGCCAAGGAGCACCGGCCGGAACAGATACGGAAGCCACCGGGGTCGTCACCAGTGGAACGTTTTCGCCAGCGCTCGACCGAGGGATCGCGCTGGCTTACCTTCCTCCCGAGGAGGCGGTGCCGGACCGAGCCGCCTGGGTGGAACTCCGCGGCAGGCGCCGCCGCGCGCGCGTCGCCTCGCTGCCTTTCGTCCAACGGAAGCGTTGAGCTCCCGGCGCTCTCGCGCCCGGGAAGCGTGGAACGCTGTTCCCAAACCTTGGAACCTTGAAGGAGATAACCATGAATCTGCCACCGGAACTGAGATACGCGAAGTCCCACGAGTGGGTGCGCGTGGAAGGCGATCTTGCCACTATCGGCATCACGGACTATGCCCAGGATCAGCTCGGCGACGTCGTCTATATTGAGTTGCCGGAAGTTGGGCGCACCCTCCAGCAGGAGGAGACCTTCGGCTCCATCGAGTCGGTCAAGGCGGTTTCGGAGCTGCTTGCCCCTGTCAGCGGCGAGGTCGTCGAGGTGAACGAGGAGCTCCTGGATACGCCTGAGACCGTGAATGAGGACCCCTACTCCGCCGGGTGGATGATCATCGTGCGCATGGATGACCCCAGCGAGGTCAAGGATCTGCTCACCGCGGAGCAGTACCAGGCATTTGTCGAAGAGGAAGGCTAGGTTCAGCGTGCGATTCCTGCCTGGAACCGAGGCAGACCGGCGGGAGGTGCTCCATCGCATCGGGGCATCCAGCGTGGAGGAGCTCTTCGCGGAGGTGCCCCCGGAGGGGCGCGTGCAGGGCCTTCTCCGTCTGCCGCCGGCACTCTCCGAGCCCGAGCTGCTTGCGCATCTCGGCGATCTCGCCGCGCGCACCACGGGCACGGCGGAATACTGTTGCTTCCTTGGCGCCGGGGTGTACGACCATTACATTCCCGCGGTCGTGCCCGCGCTCGTCGGGCGCACGGAGTTCCTGACGGCGTACACCCCCTACCAGGCAGAGATCAGCCAGGGCCTGCTCCAGTCCATCTACGAGTATCAGACCCTCGTCTGCCAGCTGACCGGCATGGACGCGGCGAACGCTTCGATGTACGATGGCGCCACCGCGCTCGCCGAAGCGGCTATCATGGCGGGCGCGGCCACGCGACGCAATCGCTTCCTCTTGCCGCGCACCATACACCCCTACTTCCAGCACGTCGTCGCCACCTATCTCGCGCCGCTCCCCTACGAGCTGGTGCAGATTCCCCAGGCATCCGATGGCGGCGTGGATCGAGAAGCACTAGAACGGGAGCTGGATGAACGCGTGGCCGCCGTGCTCTTCCAGCACCCCAATTTCTATGGCTGCCTGGAAGATGCCCGCGAGTTGTGCGACGCGGCGCACCGGGTGGGCGCGCTTGCCATCGCCGCGGTCGACCCGATCAGTCTCGGTTTGCTGACGCCCCCAGGCGAATACGGCGCCGATATCGTGGTGGCGGAGGGCCAGTCTCTGGGCAACTCGCTCAGCTTTGGTGGCCCCCTCCTGGGCCTGATGGCCTGCCGGAGCCGCCTCCTGCGCAACCTGCCGGGCCGGCTGGTAGGCGCGACCACCGACCGCGACGGCCGCGTCAGTTTCTGCCTGACGCTGCAGGCCCGCGAGCAGCACATTCGCCGCGAAAAAGCCTCGTCCAACATCTGCACGAACCAGGCGCTCAACGCCCTGGCGGCGACCGTGTACCTCTGCACGCTCGGAAAGCAGGGGCTGCGCCGCGTCGCCGAGCTGTGCCTGCAGAAGGCGCACTATGCGCACTCGCGCCTGCAAGCTGATGCCGGGTTTACCCCGATCTTCTCTCGCCCCTTCTTCAAAGAATTCGCGCTAAAGGCGCCAGAGCCGGTCGCCTCGCTCAATGAGCGGTTGCGCGCGGCGGGTATTCTGGGGGGTCTGGACCTGGGCCGGCTCTCCCCGGAACTGGAGGGCGCCACGCTCCTGTGCGTCACGGAGCGGCGCACGCGCGAGCAGATCGACACGATGGTCGCCGTAGCTGCGGGCGACACCGAACGGAGCTAGCTTTGTCCGAGCCGTTGATCTTCGAGCTGAGCCGTCCTGGCCGGGTGGCGTTCTCGCTCCCGGAGTGTGATGTGCCGGAGCGCCCCGTCGAGGAGCTCATCCCTGCCGGGCAGATCCGGGGCGACCTGCCGTTGCCGGAGGTCTCCGAGCCGCAGGTGGTTCGCCACTTCACCCGGCTGTCGCGCATGAACTACGGGGTGGATATGGGCTTCTATCCCCTCGGCTCGTGCACGATGAAGTACAACCCGAGGGTCAACGAGGCAGCCGCCGCGCTCCCAGGTTTCGCGACGGCCCACCCTCTCGCCGGCGAGGAACACAGCCAGGGCGCGCTCCAGCTGCTCTACGAGCTTCAGGAGATGCTGGCGGAGATCGCCGGCATGGACGCGGTCACGCTGCAGCCCGTAGCCGGCGCCCAAGGTGAGCTGACCGGCCTCCTGATGATCCGCGCCTACCACCTGGAGCGGGGCGACACCGCGCGCACGCGCATCCTGGTGCCCGACTCCTCGCACGGCACCAACCCGGCGACGGCGGCGCGCTGCGGCTATACGATCACCAGCGTGCCCTCGAACGACCGTGGCCGGGTGGACCTAGAGCAGCTTCGCGCCGCGATGGATTCGCAGGTCGCCGCGTTGATGCTCACGAATCCAAACACTCTGGGCCTCTTCGAGGACGAAGTGCTGGAAGTGACGCGCATCGTCCACGAGGGGGGCGGCCTGGTCTACATGGATGGCGCCAACATGAACGCCATTCTTGGGATCGCGCGCCCAGGGGACCTCGGCTTCGATGTGATGCATTTCAACCTGCACAAGACGTTCAGCACGCCGCATGGCGGCGGCGGGCCGGGCGCTGCGGCCGTAGCCGCGAAGGCACACCTGGAGCCCTACCTTCCTGTGCCCCGTGTGGTGCGCCGGGAGGGCGCGTATGCACTCTCCGAGGAGCACCCGCGGAGCATCGGGCGAATGCACACCTTCTACGGCAACTTCGCCAACCTGGTGCGCGCCTACACCTACCTCCGCACCCTGGGCCCCGAGGGCCTGCGCCTCGTCGCCGAAAACGCGGTCCTCAACGCCAACTACCTCTTGGCCCTCCTCAAAGAGGATTACGAG
The DNA here is from genome assembly GCA_012512265.1 of Armatimonadota bacterium. GTDB lineage: Bacteria > Armatimonadota > JAAZEB01 > JAAZEB01 > JAAZEB01 > DUUU01. The sequence goes on along the minus strand of JAAZEM010000059.1, from coordinate 41,247 downwards.
GTCCCGTATGGCGACCGGTGCATGCACGAGTTTGTCGCCTCGGCGCAGCAACAGGCCGAGAAGGGCGTGCGCGCCCTGGATATCGCCAAGCGCCTCATTGACCACGGGTTCCACCCGCCCACGATGTACTTCCCCCTCATCGTGCGCGAGGCGCTGATGATCGAGCCGACAGAGACGGAGAGCATCGAAACGCTCGACGCCTTCGCGGAGGCGATGCGCGAGATCGCGCGCGAGGCCCGCGAGCAGCCGGAAGTCGTGCACGATGCCCCGCATCCAACGCCCCTCGTCACCGTCCCGGTGAGTCGCGTGGATGAGGTCGCTGCCGCTCGCCATCCAAACCTGCGCTGGACCGCTGATGAGTAACTCTCCCGTTCGCGGCGGAGCGCTTCCGAGTGGAAGCCGCGTCGTCCAGTCGCTCGCGCAGGTCGGGGCAATGCGCCTCCTTCGGTGCGCTCCGAAAGACGGCTTCACCAATATGGCCGTGGATGAGGCCATTCTGCGTGCGCATGCCGCCGGCGAGGCCCCCCCGACGCTGCGCCTCTACGCCTGGAATCCACCTGCGATCTCCATTGGCTACTTCCAACGTGCCCAGCGCGACATCAACCTCGAAGCGTGCGCGCGCGCGGGCGTCGATGTGGTGCGCCGGTTGACCGGGGGGCGAGGCGTCTTACATGCCGACGAGGTGACTTACAGCATCGTGATCGCCGAGCGGGCCTTTGCCGGTGCGGGCGTTCTTGAGGCCTACCGCATCCTCTCGGAGGGCCTGATTGCCGGACTGCGCCGCCTGGGTCTGGAGGCGCATCTGGCCCCCGGCCAGCGCGCGCATCCGGGGCCCTCGGGAGCCAACTGCTTCGCCGCCGCTGCGTCCTGCGATCTGGTCGTGAATGGATTGAAGATCTGCGGCAGCGCCCAGGTGCGCCGTGACGGCGTTGTCTTGCAGCATGGCGCGCTGCCCCTCGAGATGGTGGATCCCTCCCGCTTCTGGCGCGAACCGGGACCTCCCCCCCATGCCACGGATCTGGCGCGCGCGTTGGGCCGCAGGCCAGAGTGGGAAGAGGTGGCTGATGCGCTGGCCGCCGGCTTCGCCGAGGCGCTGGGAGTGAGCCTACAGCCTGGCGACCTCACGCCGCGGGAACGGGGGTTGGCCCGCGAGCTCCGGCAGGAGAAGTACGCCACAGAGGCCTGGAACCTGCGCCGGTAGCCGGTCGCCTGCCTCCACCGGCGCGTTGCAGGCCGGGCTAAACAGGCCCTCTCGCCACCGCCCATCGTAGGCCCCCCCAGTATCTCTGCGCGGTGCCCATCAGGAGACGCGGGATCGCGCTACGGTTTTCCTGGGGGCGGAAGATCGGAAGGGGCGCGCCAGCGACGGCAGAGCGACCGGAAAGCAGTGGGAGCGGTTAGAGCTCGCTCACGGAGACGCGGATGCCAATGGTGCGAATGATGGCAGCGGCGCGCTCGCACTCTTCGCGCTGGCCGTAGTGGACAAGGGAGCGGCCGAGATGGTCAATCTCCCATGTCTCCATCTCCGCCTCTTCGCGAGAACAGCCGGTGGCCGCCTGGAGAATGGCGATCACCTCATCGTAGGTGTTGTAGTCGTTGTTGAAGACGATCACCACGTGGTCGCCGTCGCCCGTTCCGGGCACGCGCTCCGTGGGTAGTGGGCGCTCCGTCACCCGCTCGGGTACGTCTACAGGCATCGTCTCTCCTCCAAGCCCAGACTGACACCGTGATTATACCCCCCCCTTGCAAGAAATAACGCGAAGGAGGAGGAAACCCGGGCATCCGAGAGGCACACCGCGAGCGCGCCGACAGCACCCGCAGCGAGGAAGACATCGCCTGTTTGCCTGCCGGCGCATCGATGCCCACCGGATGCACCGAGGCACGCGCTCAGGAAGGGGAGGGCTCGGAGCTATCCAGACTGCGTGCGGCGCTCTCGATGCCGTCGAGCAGCTCGCGACAGCGGTCGAGCAAGCGCTCGACCTCGCGTGTCGGATCGCGACGCGACGGCCGCCCGCGACGGGCCAGGAGGGCAGCAAGCCCCACCAGGCCGGCTGCCGCCAGCAGTAGATAAAGGGTATTCCGCATAGAAGCAGGCTCTCGGTAATGCAGCATCGATTCCCGGAGCATCAGGCCAGGCAAACGGTTTGAGGGGCCTGACGGGGAATCGCCCGAATGTATCGGGTCACAGAGGCGCCAGCTAGCTGCCGTCGCCGCCCAGATCGAAGCGCTTCTCGCCTGGCTCGCTCAGCGACTGGAAGATGCGCTTGACGAAAGCGAGGAGCTCCATCGGGTTGAATGGCTTGGTCAGATACGCGTCGACGCCGGAGGACCATCCCCGGAAGATATCGGCATCCTGGGCCTTCGCCGTCAGCATGATGAAGGGGATATCCCGGGTCTCGGGGTCGGCCCGGATGGTGCGCAGAACTTCGAAGCCGTCCATATACGGCATCATGACGTCGCACACGATCAGGTCCGGGTTCACCTCTTTGACCTTGCCAACCGCTTCCTTACCGTCGAAGGCGGTCACCACCTCGTAGCCGGCACGTTCGAGATTCACCTGGACCAGGCGAACGATATGCCGCTCATCATCCACTACCAGAATTCGCTTTGCCATGAGCGTCTAACGCCTCCTCAGCTTTCTATATGTACGGCGCCGGACTTGGGAGAATGGGCTGGGCTGCTGTTCCGGCGAGGTGGCAGCAACCGCCACAAGGCCTGCGGTATCGGTCCATTGTGGGCGCTAGCGATCGACTCGCTACCGTGGCCATTATACACGAACGCCAGAATCGTTGTCAAGGCAACGAACCGTTCTGTTCTCCCCGGGGGCTTCGCCCCTTGATCAGGCGCAGGCCCGGCCCTTCCTGCGATTGGAATCGCTCCACGCGGTCCACAAGCCGGCGCATCAGGTAGAGCGGGAACTCCTCGTCCAGCAAGAGCCGCAGCGTCTGCTCGAGGGCAGTACTGCGGGCGCCCACTTCAGCCACCACGGCGCCGGCATCGATTCGGAAGCGCAGGCTGACCGAGTGGGCTCTGCCCGGGTCGGCCTGAGCAGCGTTGACCAGCCGGTTGCACACTTCGGAGACGGCGATCTGGAGTTCCTCCAGGCGAACGGGCGAAAGGCCCGCGCGCGCGCCGATCACCTCCGCCACCCGGCGGGCAACGGCCACGTATTCGGGCGCCGCCGTGAACTCCACAAAGACCGTCTCAGCGCTTCCCATCACTCCCCCGCCGCCTCCGGCTCTTGCCGCTTCTTGATGATCCGGTCGATGCGCAGAATCGCCTCGGCCACCTCGAACGCCGTCCGAAGCGCCTGTTTCTTCACCGGAAGCGGGTCCACTACGCCCGCGCGCATCATGTCGGTCACCTCGCCGGTATCACAGTCGATCGCGAGTGCCGGCGATTCACGCGCCGCCTGAGCCGCGAGAACATCTTCCACCTTTTCGAGAGGGTTGAAGCCCGCGTTGGACACGATCTGCATCAGCGGCACCCGCAGCGCCTCGATGGCGCAATCGGCGCCGTAGGCCGCCATCCCGCGCATCTCCGCGCGCAGGGCTTGCACGGCGCGCGCGGCTGCCAGTTCGGCCGCGCCTCCGCCCGGCACAACCCCCCCCACGGCAACCGCCTGGACGGCGGAAGCGGCATCCCGCGCGATCCGCTCGCGCTCGTCGCGCACCTCGCGCGTAGACGCGCCCACCAGGATCGTTGCCACCCGCTGGCCCCTGCCCCCGGTGATGCAAAGAAACTGGCGGCGGTCGTCAACCACCACCTTGTCGGCGTATCCCAACGCCGCAGAAACCTCTTCCGGGCGGCGCTTGAGCACGGTGCGCTTCACCGGGCGCGCCCCACACAGTTCTGCCACGCTCGCCAGGTCGCTCGGCGCAACCCGACGCACCACCAACACGCCGGCCTCGGTCAGTGCTTCCTCGGCCATGGGATCGACGGAGCGCTCGACCAGCACGCAGCGAACGCCGGACTCCATCAACATTCGCAGGCCGGCTTTGAACTCCTCCTGAACCTGCAAGAACCGCCGGAAACCCGCCTCGGTCGCCAGCGCCTCTTCGCCGAGGGCCTCTGGCTCCAGGGCATCATCGATGATGAGCACCCGTGCCTCGGCGAGTTGCACCGGCATCTGGCGGTTCATCCGCCCCTTGCGGATTACCACGCCCTCGAGGACCGCGCTCTCGAGCCCATCCTGGGCTACGACACGATCCGCCAGCCGGAAGGATGGGTCGCTCAGCATCTCCCGGCCAACCAGGCGCGCAGCGCGCACCACCAGGTCGGCGATCTCCGGGTAGCCCCGGCCGGCCACGAGCGCCGCCCGGCACAGGAACGGGTCATCCAGATCCGGGCAAGCTACGGCGATCTCGTCCAAAAAGCTCTGCGCACGCGCCATCGCCACGCGCATCCCCTCCAGGAGGCGCACAACCGGAACCCCCCGAGTGACGTGGTGAACCGCCGCGTCGATGAGCGCGTTGGCCAGGAGAGTGGTGGTCGTCGTGCCGTCGCCTACCTCGCGCTCCTGAGCCCGGGCCGCATTAATGAGCAGGTGCGCCGCTGGGTGCGAGACCGCGATCTGGTCCAGGATGGTGCTGCCATCATTGGTGATGATGACATCCCCCCCCGCTGTTCAACAGCATGCAGTCGAGGCCTTTGGGCCCCAGCGTGCCCGCGACGGCAGACGCGACCGCCCGCACGGCATTTGCGTTCGTCAAGAGCGCCGAAAGCCGATCGTCACCTTCGGGCGGGCGCACTGCCCCTCCTCGCTGTTCTGCCATCGCTCTCCTAATTAGAGCCGGAGTTGGGTGAGCAATTCGCCGACCGAGCGAGCCATAAACCGCACAACGGGGAGCGTCCGGTCATAGTCCATGCGCGTTGGGCCGAGGACGCCGATGGTGCCCGCATACCGCCCGAGCACGGTGTAGCGCGCCAACACAAGCGAGCACATCTGCATGCGCCGATCCGAGTGCTCGCTGCCGATGATGATGCGCGACTCCTCGTCGTAGACGTCACGCAGCAGCGAGAAGAGCTGGCGACGCTCCTCCAGAAAAGCCACCAGCTCGCGAATCACCTCGGTGTGCCCGAACTCCGGCTGGCGCAGCACCGCCGCCGTGCCCTCGACCACGACTTCGCCCGCATCCGCGGTGCCGATCCGCTTCAGGACATCGGCGGCCGCGTGCATGATGGCGTGATACACCTTCTGCGCGTCCGGCAGATAGCCCTCGACCGGGTCGGGCACGGCATCGAGCGCCTGGGCTACCGTGTGCCCGCGGATGGCGGTGCCCACCTGGTGTTCGATCCGCCCCAGATCGACGCTCATCAGGTCCACGCCCGGCGACACCACGGCGTGCTCGACGCGCCCCGTTCCCAAGGCGATCACAACCAAGAGGCGTTCTCGGTCGATCACCGCCAGATGTACCTGGCGAACCACGTCCTCCTCGAGCGCCGGGGGGGTCGCCATCGAGACATAACTGGTCAACGCCGAGAGCATGCGACACGTTTGGTGAAGGATGCTCTCCACCTCGCGGCGCGCCTTCTCCAGCTCCGCGCGCATCTGCTGGCGCCGGGAGGCACTGGGGGTGCGAGGCGTGATCAGCCAGTCCACGTAGTAACGGTATCCCTTATCCGACGGAATGCGCCCCGCCGACGTATGCGGCTGCTGCAGATAGCCCTGTTCGGCCATCTCCGCCATCTCATTGCGCAGCGTGGCGGATTTGACCCCGAAGTCATAGCGCTCCGCAAGCGCCTCAGAGCCGACCGGCTCTGCTGTCTCCACGTAGTCCCGTACCACAGCGCGGAGGATTCGCTGCTTGCGCTCCTCCAAAGGTGCATCGATTTTCCGGTTAGAACGTGATGAGACTGTGTACCTCATAGCCCTGCAGACCCTCGCGGCCCTTCAACCCCGCAAGCTCGACGAGGAACAGCAGGCGGCAGATCTCGCCCCCGAGCTGTTCAACGAGATCGATCGCAGCACCCGCCGTGCCGCCGGTCGCGATCAGATCATCGACGATAATCACCCGGTCGCCGGGCTGGATCGCATCCCGATGCATCTCCACGGTGTTGGTGCCATACTCCAGCGCATACTCGGCCTGGACGACTTCGGCGGGCAGCTTCCCCAGCTTGCGCACCGGGACGAAGCCCGCGCCCAGAGCCAAAGCCAGGGGTACCGCGAACATGAACCCGCGCGACTCGATCCCCACCACCACATCCACCTTGTCGTCGCGACAGCAATCCGCCAGGTGCTCGATCACCGCGCGCAGCGCCGCCGGATTACGCAGCACGGGAGTGATGTCCCGGAACATGATGTTCTCTTTGGGGAAATCGGGAACCGTGCGAATGAGCGCTCTAATCTCGTCTAGAGTCATCATCACCGCTCCTCTCCGGGGCGCGCCGCGCCAGCGACCGCTTCCCGCAACGCCGCTTCATAAGGGGCCCGTAGCACCCCCACCTCCGTGATCAGCGCCGAGACGAGCTCGGCAGGCGTGACATCAAACGCCGGGTTCAGCACCGGCACGCCCTCGGGCGCGATCCGCACTCCATCCACGTGCGTCACTTCCTCGCTCGCTCGCTCCTCAATCGGCACCTCATCTCCCGATGGCATCTGCAGATCCACCGTGGAGAGAGGAGCGGCCACGTAGAAAGGAATGCCATGCGCCCGGCACGCCAGTGCCACACCATAGGTGCCGATCTTGTTCACCACATCTCCATTGGCAGCCACGCGGTCGGCACCGACCACCGCGCACTGGATCAGGCCGCGGCGCATGAGCGCCGGAGCCATATTGTCGGAGATGATGGTGACATCGATGCCCTCACGCGCCAGCTCCCAGGCGCTCAGCTTCATGCCCTGCAGGCGAGGCCTGGTCTCGTCCGCAAAAACTCGGATGCGCTTGCCCTGCTCCACGGCGGCCCGGATCACGCCCAGCGCCGTGCCATAGCCCACGGTTGCCAGCGCGCCCGCATTGCAGTGGGTGAGCACTGTATCGCCATCGCGTATCAGCGCGGCGCCATGCCGCCCCATCGCCCGGTTCACCGCGATATCCTCTTCCAGGATAGCGCATGCCTCCTCGACAGCTCGTTTCGCTGCTTCGGCCGGGGATCCTGCCCCTGCCGCGGCGACCGCCGCCATCGTCCGGTTGATCCCCCAAAAGAGATTCACCGCCGTCGGCCGGGTGGATGCCAACACGCGCGCGGCTTCATCCATGTGCGCCCGGAACGCCTCGGGGGCCAGGTCGGCGCCCTCCAGCGCCGCCAGGGCGATACCCAGGGCGGCCGCGGCGCCAATCGCGGGCGCGCCGCGCACCTCCATCGTCCGGATCGCCTCGGCCACTTCCCGGTAGTCGCGATACTCCTTGACGACGAAGGCGTGCGGCAGGCGCGTCTGGTCAATCAGGCGCACCGCGCCATCGGCCCATTCCACGGGGCGAAGCTCGTCAGGCGTTGCCATCATTCAATCCTCGCCGTTCTCAGGGCACATCCGCAGTCGCAGTCGCGCGCCTCGGGCATCGCCTCGATCATCCCGAGGATCAGCTCCTTGACGCGCGCGTTGTTCCGATGGAACACCTCCAGCATCTTCTCCACGGAGACCGGCTCGATGCCGGGCAGACCCACAAGGCCGGCGTCATAGTCGGTGATGAGTGAAATGTTGGCGTAGCAGATCTCCAGCTCGCGCGCGAGAACGCACTCCGGGTACTGGGTCATATTGACGACGTGCCAGCCCATCTGCGAGAACCAGCGGCTTTCGGCTGCCGTGGAAAAGCGCGGTCCCTGGATGACGACTACGGTGCCGGTGCGATGAACGCGCACGCCCTGCGCCTCGCCTACCTGGGCAGCCAGAGCCCGTAGCTGGGGGCAGTAGGGCGCAGCCGTGCTGATGTGCGTGACCACCGGCCCATCATAGAAGGTATCGGCACGCCCGTAGGTGCGGTCGACAAATTGGTCGCAAATAACAAAATCGCCTGGATGCACATCCGGCTGCAGGCTTCCCGCCGCGGTTGGCGCGATGATCCGCTTCACACCCAGCGATTTCATCGCCCAGAGGTTCGCCCGGTAGGGGATTTTGTGTGGCGGCAACGAGTGCTCTCGCCCATGCCGGGGCAGGAATGCCACCCGCCTCCCATGGACCTCTGCCAGCGCAATCCGGTCGCTCGGCGCGCCATACGGCGTCTCTACCTTCACTTCCTCCACTTTGTCGAGGAAGGCATAGAACCCAGAACCCCCGAAGACCCCGATCTCTGCTCGCTCAGACATCGTCACCCCCGCTGGATCTCAAATGGCGGATTGGCGGATGCCGCTCTGCCTGGTGCCACCTTGCTCAATGATAGCAGACGCTCGCGAGCTTTGTCAAACAAGATGCAAGGCGCTCCGGGATTCCGAGACACGGCTGATCCGCGCGGCTCCCGGCGCCCTCCCTGCCCTTCGACCCCGCGCCGGCGGCGATGCCACGGGTGAAGGGGGCAGGATGGGAGGGGGACGCGCATGGAGGTGCGAGCCGCATCCCATACGCGGCGGTAAATCACCGCGCTGCTTGCGAACGAAGCCCTGCCAGGCCCGGTTAGGCCGCATGCGCGGGCAGGCAGCGCAGGCGCAAGTTGGGAGGGAGCCCCGAAAGGGGCCTCGCCGGGAAGCAGCACGATGCTTCTAGCTCCGCGTGCGTGGGCTGGCCACACCCTTGGGGAGCGGCTCAGGCGTGGGCTGGGAGGGGGAGCCTCGAAAGGGGCTTTGCCTGGAAGCAACGCAGGGCTCTAGATCCGCGCGCGGCAGCTCCCCCTCCCAGGCCCCCATGTCGGACCGCTGGGGCCCGCTCTCCCCCGATCCGGACTCATCCCCTCCGGATGGCCGGCGGCACCTTCGGCATCCAGTCCTCTTGCGATTCCAGGCCGTGCTTACGGATGTAGTGCTCCAACGAGCGGTCGCTCATGCCGAGGTGAGCCGAGGCGGCGCGCAGATTCCAGCCGGTCTTCTTGAGTGCATCGAGGAGCAACTCGCGTTCGACGACGGCGACCGCCTCGTCGAAAGTGGTTCCGGCCGGCACCTGAATGGTATCGCCGGAGGCGACGAGGCCGCGCACGCTGAGCGGCAGCACATCCGGGGTGATCAGAGTCGCGTCCGGCTCGGACATGACCACCGCGTATTCGATGCAGTTTTCCAGCTCGCGGACGTTCCCGGGCCACGAGTGCCGCGTCAGGATCTCCATCGCCTCGTCGGAAACCCCTTGAATCTGCCGGCCATCCTCACCCGCGTATTTGCGAATGAAGTGGTCCACCAGCGCCGGGAGGTCCTCTTTGCGCTGGCGCAGCGGCGGCATCGTGATCTGGATCACCTGGAGGCGGTAGTAGAGGTCATGCCGAAACCGGCCGGCTGCAACGGCGGCCTCCAGGTCGCGATTGGTCGCGGCAATGAGCCGGACATCCACCTTGATCGTCTTGGTGCCGCCGACACGCTCGAACTCGCGTTCCTGCAACACGCGGAGGAGCTTCACCTGAAGCGCCGGCGAGATATCGCCGATCTCATCCAGGAAGAGCGTGCCCCCATCGGCCAGCTCGAATCGGCCGATGCGCTGGTTGGTGGCCCCGGTGAAGGAGCCCTTCTCATGGCCAAACAGCTCGCTCTCGAGAAGCTCCTCGGAGAGAGCCGCGGCGGCAACCGGCACGAAGGGGTGCCTGGCCCGGGGAGAGTTCTTGTGCAACGCCAGCGCAACCAGCTCTTTGCCGGTACCGCTCTCGCCACGGAGCAAAACCGTAGCCCGGCTGTTGGCCGCCCGGCGAACGATCCGGCAAACCTGCTGCATCTGCGGGCTGGAGCCGACGATGTTGTCAAGCGTCCACTCCGCGTCGGGGAGCTCGCGCGCGCACTTGGCCTCTCCGTTCAGGCGCTTCCAATCAATGGCCTTGCGCACCACGCGCAGCAATTCGTCCATATCGAACGGCTTGGCGATATAATCAAAGGCGCCCAGCTTCATCGCATCCACCGCCGAGCGCACGGAGCCGTGCGCCGTGATCATCACGGTGGCCACGCCCGGGTGAAGCTGGCGGATCTCCTGCATCAACTGCACGCCCGTCAGATCCGGCATGATCAGATCGGCGACCAGCACATCGATATCCGTCTCAGCGGCGAGCGCGAGGGCGCGTTGCGGCGTCTCGGCTGTGTACACCTCATAGCCATCCCGCCGGAAGAGCGCCTCCAACACCCGACGAATATGCTGCTCGTCATCCACGACAAGCACGCGAACGGTATCTCCAGGTTCCCCCATCTTCTCCCCCCATCTATCCGCTCACGCGCAGGCTCTCTGCCCCGGGAGCGCACGGCAGACGGATGGTAAACTCGCTCCCGCCCCCAGGAGGGCATTGCACCGTGACCACCCCGCCGTGGTTCTGCGCGATTCTCTGGACAATGGTCAGGCCGAGACCCACGCCCTTCGTCTTGGTGGTGAAGAACGGGGTGAAGAGCCGATGGAGATCCTCGGGGTTGATGCCCCGGCCTGTATCGGCGATCGCAATCTCCACCCCGGGCAGCGGCGTGTCGAAGGTACGCGTCCGCACTCGGAGCGTACCTCCGTCCGGCATCGCCTGAATCGCGTTCATGACGATGTTGCGCAGCATCTGATCCACCTGGCGCGAGTCAAAGTAGGTCGGAGGCACGTCCGCGCTCAGATCCAGCACCGCCTCGATTCCCTGCGCGGCCATCTGCGGCTTCATCACCTGCAGGAGACGGCGAATACTGTCGTGCACGTGCATCTGCTCCAGGTTGAGGTGCATCGGCCGGGCGAAATCGAGGAACTCCGTGGTGATCCGGTTGAGGACGCCCACCTCCTCGATAATAATATCGAGGAACTCGCGCACGGTGGCATGATCCTGGTATTCGTTGCGGATGTATTGCGCGGCGCCCTTGATAGAGCTCAGCGGATTACGCAGCTCGTGCGCCACGCTGGCGGCCAGCTGGCTGACAGCCGGTAGCTCGCTGATCCCGGACATCTGCTCGTACAGGAGCGTCCGGGCTTGCTCCAGCTCACCCGCCAGTCGCCGCCGGCGCAGATCGGCCCGCAAGCCGCTGGCCACCACTTCGGCGAGGCGCATCAGGGGCGCCACCGGTTCATGCGTTGCCAGAGCAAGGGCGCCTGCCAGATGGTCCGGCTCGCCGAGCGGCGCGATCACGAGTGGCCCCGGAGTAGCGAGAACGCTGGCCACGGGAGCACCCTCAGCCCGGTAGTCCCAGCGCCACCCGCGCAGAAGATCGGCACGCGCCTGCCCCTCGCCCGGTAGCTCCCCGAGCGACAGCGCCTCCAGATCCGCCTCGCGCCAGAGCGCGAACCACACTCCCGAGACGCCCGGCACGGCGAGCAGCGCCTCTCCCAAGGGGCGCCAGGCGTGCGGCGTCTCCTCCCGCGATGAAAGACATGCCCCGAGTTGCTGCAGAATATCTACCAAGCGATCACTCGCGTCCATTCATCACCCTATTGCCCGGACCAACCAGCAGCGCAGCCGCCGCGTGCCCCACTCCACATGACGGGAATCAGTTACCCCCGGAACCACGGGGCCAAACCTGCCTGCGGGGGCGTAGAACAGGCGGCAGGAGGACACACGGGGAGGCCCACGAGATGACCGTCTCATCGGCCAGGCGGCTCTTGGAAGCAAGCTCCTCGGCTACCACGCCGGGGCGCGGTCGAAGCTGGAAGAGGGGCGCGGGCAATGGGACAACAAAGCGTGCGGCAATCCACCCCCGCGGGTGAACTTGCGCGGGAAGGGCGGTGGGCACCCTTCCCGCGCGAGCGGATCGGAGTTCGAGTGAGCGTGCCCTACTTGGGGAGGGCCAGGATGCCGACTTGAGGGGTGACCGTCTGAGCGAGCGCCTGGTCGATGGTCGCGTTGCCGCCCCGGCAGCGGATACGGCCACCCAGATCGCCTTTCGTATTGAAGAGCACTTCCCAGGTAGTCTCGCCCACCCGAACGCGCGCGCCAACCGCGTCGCCCTCGCGGATCACCTCCACGGGATCCATGGCGGAGAGCTGCTGGTCGCCCACCTGAAGGACGTGGAGGAAGTGGTCCTCGGCGCGAGCGGCGCCCGGTGAGACCTCCACCCGCCACTGGCCCATCATCGCCAGCTGCTCGGGCTTCAGCTTATCCGCCTTGATCTCCCAGTTGCGCCCGGCCGCCCAGAACTCGCGGCCCGAACCGCCCACAGGAGTGAGCACCGCATCCTCCGGCAGGAGCGTACGGCAGAAGAGCCGGCCCTCCTCATGGTCGGCGCGAAACTGCTTCCCCGCGATGACCGGCTCGTGCGCCGTGTGCAGCAGCCACTCTTTCCGGTAGGAGGGGTCCGTGGCGACCACGCGGTCGAAAACTACGAAGTGCTTCGGCATCAGGAAGACCAGCTGCCGGGTGACGAGCGAGACCTTCTCCGGGAGGTCCGGCTGGCCCTCGCGCTTCACCGGGCCATGGAGGTAGCTGGCGGTGGCATCGCCAGCCACGTAGACGTAGCGGTCGTTGGTCTCGAAAGCCTTCACCTCGGAGCCGAGCTGGCGGTGCTGGCCGCCGTGATTCGCGATCACCGTGCCGCCCCAGTAGCGCGCGGGTGGCTCACCTGGCTGGTGGACGAGGACGCAGTTGTGCGCCACGGTCTGCGCGTAGTAGTTGGCCAGGTGCTCGCCGTTCACGAACTCGTCGTAGCGCGTGCCGCTATCGAGCGCCAGATACCCGCGGTGGTAGATGATGAAGCTGAGGGCATCGTAGTGCCGGTGCTGCGACAGAATACCGCCGGCCGTAAAGAGGCAGTAGGTATCCTCGGGCCCCGTGCCCGAGCGCATGAAGATCTGCCCCAGGCTCTCGAAGTGGCGCGCGGCCGGCAGGCGCTCTGGATGGAACGCCTCCGGCGACTTATCCAGATCCGTCAGCAGGAAGGGGTAGATGAACCAGTTGCCCGCGTACTCCTTGTGGGGGAGCATCTCCTGGAGGTGCCGCGCCAGCGCCGCCGCCTCCGGGGCGACCTTGCCATACAGATGGCGGATGTTCGCCATGTGCGTATAGAGTTCATAGTGGGGCATCGTGTTGGTGGTGTGCGGTGTATCCCCCCAACCGAACTCGCGAGGAGCGCGCTCCGCCGCGATCCAGTTCCAGAGAACGTAGTTGGCGAGCCAGGCGCTGTGCGGCCACTCCGGGGCGATGTTCTCGCCGGTGGCGCTCAGCCAGGTATAGAAGAAGTTCTGCTCCGACCACGGGTAGGCGCCAAAGGCATAGCCCAGGGTTGGCGACGCCGAGCCACCATCGTCGCCGCACGCGCGCTTCCGATGGGCCAGCATCTTCATATTCTCGTTATAGCCCCACACCAGCCACTCGCGAACCAGCGCTTCCTCGATCCCGGATCCAAGCCCCGCCAGGCCCACGAACCACTTGCAGTTCGTCACGCCGTAGAACCCGGTGGTATGGCCGCTCAGGCTCTCGCGGTAGATAGGTGGTTTGGCCGTATACACCTTATGGAGTACCTGCACCAGCCGCGAGAAATACTCCTTGCGCTCGGCTTCCGTGAGGTCGTTGTAGAGCCAGTCCCACGCCATGACCGCGTGGACGCGCGTCGTCGAATACCAGTTGACCGCTTTGCGCTCCTCATAGCACTTTTCGTAGAAGCGAAGGCTGATCTCCAACGCCTTCTTCGCCAGGTCGAGATAGGGCCGCTCGCCCGTCATGAGGTAGACAAACGCGGCCCAGGCGGCCTGCGGGCCCAGGTCACGCGGCGGATCCGCCAACCCGCCAATCTCCTCCTGGAGCTTGTCGACCCGGCGCTTATACTGCTCGTACCACTTCTTTTCAGGGCCCAAGGCGCGTTCGCGCACGGCGGGCCAGGTGTCGCGATTGAAGAAAAGCCGGGGATGGTCCATTCGGATCTTCGCGGTCCACTCAGGCAGGCCCGGCTCCGCCGCTGCTGCGGCGATGGAGCAATAGACGAGACAGATGACTGCGAGTAACCGTGCCATAGCGCTACCAACCTCCTTCGGGGAGTGACAGTTGCCCGGGGATGCGTTCGCCATCCCCCGCCCGGCTCCCTGGCCCGCGAGGGCGTCGCCTCGCTCGCCGCGACGGCGTGCCTCCTCAGAACGCCATCCGCCGCCACCCCTTGGACTCTGGCGAGCGGGGCGGGAGGCCGAGGATCTCGCGGCCCAGGTCCACATAATAGCGGTAGTTCTCCAAAGGCGTGCCGTTGGGGATGCGGTGGTCGAGCCCGAAAAGGTAGCCGCCCTGGCGCATGAGCGGCTGCATCTTGTACTCTAGCTCCGCCCGGATCGCCTCTTTGCTCTGGCGCAAGACGTGCTTATCGATGCCGCCGGCCATCGCCAGGCGCCGGCCGTATTTACGGCGCAACTCTACTACATCCATGCCCGCGGCTGGCTCCATGGGCAAGATGCTGGTGAGCCCGCACTCCAACAGCGCGTCGATGACCGGATTGATATTTCCATCGGTATCCTGCTGGAAGATGCGCGCCCCTCGCGCAGAGAGGAGATCCCAGATGCGCTGGTAGTACGGCCTGAAGTACTGCCGGATCTGTGCCGGGCCAACGAGCGGTCCGGATTTCCCCGCGAAATCCTCGTGGACGGAGAGCTGATCGATGGTCACCTCCTGGCTGACGCGCTCCAGGACGCGGAAAGCGGTATCGCTGAGCGTGGCGAGGATATCCTCCATCAGCTCCGGCTGCTCGTAGTAGGCCAGGCAGGCGACCTCTTCGCCCATCAACGCGCGGGGGATATCGAAGGCACCGGGGATACTCGCGACCACGAGCGCGCCCTCCGCCCGTGCCTTCGCGACATTCGCCACCGCATCGGGGTTGATCCGCGCCTCATGGAAGGTGAACATCGCCTTCACCTTCAGCCAGTCGTCCATCGTTTTCACAGGATAGTCGAGGGGGAGCGGGATCGTGGCATAGCCCTTGACCAGCTTCACCGTACGCCCGAGGGCGTCGCGCTGGATCAGCTCGCGCTCGTTCTCCTCCAGGATCACGGTGGGTAGGCCTCGCGGGCCCGTATGCCCGCCGCAGTTCACCACGGGCACCCAGTCCCAGTCGAACGCCACCAGATCGATCTCTTCCTGGGTGGCGCCCTGAGCACGCCACTCCGCCTCCAGGCCCACGAGCAGCCCAAACAGCTCCACGAAGAGCGGGCGCTCAAACTCGCCGAAGGTCATATACTCCAGATACTGCTCGCGCGAAAACCGCATCCGTGGCTCCTATCTCCAGTTCGCCCCCAATGCAGGGGTTCTGTCGCGCGGTAAGAGCTCCGATCCTGACTCCGGAGGAGATTACAGACGGTTGTTCGCCCCCGCCAGGCTGTTCCCTTTCGATATGGAGGGATCTGCCGGATGGGGCGGACGCGAATGCGCCTGCCGACCCCACTTCCGGAGTGATGCGCGCCCGCACCTCGCCCGCGTTATCCGGGGCGCATCATCCCGGGCATCGCCCGCCCGCCGCGATGTCCGGTGAGTCCATCTGGGGGGCAGCTCCTGCCTACGCACCCGCCCCGAGGATGCCGCCCTCACGACCTCTGGTGAACACAGGCCCTCACTGCACGCGGTTGATAGGCGGGTGGCTGGTGGCCAGAGGCTTCGATTTTCCTAATCGGGCCACACGCGCGATGGCTTGTCGGATCGCCATGCGTTTTCCCTCTTGACACTACGGCCCATTTGGGGGATAATAAGTCGGCTGTCGGCAACCGGTTGCCGCCTGCTGCCCAGCGTGTTGGAAGGGCTCGCGCGCGTGCTGGGCCCATGGCGGCCGGTCGCGCTGGTCTGGAGACACCCAGGAGGATGGGGTCGGCCAAAGGGGTGGTTCGCGGAATGCGTGGGGATTCGACCCATCTCCGCCCGATCCCTGATGCCTTCCGCCTCGGGGCGAGAAGGGATGAAGCGGGCGCAGGCTGAGGGGCGAGATGATGCTGGCAACCCTGGCGGCTCTGGGTATGAACTGCAGGAGAAAGATAGAACACCCGTGGAACGAGCAATGGAATCACTAAACCCGTTTGAAATCGCACAAGCGCAGTTGGACGAGGCGGCCGCTGTGCTGGACCTCGACCCCGCAACGCACCAGCTTCTCCGCGTCCCGATGCGCGAGCTTCACGTCTCCATTCCAGTCCGCATGGATGATGGCACGACCAAGATCTTCACCGGGTTTCGCGTCCAGTATAACGATGCGTGTGGACCGACCAAAGGCGGGATCCGCTTCCACCCCGAGGAGACGATCGACACCGTGCGCGCCCTGGCGGCGTGGATGACCTGGAAGACCGCGGTGGTGGGACTGCCCTACGGAGGCGGCAAAGGCGGGATCATCTGCAACCCGAAGCAGATGAGCGAAGGCGAGCTCGAGCGGCTGGCGCGCGGCTACATCCGCTCCCTGGGCAACTTCATTGGCGAGGAGCGCGACATTCCCGCGCCCGATGTCTACACCACGCCACGGATCATGGCGTGGATGATGGATGAATACAGCAAGATGACCGGGCACAACGTGCCTGGTCTCATCACGGGCAAACCGCTCATCCTGGGAGGCTCTCAGGGCCGTGGCGATGCCACGGCGCGCGGCGCTATCTACTGCATTCGCGAGGCAGCCAAGCTGCTTGGCCTGGAGCTGAAGGATGGCACGCTTGCCATCCAGGGCTACGGCAATGCCGGCGTCTACCTGGCGCAGCTGGCCGTCGAGCTGCTGGGGATGCGCGTCGTGGCCATCAGCGACAGCTGCGGCGGCATCTACCGCGCGGATGGCATCGACTGGCAGATGGCGCTCGAGCATAAGAAGGCGACCGGCTCCGTGGCCGGCCTTCCCGGCACCACCCCGATCACCAACGAGGAGCTACTCCTGCTTGACGTGACCGTCCTGTGCCCCGCCGCGCTCGAAAACGTGATCACCAGCCGCAACGCCGGCGAGGTGAAGGCGAAGGTGATCGCCGAGGCAGCGAACGGCCCTACCACTCCGGCAGCTGACCGTATCCTGCACGAGAAAGGGATCTTCGTCATTCCCGACTTCCTGTGCAACGCCGGCGGGGTCACCGTCTCCTACTTCGAGTGGGTGCAAAACGTGACCGGCTACTACTGGGATCTGCCCACCGTTCACGGGCGCCTCGACAACCTGATGACCGAGGCGTTCTGGCGAGTGGCACGCGTGCGTGAGAGCCGGAACGTGCATACAAGGCTCGCCGCCTACGTGGTAGCCGTGGACCGCGTAGCGCAGGCGGTCCGCCTCCGCGGCTGGGTGTAACGCGCTCGAAAGAGGAGCGTTTTATCAGGAGGGGGGAAGGCCCCGAGGAGAGCGCTCTCTCTTCGGGTTCTTCCCCCCCTTCCGCGCTTATCCGGGAGGCACTCCGGGCCTCACTCGGCCATCCGCTCCGCGCGCTCCCTGGCCGCGGCCGAAACCGGTTCCAGAGCGGGGTTCACCCCCGGGGCCCGGCCTGCCTTCGCCATGTCGTACCATTTTCCATCCACCTTCACCCGCACCACATCGGCGGTGTAGTCGTTGTTGGTGCCATGGATGTCGCAGGAGGAGAGGAGATAGGAGCCGACGCCATAGATATCGACCGGCACGCCCAGCTCTTCAAACTCGCGGATCTTCTCCGGCTTGAACCCGCCGGTGACGATGATGCGCACATCGCGGCACCACTTCTGCGCCCACGAGTGCCACTTTCGCGGGAGATTCCAGGCCTGCCAGGCGTTATCAATCGCTTCGCGGAGCGTGAAGACGAGCCGGGCGTTGACGCCAGCATCGAGGCGCCTGTCGCCCAGGGGCGGCACGCTCACATCGCGCAGATTGGCGCCGGTATCGGGGCGAACGGCCGCCAGCTTGAAGCGCTGCGCTTCCTCCAGCCGACCCTCATCAGTGAGCTGCATCCACCGGGCGAACAGAGCTGCCATCACGCGGAGCGAGTCGCCCACGCAGTCGTTGTTGAAATCGACGAGCGCGACGCGGGGCACCTCCGGCGGCATCACCGAGGCGAAGGCGAGCATCATCTCCGCCGTATCTCCCAGGAAGCACGCGATTGCCGCATGGGCAATCGTGCCCCCACCGGCGCCCTCCCACCATCCTCCCTGGGCATCGGTGGAGACCATCGCCCGCAGTTGATGGCCATTGCGCCGGTTGAACACCTCCACGGCGATACAGTAGGCGTAGCCATCGGCCGCCTGTACCTCGTGCGCGTCGAAACGCGCCGGGAAGAACATCACCGCCTTGCCGCGCGCCGCCTCGAGCACTTCGTAGACATTCGTGGCGATGCGGCTCCCGCGCGTCAGCGCACCCAGTGTCGGCGTCTCCAACAGCGCGAAGTCACGATAGCGCCCGCGGACCCGAAGGACGGGCGTCACTTGGGACGGGTCACCGGCATAAGGCGCGACGAAGCCGTCGTGGACGGCGTCGACCTCCATCTGATCGAAGGTGTTGACGAAGCGGCCGTCTTCATCAAAGTAGCCGGCACACTCCTTTAAGATCGCCAGAGCCTTATCGATACCGGCAACGATGCAGAACGGCTTGCGACGCGGGAACCACTGCATCTCCACCTCGATGTTGCCGACGTCCACGCTGACCGCGTCCAAACCGAGGCGGGCAAGGGCACGGGCAGAGCCCTCATACCGATAGCCGTGGCGCGCGAGTTGCGTCAGGAGCGTGACGATGTTCGCGAAGTACTTGTCGGAATACCAGCCGCGGCGCATGCGCTCCACATCCAGCTTGAACGTCTCCGGTGGAAGCCGCTTCCGGTCGAAAACACTCATCGTGCTCGCTCCCCTCCCGATAGGTCACTCCTCGGTAATCGTGACCTTCTCCATTCTATCACCCTGGCGGATGGCGTCCACCACCTCCTGGCCGGCCACCACCTTGCCGAATACGGTATGCTTGCCATTGAGATGGGGTTGGGGAGAATGGGTGATGAAGAACTGGCTCCCATTCGTATTCGGGCCGGCGTTCGCCATGGAGATGACGCCCTTCTCGTGCTTCAGGGGGTTGTTGCGGACTTCATCCTCGAAGCGATAGCCGGGGCCGCCAGAGCCGGTGCCGGTAGGGTCGCCTCCCTGGATCATGAAGTTGCTGATGACGCGATGGAAGGTGACGCCATCATAGAAGCCCTCGCGTGACAGGAAGACAAAGTTGTTCACTGTCTTCGGCGCGAACTCGGGGGAGAGCTCCAGCTCGATGGTGCCCCGGTTCGTGACGATGGTGGCCCGATACTTCTTCGCCGGGTCGATCTGCATCGCCGGCGGGGTGTTCCATTGCTTGCGTGCCAAGCGCGTTTCCTCTCTGCGCCTGCGACAGGCGCGCAACGGTCGGATACACCCTCATCATACCACGTCTGCCGCAGAGACGCTACTCTGATCTTAGAGCGCGCGGGGATCGGGGGCTCTCCCGGGGTGCAGACCAGCGTCGATGCCACGGATGAAGGGGCCGGACGGTACTGAGGGATCCTGGGGAGCAGGCCCGCCCTGATCCTGGGTTCGGAATCTCACAGGAGCGCGTGGGCAACCGCCCGGATCTACCTTGTCTCGGAATCCGGGCCACGCGAGCATGCGCTTGGCAGAAGGAGAGGAACCCGTGTATAATGGGGGTGAGCCGCACTCTAGCCGGCAGCACTCAGGGCGGCAGGCTTGCTCCTCTGCCGGCGTGAATCGAGCCTGCGGCGCGTGGAGGGAAAGCATGGAACAACACTGCCCGAGCTGCGGGGCAGATCTTCCCCCAGAGGAACGGCCACCCGCATGTCCGGTTTGTGGCGCCGGCCTGCAGCCGGAGGATGGGGAGGAGATCCCCTTTGATAACCCGGGGCGCCTTGGATTCTTCCCATCCCTGTGGCAGACGTGGCGCGAGGCGACGTTCACGCCGAACGCCTTCTTCCCGCGCATCCCAACTTCAGCGGCGGTGACCTGGCCCCTTCTCTACGCGGTGCTCTTTGGATGGCTTCAGGCGCTCGCGAACGTCCTGATTCAGCAGCCGATGCTGCGGGCCAGCAGGGCCACGCTGCCCCCCCAGCTCCGCAACATGGCGGAGGCGTTTCAGACCACCCCCGAGGCCGTGGCCATGCAGTTCATCCTCGAGCCGTTCATTAACGTGGTCGTTATCTTGCTCAGCTCGGCCGTTTTCCACGGGATCCTCTACCTGCTCAACGGGGCACGCCCCGAGTTTGTGATCACCGTGCGCACGGTGAGCTATACGGCAGGCGCCTACGCGGCCTATTTCATCCCCGTGCTTGGCCCGCTGATCTATGTCATCGGGGTGCTTACCTTGTTGATCATCGGTTTGGCACGGGCTCATCAGACAGAGGGGTGGCGAAGCGCGCTCGCAGTGCTCCTCCCCGCGGTGGCGTGCTGCGGCGCGATGGGGATGCTGATGCTCTTCACCGCGGCCTTCCTGCTGCGCGCGACCAACGTGATGTAGCGATGGGCGCCTGGCGCTGGGCTCCCCCGCTGGCTGCTGCGGCGGCCGTCGTCATCGCCGCGCTGAAGCTGCTCGCTCCCTACGGGGCGTTGCCGCCGTGCCTCTTTCGCATGCTCACCGGGTGGCCGTGCCCGAGCTGCGGTGGGACGCGCTGCGTACTGGCCCTCACCGCGCTGGATCTGCCGGGCGCTGCGGCGAACAACCCCCTGGTGCTGCTCGCCGCGGTCGGATTGGCAGTGGCGCTCCTCCTGGATGCAGGCGAGCGCATCCTCCATCGCCCGCTGCTCTCCCCGGAGCCTTTGTTGCGCCGGCCAGCGGTGGCGCGCACGCTCGCGGTTGCCCTCGTGCTGGCCAACTGGGTTTATCTCATTCTGGCCGAGCGCGGGTGAGGAACAAGGGGCCAGCGCCCCGCTCACATGCGAGGCGCTTCGTCTTTGTCGGGCGTGATCTGCAGGATGCGCGTGCCCTGGTCGGAGCCGATGATCGCTGTCGTGGCGAGGCCAAGGAAAAGCCCATGGCCGACCACCCCCGCAATCCCCTCCAGCGAGCGCGCCAGCTCCTCGGGGTTCTCGATAGGGCCCGTGTGGCATTCCAACAGGTAGTTGCCATTATCCGTGCGCACCGGCTCATTCCCCTGGCGGCGCAGGACGGGTCCGAGGCCAAGCTGGCGGATCTGCACGGCGGTGGCTTCCCATCCAAAGGGGATCACTTCCACCGGGAGTGGGAAGTTGGTACCCAGGCGCTTCACCACCTTCGACTCGTCGCCAACAACTATCATGCGCCCGGCGGCCTGCGCGACGATCTTCTCGCGCACCAGCGCGCCCCCCATCCCTTTGATCAAGTTCAGCCGCGGATCGATCTCATCGGCGCCGTCGACCACAATGTCCACCGCGCTCCAAGAATCCGCGAGAGGGATCCCCTGCTCCCTGGCAATCCGCTCTGTGGCAACCGAGGTAGGCACCCCCACGACCTGCAGGCCCTGGCGGCATCGCTCTCCAAGCTTGAGGAGGAAGTAATAGACGGTAGACCCAGTGCCCAAGCCGACCACCATCTCGTCGGAGATGTACTCCACCGCCTTCTCGCCGGCACGCCGTTTGGCTTCATCCGAAGAAATCGTCATCAGACCGCGTTACTCCTTTCGCTCTCTGGAGATGGAATGCCCCCGCCCTCGCGGAACCTGCCGTCACCTGACACGAGTTGCGCCAGGAACGATGCAACCGGCAGTGAGGCCCGGCGTCAGATACGCGCTGGCTAAGCGCTTTTGCCACGCGCGCGGAGAACCGAGATGAGCTGTTGGACCACCTCTTCGTCCAGGTGCGCGCCCGCCTCTTCCTGGAGCTCCGCGATGGCATCCTCATGCGACTTGGCAGCGCGCCAGGGCAAATTAGCGGTCATCATCACGTAGGCATCCGCCGCCGCCACGACGCGGGCGCCGAGAGGGATCTCCTTGCCGCGAAGCCCCTCCGGATAGCCCGAGCCATCCATCCGTTCGTGGTGGTGACGCACGATCGAAATGGCGGGCCGAAGGGCATCCAAAGCCCGGAAGTCGCGCGCGCTGCGATCGACATGCTCCCGAATGCGCCCAAACTCTGCCTCGGTGAGCGGCCCGGGCTTGAGGAGAATATCATCCGAAAGACCGATGTTGCCAACATCATGGAGCAGGCCCGCCAGACGGATAGTGGCCACCTCCTTCTCGGGGAGCCGCATCGCAGTGGCGACGGCCTCAGCCAGGTCGGCCACCCTGCGGCTGTGATCGCGCTCCCGGAATGCCTGTGCCGCTGGCGCATTCCGCAGAGCATGCATTGTTCTTACCCAGTGACGGGCCCCAGATCTCTTTGTGGCCACGCCCACCCTCCCGAACGGCGCGACGGTATTATCGATGCTTTCTCTATTGTCAATTATAGGTGTCTCCGGCCGTAATCTTCAGGCTTTCGAGCAGTTAGTTTTTGCGCTGCTGACACCAGTCCCTCATGTTCCAGGGCTGCGGAAGGGAGGCACGCCCGGGCCTTACGGGCAGGCGTGAGGTGGGAACATTTGCCCCGCTGACTTTTCTAACAAAACTGCAGGAGCGGCGTTGACCCTATCCTCCGCGATATGGTAACATGGTTGCGACGTGGTTCGGGCCATCGCGGAATCCTGGCGGGGTGAACGCCGGTTCCTTCCCCGCAATCGGGCGTAGCCACCCGTTATGCCTCCGGGGCATAAAGTCCCCTTTCAGTGTATCCGGCGACGTGCCGGCGCGATCCCGAACGGGTAGGCAACAGGTTCAGCGCGCGTTCTCGGGCGCAGCGGCCAGGCGCCGCGGAGAACGCGCTCCAGGGATGCAGATGCTCAAGGGTGTGACCCACTTCGTCACGAACCTGCCCTGGCAGGCGGCTTTCGACGTGCTCATCTCGACCGTGATCATTTACTACGTGATCATGTTGATCAAGGGAACACGTGCCGTTCAGCTCGCCTGGGGCCTGGTCCTCCTCTTCCTTTTCGCGCGGATTGCGGACTGGGTGGAGTTCCGCACGCTCAGCCTTCTCCTCGGTACCATCGCCACCCCGGGGGCGACGGTCGCCATCGTGATCCTGTTCTACCCGGAGCTTCGTCACGCGCTCGAAGAGGTGGGGCGCGGTCGGTTCTGGGCAATGCGCGGGTTGATGCTCCGCCGCGAAGATGTGAGTGCCGTAGTCGACGAGCTGATCGAGACCGCGCAACGGCTCTCACAACGCCGGTTCGGGGCACTGATGGTGATCGAGCGGGATGATGGCCTCGATGACATCGCGACGACCGGGACCGCTCTGGGGGCTACCGTGACGCCGCGGCTGTTGGAGACGATTTTCTACCCTGGCACGCCGCTGCACGACGGCGCCGTGATCATCCGGGGGAACGAGGTGATCGCCGCAGAGTGCGTGTTGCCGCTCTCGGACAACTCGCGGATCAGCTCCTCGCTGCACACGCGGCATCGCGCGGCGCTGGGCCTCGCGGAGACGACAGACGCGGCCGTGCTCGTCGTCTCGGAGGAAACGGGCAACATCTCCCTTGCCTACGATGGGCGCCTCCTCACCGCGCTGCGCCCGGAGGTGGCGCGCGACAAGCTCCTGAGCCTGCTCCAGCGTGATGAAAGCCTGGAGGGGCGCCGTGGCAACGACCCCGGGTCGGCCGGCGGCAAAGGTGCGGGCTCTGCCACGCCAAAGGAAGAAGCGATCCCGGAGCCGCCAGAAGTGGCGGGGGTGGCTGCCGTGAGCGCGCTAGAGGAACCCCGCACGTTGCGCGGCATGCTCTACTCCGGCCTGCGCCGTGCGCGCGGACTGTTTGGGATTGGAAACCGGGTGTCTGGCCTACGCAGTCTGTTTCGTGGAGAGCCGAGCGATTGATCCGGCATAATCTCAGGTATAAAGTTCTGGCCCTGGCAAGCGCGCTCGCGCTTTACTTCATGTACGGGCGGACGGATGAGAAGCCGCTTACGTCCGCCGTCGTACGCGTGCAGGTGCGCGCCGTGAATGTGCCCGACGGGCTGGAGATCACCACGCAGCCGGTCATCTCCGTGAGCATCCAGGGCCCCAAACACGCCATCGATGAGCTTCTCAACCGCCCGGATGGCGGCGCCTCCGAACTCGATGCGACGGTGGATCTCGCCGGCAAGGGCGTCGGACCGCATATGCTCCCGGTGAAGGTGAACCTCCGCAAGCCGCTGATGCTGGTGCCCGGGCAGCTGTATGCAACCGTCACCCTGGAGGCGATTGTCGAGCGGACGCTGCCGGTCGAGGTGGTACCCCAGGGGAGTGTCGCTCCCGGTTATCGCTGGGAATCGACCAGTGCCAATCCGGCCTCGATCACCATCGTGGGGGCCAGAAGTGCCGTGGAGCAGGTGGCCCGAGTGGAGGCGCGCGTGCCCGTGCGCGGTGCCACCGGTGATCTTGAACGCGATGTGCCGCTGCGCGCTCTGGACAGCCGAGATGAGGTGGTGGAGCATGTCGATGTCCGCCCATCCCTCGTCTCGGTCCACGTGCGCATCTCCCGACTGCTGCGCTACAAAGTGGCACCGATTGTGCTCCAGACGACCGGGCGCCCGGCGAATGGGTACCGGATATCGACGGTGGTCGTGGAGCCGTTGGTTGTCACGGTATCGGGGAGCAGCCAGGCCCTGGAGAGTGTGCAAGCGGTGTCCACCGAACCTGTGGATCTCACGGGAGCAACCGCTCCCATCATCCGGCGCGTTCGCCTGGCGCCGCCAGAGGGCATTGAGACCGTTTCCGCGTCTGCCGCGCGGGTGAAGGTCTTCCTGGTGAACGAAGCGGTAGGTACTCCATGACGCGATTTTTCGGCACCGATGGCCTGCGTGGCCGAGCCAATGTGGATCTGACACCCGAGCTGGCAGTTCGCGTCGGGCTCGCTGCGGGCTTCGTTCTCGGCGAGGGCGAGCCCGGCATCCTCATCCTGGGGCGCGACACGCGCGAGTCCGGGACGATGCTGGAGGCCGCCGTCGCCTCTGGCCTGGCTAGCGCCGGTTGGAACGTGCGCCTGGCAGGCGTGATGACCTCCCCCGGCGTGGCCTACCTCACGAACCTCCTGGGAGCGGACGCGGGCTGCGTCATCTCCGCGTCGCACAATCCCGCCCCCGACAACGGAATCAAGTTTTTCACCGCGGAAGGCGCCAAGCTGGTGCCCGCCGTTGAGGAGCAGATAGAGGCTCTCCTCGATCCGGAAGTGCTGGCTCACCAGGAGCGCCCGCGCCCGGGGTGGATCCGCCCGTTGAAAGATGCCGGCCGGCGCTATACGGAGGCCCTCGCAGAAGAGGTCCGGGCCGACCTGACAGGGCTCCGCATCGTCGTCGACTGTGCCAACGGGGCCGCCTCTCGCCTGGCGCCTGGGCTGTTCGCTCGCCTGGGGGCCGAGGTGATCCCGCTGTGCCACCAGCCCGATGGCCGCAATATCAACGCCGGGTGCGGGGCAACCCATCCGGAGTGGCTCGCCGGCACCGTCTTGCGCGAGGGCGCCGATGCCGGTGTGGCGTTCGATGGCGATGCCGACCGGGCGATCTTTGTCGACCATGAGGGCCAGGTGCGCAACGGCGACCACGTGCTCTACATCATCGGCACGCAGCGCCGCGCCCAGGGCAAGCTTCCCGGCGATCTCGTCGTGGGCACGGTGATGTCCAACCTTGGTGCCGAACGTGCCCTCGCTGCACAGGGAATTCGCCTCGAGCGCACCCGCGTGGGCGACCGCGAGGTCTTCGCGCGCATGTGCGAGACGGGCGCCGTACTCGGTGGCGAGCAATCGGGGCATATCATCTTCCGCGACCGCCTGAACACGGGCGATGGCATCCTCACCGCGCTGGAGGTGTTCACCGCAGTCCGGAAGGCCGGCAAGCCGCTGGCGGAGCTGGCCGCCCCGGTGGAGCTGTACCCGCAGCTCCTGATCAACATCCCCCTGCGCCCCGGACTGGAGTGGCAGGACAGCTCGCCCCTTGGGCAGGCGCTGAAAGAGGTCAAGGCCCTCGTCGAGCCTGAAGGCCGCATCGTGGTCCGCCCCTCTGGCACCGAGCCGCTCCTGCGCGTCATGATCGAGACGCCCCATCAGGAGCTTCTGGATCAGGCCTCTCAGCGGATCCAAACTGCGGACGACTTCCCCGGACTCACCTGCACGCTCCTCTCGCCAGCCGGCTGACGGGGAGAGGTAGCGTCACACCCACTTCCGCATCGCGCGGGGCCGGTTTACGCCCGCGCGATGCCCGGCCATCCGATTCCCCGTCGGCATCGATACCACGGATGAAGGACACGGATGGGCGGGGTGTACCCATCCCGGGTTGTGCGCGCCATTTGGGGTCGGGAATCTTTCCCCCGCCGGGCGGCGGCAATACCAAGGATAAGGGGATGCACCGGGACGGTGAGGAGTGGCTCCGGTGATATCCCCAATCCTCATCCATCTGTGTCTATCTGCGTATAACAAGGGCAAGCTCGCGCGACGCTATCAGGCATCTGCCCCTCTGGGGTTCCGCCATAAGGAGAAGGCCGCGCGCACGCGCGGAGCTCGAAGCTCCACCCTGCTTTCCGGCAAAGTCACCTCGGGGCTTCTCCTCCCAGCCACCGCCGTTTTGAGACATCTGGGAGTATCCCCAACCCAGCCCGGCAGGGCTTCGCTCGCAAGCAGCGCGGTGATTTATCGCCGCGCGACAGGTTGCGCCCTGCCTCCGAGGCTTCGGATTCCTTGTGTCGGAATCTCAGCCTGCCCCTCGGCGGGATTGACAGGCCCGGGTTTGGATGGTAGCATAGGGCCATGGGAAGGCTCCTGACGAGGTTGGCCGGTCAAGGTATCGGTGGCAGAGCGGCTGGATGGCGCGTCTGGTTGCCGGTGGCATTCGCGGCGCTCCTCTTGGCGGTGGGCCTTTCCTCGCATGCTCCCGTCTACGGGTGCATGCGCCCTGCCCTGATCGCTGCAGGCACCCCACGCCTGCAGCCCTGTCCCACACTCTCTAAGCATCCGTCCCATAGCGGCCCCGAGGCCTGCTGCGACCGGCAGGATAGTCCGGTCCATGCCACACGATCGCACTCGCGGGCGGCGCGACCTATCTGCCTGCTTCGCGCCGGGCGTGCCACACGCTGGTGTAGCCTCGGCACGCCGATTTCCCATGCTTGCCATTCGCGGTCTGGGCCGCAGCACACCCTTCCCCATCTCCGGGCCGAGTACAGTGCCTGGAATGGTATCGGCAGCCCGTTGCGATAGCACACTGCCATCCCACTACTGTGCCCGCCTCGCTGGCCCGGGCAACTCTCATCGTTGCACTGCCCCTGCATGATCCACCAGGGGCTTGCCTGGCAGGAGCGGCACAGGTCCTTTCCGTTTTTCCCGGGCACTCTCTTCACCAGCGATTACCATGAGGGGAGCGCCTTCAAACAGCTATGCCCAGGTGGCGGCAGAGAGGATTGATCGATGCTGTCCGAGAGGGAGAGACCCGCAAAGCGCCCGGATAGCTCTCTCCTGAGAATCCGTCTGCTTGACGAAGGGGAGGGCATCTGCCGGGTGGAGTGCGCGGGGGAAATCGATATCCAAACGGCACCTCGCTTCGGTGAGGAGCTGACCAAGGCGCTCGAGAAAGCGCCTTGCCGGGTGATCGTGGACCTGCGGCAAGTGTCTCGAATCGACAGTGTAGGGGTTCGTCACCTGCTGGACGCCCGTGCGCGGGTCGCCGTAGGCTCCAAGTTAGAGATCCAGGCCACGGACCCGCGTGTTCGCATGATGTTGGAGATCGCGGGAGTGGAGCGCGAGAGAGCCCGCTCCATTCCGGGAGTTCGCTGATTGAGGATGCCGCGCGACGCGAGGATGCGGTGTCAGATCTGTGGAGCGGCCGTGAGCCCAGAGGCGCTCCAATGCCCCTCGTGTGGCTCGCGCCGGCTCTTCACGTGCGCCCTATGCGGTAAGATGGTAGATGCACCGCTGAATCCGCCGCAACTCCTGGGTAATGGAGCGGTCGCCTGCATCCGACATGCCCCCTGGGCCAGGTGTTCCACCTGCGGCAGAGTGGGTACCTACACGGAGGTGACGACGACCGGATGGGTCTACCTGGGGGACCGGAGTGCCGTCTGGCTTCTGAGGCGCTACCCCGGGGCGACGGCCGGAGCATTGCGTGTGCGGGCGACGCAGCGGTGGCTCTGCCCCGCATGCAATGAAATCTATCGTCAGGAGTCTCAGAGCAGCAAGGCCCGCCTGGCAGCGGGAGTCGCGGCGGTGTGGGCCGCGCTGCGCGAGGCTCTGACCAGAACGTGAGGCTGGGGATCCCTGCGCCGGATGACGGCGCAACCCGGCAGGAGAGAAGAGATGAGTGATAAGGCTGGTCAAAGAGATATCTATGTAACCGAGGAAGACCGGGCGCGCCTGCTTGAGATGCTGCGCCGGGATCCCCCCGCGAGCGAAGGCTTGCGGACCCTCGCGGCCGAGCTCGATAGGGCCCGGGTTGTCACCGCCGCGGAGGTGCCTCCGGATGTCATCACCATGGACTCGCAGGTGCAGCTGGAAGACCTGGATACCGGCCAGGAGATGGTCTGCACGCTCGTCTTCCCGGAAGACGCGGATGCATCACAGGGCAAAATCTCGGTGTTGGCCCCCATCGGCATGGCGATGCTCGGCTACCGGGTGGGCGACGTCTTCGAGTGGCAGGTTCCATCGAGAAAGAGACGGCTGCTCGTCAAGGCGGTCCTCTACCAGCCGGAGGCATCGAGAGTCGCCAGCAGGTAAGACCAGCGAGCGGAGAGCGAGCCCCCAATGCTCAGAAAGGGGTCGATACCGAACTGTCCGCCCTCGCCGCGCCGGTCGCGGTGGGGGCACGTTTTTCTCTGCCAGTAACCCTGTGTCCACCCCGGATGCCTCCTGCTTGATCCGCCGCCCCTTCAAGACCCGGGTGGGGAGGAACCGGCCGCTACAGCGCGAACTTCAAGGCAGCTTGCACTCGGAGTTGGGATTCTGTTCCGCTTCCTGCGATTATGCTGTCTATTAGGCCAGAGACGGGATGATGAGGAAGAGGATGCCCTGCCACAGGCCTCTGAGTGTGGAAGTAATCTATCGCGCGATCGCGTGAAAGGACGGGACCGATGGAGGCCCGCCACGAACTGATTCGTATGCTGGTGCCCGGCTGCCGGGCGATCCTGGCCTACGCAGGGAGAACGCTTCCTGCCATCATTTGCTCTGCATACGATGCGGGGTTTCGCGTGCAGATCCACGCAGTGGATGTTTCCGAAAGGCCCTTTGCTGTGGGCGAGCGCGTGGCATTCCTCGCTCAGAATGATAGGGGTCTGGCGTTCTTCGACACGCGTATCCTGACCTCTTACGCCGGCAACCCCGCCTGTCTGGATCTGGAATGGCCCTCGCGCTTCGAGTGGCGCCCGCGCCGCGAGCACACGCGCATACAAGAGCGGATCCCCGTTACCGTGATCGAGCCCACGAGGCATGGGCAACCGGGCCCATCGCGCTCCGGTCATACCCTCGATATAAGCGTTAGCGGCATCCAACTCTTCCTGGCGGGAGATGCCGGCAAGAATCTCGAACCTGGCCGGCAGGTGGATCTGCTCCTGGGGTTACCTGATGGGTGGCCCCCCTGGAGGCCACCGCGATGGTGGTGCGAACGCTGGCGGCAACCGTAGATGACACACCCGGTTGGGCGCTGGGGCTACGGTTCACCGCAGCGAGCGAGCAAGCGTGGGACAGGATCGCCCGCCATATCCAGGTCCTGATGCGCCGGGCCAATGACCGATCCCGGGGCTCAGTGCCGGACCTGCGGCGAGCAGCTCACCATGAACGTTAAGCCCGGGAAGCCCCTCCGGTACCGGAGGGGCTTCCCAATCCTTCCCGCGGTGCTATCACCGTAGCGAGTGGTATTCTGCTGCACGTCGCCACAGATCAGCGGGAGATATCGCCACGGCCGGGGTCTTAGCCAGCCGGTTTGGCCGGCATCGCTCAGGCGGCGTCTTCGGCGAAGTGCTTGTTCGTGTAGAGCTCGATGAGCTGCTTCACTTCATCCTCGCACCCGCCACACACGGTGCCTACCTTGGTGCGCTCCTGAACCTCGTAGTACGTGCGCGCCCCATCGAGTACGGCCGACTCGATCTCAAGGTCCGTCACGCCCATGCACTGGCAGACGACGCGCTGCTCCTCCTGGCGGATCTTGTCGTGCATCCCGTTGCGCGCGTAGTAATCGTTGATCGCTGCGCGCAGCGCCTTATCGCCCAGCACGGAGCAGTGGACCTTGTGTTCCGGCAGGCCGCCGAGCGCGCGGTTCACATCCTTCGCGCCGAGCTTGTAGGCCTCATCCAGGGGCATCCCCTTCACCATCTCCGAGAGCACGGAGGTGCTGGCAATCGCGCTAGCGCAGCCATACGTCCTCCAGCGGCAATCGGTGATGATCCCGCGCTCCTTGTCCACCTTGATCAGGACGAGCATCTCATCGCCACACTTCACGTTGCCGGTCACCCCGCGCCCATCCGCCTCGAAGCTCTCCTCGTCCTCGAGGATGTTCCGCGGATTCATGAAGTGGTCTTTCACCTTCTCGGAGTAGACCCAGCTCATCCGGCTCATGCGACCTCCCTTCCATAGGCCGTGGACATGCGCCGCACCCGCTCGACGACTTTGGGCAACACCTCGAGCATGCGCTCGACGTCTGCCATCGTATTCTCACGGCCCAAGCTGATCCGAATCGATCCGTGCGCTCGCTCGACAGGACACCCGATGGCGAGGAGCACGTGCGAAGGCTCCAGCGAGCCGGATGCGCACGCGGAGCCCGTCGAGACGGCGATGCCCTCCAGATCGAGGTAGAGAAGGAGCGCCTCGCCCTCCGCGCCATCGAAGGAGACGTTGAGCGTGCCGGGAAGCGACTCCGTGGGGTGGCCATTGAAGTGCACGTCGGGAATCTTCTCCTCGATGCCCTGGCGCAGCGCCGCCTTCATGGCCCGCAGCCGCTTCTCTTCCTCCTCCATCTCCTCCTTGCGCAACTCGATCGCCTTGCCCAGGCCGATAATCCCCAGCGTGTTCTCGGTGCCGGCGCGGCGTCCCTTCTCCTGATGCCCTCCGCGGATGAGCGGGCAGAAAGGTGCCCCTTTGCGGATGTAGAGCGCACCTACCCCCTTGGGTCCGTAAATCTTGTGCCCCGAAAGCGTGAGGAAATCGACGCCGAGCTCCTGGACGTTCACCGGCACCTTGCCGACCGCCTGCACCGCATCCGTGTGGAACAGCGCGCCACGCTCGTGGGCAATCGCCGCTAGCTTCTTGATCTCCTGGATCGTGCCCACCTCATTGTTCGCCATCATGATCGAGACGAGGCGGGTGCGCTCGGTTATCGACCGGCGCAACTCCTCCGGATCGACGCGACCGTACTGATCCACGCCGATATAGCGGATGCTCACCCCGCGCTCGCCCAGGCACTTGGCCGTCTCGAGGATGCACGGATGCTCGATCACCGAGGTGACGATCTCGGTCGATTCGTGCATCACGCAGTCGCATCCCTTCGAAGGGCACGTGGGGATCGACAGCACGGTGTTGTTCGCCTCCGAGCCACTGCCGGCGAAGATCACCTCGTCGGGGGTCGCGCCGATAAACTCGGCGACGCGCTCGCGCACTTCCTCGACCGCATTCCGGGCCAGCCTTCCCGCGGCATGAAGGCTGGACGGATTTCCATAAAGATCCATCGCCTCCACCAGCGTCTTCTTCACCGCAGGGTGAAGCGGGGTGGTGGCGTTGTTATCGAAATAGACTTGCCTCTCCGGCATCAAATCCTCCATTACGAACCATACTTTACTCGGGCGCTGCATCCGCCCCCGGTGCGCAGCCCGATCCCCCTACTCATATGAACGGAAGCGCGGCCCGCTGGTTCCCGAATCTAGATACTCCGGTGCCACTTTCCGGCTGGCTCCCTGTTGCCAGGTGATCACGGGGAGGCCCCGCAGCCTGTCCTGCCGCGCCGATTCCGCCTGGCGGCCATCCTTGCACAAGGATAGCAGAACACTCCGCGGAAGGCAAGACTCTTCCATGGTCTATTGCTTCTGAGATAAGGAGTCCGGTCAGGGGCATAGAGATCCCGGCTCCAATGCCCGGACTTCTCCGGCCTCTTCTCCCATAGCCCCGCGGGCAGCCCAGCTTCGGCTGCAAAGCGGTCGCACAACTCAGCCCAGGGTATCCGCTCCCGCAAAGGATAACCACGAACTCGAAGAGGTCGCACAAATGCCAGTTCGCGGCTTGTCGGACCCTTCAGGGCCCCAAGTGTGTTTCTGGACACGGTACCCAGGGTCAGGAGACCCTGGGCTATCCTGTGGGACCGCTTCGGTGTCCTCCAAATCTCGGAACCCGGCGCGGCCTGTTGGCGTCATGGCGGGAGGGCTTCCACCCGGGCGCCTGCTGGCCCGAATTCAGCCGCCGATGCCCACGATGATGCCCGCCTCTGCAGCAAGACGCTCGCGGATCGCCTTCACGGTCGCGTCATCCGGCGGGACCAGGTCCGTGCCGGGGTATTCGCGCCCCAGGCGCCGGTACTTGTCCTCCTGAAAACGGTGGTACGGCAGCAGACGCATCTCACGCGCCGAGGGAAGCTCACGCGCCAGCGCCGCCAGGTTTTCCGGGGTGTCGTTGATGCGGGGGATCAGGGGCACGCGCAAGACCAGCCGGGCGCCGGCAGGCGCGGGGCCGCCCTCCCGGCACAGCACCGAGTCGAGATAGCGCAGGTTTTGGAGGATCCGCTCGTTCGAGCGCCCCGTCGCCGCCCGGTGCGCCTCGGGATCGAGGTGCTTCACATCGAAGAGCCACAGATCGGCCAGCGGGATCAGCGCATCGAGGGCTTCGCGAGCACCCTCCCCGCAGGTATCCACCGCGGTGTGGAGGCCTTCGGCGCGGCATCGAGCGAGGATCTCGCCAGCAAACGCCGGCTGCGCCAACGGCTCGCCCCCCGAAAGCGTCACTCCCCCGCCGGAAGTCTCGTAGAAGACGCGGTCGCGTAGGACCACCTCGACTACTTCCTCGGGGGTAACGGTGCGCCCGGAGATCTCCAACGCGCCCGTGACGCACGCCGCGGCGCACGCACCGCAGAGTCGGCAGCGCTCGCGATGCATCCGGTGTTCCTCCCCCACGAAGGAGTGAACCGCCTCGGTGCACGCCGCCTCGCATGCCCGGCAAAAGAAGCAGGAGCGATCATTGTAGAAGAGCGCGGGCCCGTACGAGAGCGCTTCCGGGTTGTGGCACCACCGGCAACGCAGCGGGCACCCCTGAAAGAAAACCGTCGTCCGGATTCCCGGGCCGTCATGAACCGAAAAGCGTTGAATGTCGAAGATCCTGCCTATGATCCGCGCCGTACCGCCCACCGGCAACCCTTTCTACACATGCTCCACGCGCTGCAGCACGCTCTCCTGGAGGGGGCGTGAGAGGCGCGTCCAATACTCCGAATAGCCACCGACGCGGATGATCAGATCGCCATGCTGCTCCGGGTGCTCCAGGGCATCGCGCAGGACCGCCTGGTCCACCACGTTGATCTGCACCTGGAGACCGCCCAGGGCAAAGTAGCCCCGCACGAGTGCTTTCACTTTCTCGCGGTCGGCAAAAAGCTGCTTCGAAAGCCGGATGTTCACCACGAGCGTGCCAGGAGCGTGCCGCGTATCGAGCGATGCCGCCGACTGCAGCGCCGCCGTCGGCCCGCTCCGGTCGCGGCCCTGCACCGCGCCGGCAGAGTCGGCAATCGGCTCGCCGGCCCGGCGACCATCCGGGGTTGCGGCCACACGCTGGCCCTCATCGGCGTAGGTGACGAACATCAGGCAGGAGGGGAGAAACTTCCCGCCCCGATAGGGCGCGTAGCGGAGGAACTCGCGGAAGATGAACTCCGAGAACTCCCGCGCCAACGCATCCACCGCAGGGTCGCCATTCCCGTAACGGGGGCAGCGCTGCACGCGTCGGCGCAGCGCCTCGTCGCCTTCCCAGTTATCGCGCAGCGCGCTCAGCAGGCGCTCCGGCGTCACCTCGCGGCGCTCGTAAACGACCTCCCGAATCGCGGCGAGTGAATCGATCACATTCCCCAGGCCTTCGACGTTGATCACGCTCCAGTTATAGCGTGCGCCCCCGGCCGCGTAGTCTCGGCCGTTATCGATACAGTCGTCAATCAAGAGCGACCGGATAAGCTGGGGGTGGTGCCGGGCGCGACGCTCCTGGTACCGGCTGACGCGGTCGGTGATCTCGCGAATCTGCCTGATGTAGTACGGACGGATGCGCTCCAGGAACGCGTCGAAGCTGGCGCAGGCGGGCAGTTCGGCGTGCAGCGCGTTCACCAGAATCTCAGGAAGGTTGATCTTGTCATCGAGCGAGCCGACGTTGGAACAGCCGGCGATCATCGTCTCCGTACACCCGCCGAAGGCGAAGTCATGGAGGTCGGCGCGGGATACGTTGAGGTGGGCCTCTTCCAGCGCCGCGAGGTAGTTCTCCTCGGCATAGAGCGCCGGGATCCCGGTGCCGCCGGAGAGGGTCTCGAGCGCCGTGTCCCACACCGCCTCGGGGGTATCGCGGCGCAGGCGCAACGCTAGATTGGGGCGCCGCCGCCCCTTGCCGGCGCGAAGCGCGAGCAGCGTCAACGGGTTGTAGGCGGGATCGCCATCCCGGGTGGTGCCACCCAGGGCCACGTTCCAGGCGCAGGCATCGTCCACATTCTCCCACAGCTCGCCGATCAGCGCGAGCGCCTCCTCATCCGAAGGCCGGCTTCGCTCGTAGTAGGGCAGCAGGTCCTGATCAAACCGTCCCAGGTCGTCGCAGCCATCCAGGTAGAAGAGGAAGTTCTCTGCGACCATCGCCTCGGTGAAGCTCCGGGCGGGCGCGAAGGGCACACGCGCCAGTGCAGCGAGGAGCGCCTCCCGATTCTGCTCCGCGCCCGGCGATTCGAGCGCCGCCGCCTGGATCTTCTCGATGCACCGCCGGCGCAGGCCCGCCACCGCGTCCAGCACCTCTCCGAACGCCTCGTACCACTCCGCACGAGCAGCTTCGCCTCGCTTCTCGCTGAGCGCCCGATGCTTCTCCACGCGCTCACGATACGCGTCCAGGCCCTCGTTCAGGATACGACGGTAGTTGGGGATGCTGTGCGTGTAGCCCGCGGCGTAGGGGTAGCTTGAGAAGAAGGCATCCATCGCGTCGAGGGCGGCGCGATCCTCGTCCGTCGCTGCCGCCGCGCGCTTGCGCTCGTAGATCGCGCGCGCGTACTCCATCTGAACATAGTGATGGTAGACGGCGTTGCCGGTTTGCCAGATGGTCGGTCCGTGGGGGTAGAGGCGCCGGCCGGTGTACTCCGGCAACGGCGCGTGTTCGAGATAGCGCCGGATGCCCGCCGCCATCCGCCGCGCCGGCGAAGCGCCTGGCAGCGACAGAAACCCTGCCGCGAACCACTCTCCCAGCGCGTCGAGCCGCGCCAGGAGCGCCTCCTGAGACAGCTCGCCCTGCTCCCGCGTCTCCATCTCGCTCCTCCGTCTCCTTCACGAGTCAGACTCCCCCAGCCCTCAGAAGTTCCCGCTTCCGGCCCGCGGGCATCACCCACGTGGCCGGACGCCGGATGCCTGCCCGGCAGGAGGCATCCCTCTCGCGCCGAAAGAGGCCCCCGGGGAGAGACAGAGATAGGGGGAAGCGGATGGGTCCACTCGCCGGCAAGAGAGCCGCGGTGACAGGCGCAAGCACCGGGATCGGGCGGCAGATCGCCATCGAGCTGGGGAAGCGCGGGGCGGCGGTGGCGATCCACTACCACGCCAATGTAGCAGGCGCCGGCGAGACGGCCCGGGCGATCCAGGAGAGTCGCGGACGCGCCTTCCTGATCCAGGCGAACCTGGCGAGTCCCCAGGAGTGCACGCGCCTGATCGCCGCGTGTGCGAGCGTCTTGGGGGGGATCGACCTCCTCATCAACAACGCCGCGCTCAGCCCCGAGGCGCCCTTCCTCGACCTTTCCGACGAGCCGTGGGAACGCACTCTGCCTGTCGGCCTGCGCGCGCCGGTCCTCTGCGCCCAGGCCGCAGCGCGCCAGATGATCCGCCAGGGGCGCGGCGGCAGGATCATCTACGTCGGGTCCGCCCACGGCTTCGCGACGGCGTCTCACACCGGACCCTACACCGCCTCGAGAGGCGCGTTACACATGCTGACGAAGCAGATGGCGCGCGAGCTGGCGCCCCATCGCATCGCCGTCAACTGCGTCGCGCCGGGCCCGTCCGAGACGAAGCACGAAGAGACGCCTTTCCCCGAGTACGACCCCGAGCTCCCGACGCACCCGCTTCTCTGGGAGCGCGCCGGCATCCCAGTGAATATCGCCCGCGCGGTTGCCTTCCTCTGTTCCGACGAGGCGGGCTTCCTGACCGGGCAGGTGATCCGCGTGGAGAGCGGCGAGCCGCCCGGCCAGTGGAAAGCGCGCGGCGCTTCCGGGTAGCCCCTCAACCCTAGCGCGCGTAAACCGCCACGCTGTTGTTCGCGGTGGAGAGCTCCGGGGATGC
This sequence comes from Armatimonadota bacterium, assembly GCA_012512265.1. GTDB lineage: Bacteria > Armatimonadota > JAAZEB01 > JAAZEB01 > JAAZEB01 > DUUU01. The sequence continues at coordinate 4,912 of JAAZEM010000059.1, read as the reverse complement.
GAGCGTCGCGGTGACCCGGAACGCCTCCGGCGCGGGCGTGACGAGCGGTATCTCCACGCGCGCCGCCGCGGTCTTCAGGTTCTCGGGCCACGAGAGACTCGCGATGGCGCCCGAGCCGATCACCCGCCGGCGCGTGTCTGTGACGGTCAGGCGTACCTTGATGGCCGGGGCCGTGCCGAAGTTGTGGACCACGACGCTCACGCGCCGCCGGTCAGGCGAAAGCGCGACCTCATCGGCGCAGAGGGCAACATCAGGGGCGGCCGCGAGCGGGCGAAGCGACTTCGCCACGAGTCGGAGGACGTAGGGCCGCTGCGCCGGGAGCATCACAGGAAGCGCCACTCCGCGCTCCACTTCCACCACACGGCGCTCCGTCACGCGGTCCGGCTCATCGTCGTAATCGTCATCGGGCCCGACTTCCAGCTGGTATTGCCCGGGGCGGAGCGCCCAGAGACGCATCTGCACCGGCCGCGCCTCCGGCCGGAAATGGTAGAGGAGCACCTTCAGCGCGTCAGTGCGGCTTTCGGTGACGAAGGCGGCAAAATCTACCCCTATATTCTCCCAGGTCACCGCGACGCGCGGCATGCCGCCCTGCCAGGTGGCGCACCCGCCCAGGTAGAGCGAGCGGAGCAACAGGTCTCCCGGTATCTCGAGCGCCTCGGGGGGTGGATTCGCCTCCGTGGCCAGGTAACGCTCATTCTCCAGGCGTTCCAGGGCGTGCTGCAGCCCATCCACCACGAACTGCTTGTTCCGGGTGGCGATCCAGGCAGCGTAGGCACGCAGGTCGTCCGCGCCTCGGGCATCCCTTGCGATCTGCTCGTCGTGCTCGGCGTGACCCTGAGCGCGCCAGAGCGCGGCGGTCACCGGATCGGCATCGCCCGCGGCGACCGCCAGCGCCACCGGACGCAGCAGATCCTTCTGGCCAGAGACGCGATGGATGTCCAGGAGGAAGCGTCGCAGGAGGTTCTTCTCCCGGGCACTCGGGCGGGCCCCGGTGTCGAGGCGCCCGCATGTAGCCGGATCAATCGCGGCCGGAAGCCGGCCCGGCTCCTCCGGATCCACGTGGCTCAAAATGTCCGCCGCCCAAGCGCAGGCCCACTCGCTCAGGATTCGGCCCACCCCGGGATGACCCGAATGCCAGAAGAAGGCAAGCGCCGGCCCGGCGGCGACGACACTCCCTGGCCGCTCGGGCGTCACCGGCACCAGCGCGCCTTCCGCACCCGAGGGAGCGCCCCGAAGGTGACGGTGGCCGCGGGGGTTGACAGTGGCCCACTCGGAGAGAGCACGCGCGAAGGGGAGAAGCCGGCGCAGGGGGGTTGCATTTCCGGGATCGGCGAGCAGGAGCAGCGATTGCGTCCGGGTGATTGCCAGGAGCCAGCGCTCCCTTTCCCCGGCCGGCAGCTCAGCCACCCACGCGGCCAGTGCGGCTTCCGGATCCGCGCCCGCGTTGCCCGCGGTAGCCCTGGCCTGCATCGCGCGCCAGAGGCCCTCGCACCCCGCCCGTGTCGAGCGCAGGAGTACCGGATGCCCGGCGATCAGCGGCACTGTGGCCAGCCTCTCAACGAGGGCCGCGTCGCCCGCTGGGTCGCCGCCGTAGAGGCCATCCTTCTGGTAGCGCGTGCTGTTCCACCAGTAGGCCACATCCTGAGTTCGCTTCAGAAGCTGGCGCGCCAGCCGTGCCCATGCCGGAGCATTTGCTGGTCCCGCTGCCGGCAACTCGTTTCCACTGCGCAGGCGCCGCAACCGGCTGGTGTAGGCGATTGTAGCCGGATGCCTCGGCTGCCAACGCGACAACACCTCCAGCCAGCGGCGTGCGTCCGCTGCCGCGGGGTCGTCCAGCGACCATCCGGGCCGCTCCCACGGCGCGTCCACCGCATGCGCTGCATACCACGCATCCAGCCATTGCAACCGCGAGAGCGCGAACTCGATGCCGACTTCCTGTTCCGTGCCCGGCACCAGCGCCGCCCGGGCTTGCACGCCCGCCATAGACGCCGCCGGATCCGGTGGGCCGGCGCCCGCCTCAGGGAGAGGTGTTACGGAGAGCACCAGATGCTCGCCCGCTTCGCACCAGATATCCGGGGGATCCAGCACGACGATCCACCGCCCGCCCACGGATCCCGCGTCCGCCTGCGGGTGGATGTCGGCCTCAAACCAGGTACGGTCCGTCTCCGCGGAATGGGTGAGGCGCACGCGGAGTGGAAATGGAATCGGTGTGGCTGCCGCCAGTTCCAGGAGCACCGCGGTCACTCCCATCGGCTGCGCGAGCGCTCCTGTCGAGAGTGTGATCGCCGCCGCGCCCTTCTCCTGCGAAGCGAGCGCCATCGCCAGCGCGGTTTCGGGCAGCGGCTCCTCCGCGGCTTCATACAACCGAACCTCGGCAAGCATGGTGCCATCCACCGGCTCGATGGAGAAGCGCCGTTCCTTCTCCGGCTCTGAGAGGAGGAGCCGGGCCACCGGCTCGAGCTGCACCCCAGGGGAGACGCGGCCCGCGCGCCCGAGCGCCAGGGTGCCGGCGCCGCGTAGCTCCAGATAGCTCACGAGCGCCGAGCGCACCAGCCGGACCTCCAGCGGTTCCACCAGGGGAAGCGTCGAGCTATCACAGCCATCCAGCGGCTCGCTCCGGGGCACGCCGCGCACTCGCGCCGCGTGGATCGGAACCTGGCGCAGCCACGTCACCTTCTCCGGTGGCGCGCTCTCCGCGAGAGGGGGCACGGGGTAGCCGGGCACGGGCGTGCAGGGAAGCGGCGGGCGGGATTCGGCCATCGCCGTCGATGCCATCAGGAGCAGGAGCAAGGCGCCCCCCGCTACCCATCGCAACAACCCTGCAAATCGAGAGCCTCCAGGGCGTGGCATGCCGTCACTCGGGAGTTGGGGGACCAAAGGCGTCGGTGCCGCGGATCACAATGCCTGTCGCAAGCTGAGCAAAGAGCTTCTTGCCGTCGGGGGAGACGGCACAGCGCAGGGATGCCGCGGGAAGTGAAAGCGTGCCTGTGCGCAGAAAAGTGCGCGTGTCGAACCGATCGATGCGAGGCGCGCGGTGGCAGACATAGGCGGTTTGCCCGTCTGCGCTGAGCGCCACGGCGGCGGGCGGCTGTCCCACCTCCAGCTGACCCAGCGGGCGCAGCGTCTCCGCGTCCAACACCGAGACGTAGGTGAGCGAGTCACTCGCCACGTAGAGGCGCTTGCCATCCGGGCTGAGGAGCAGGTCCTGGATGCGGGTGCCAATGAGACTGGCATCGGCGTCCACGGGGGCGAGTTTCCCAACGCCCTCGCACTGGAGAAGCGCCGTCGCGTTCTCCCCCCGCTCCGCGAGGAAGATCTTTCCGGCCGTGGGCGAGGCTGCCAGGAGAGTGTCGCCCAAGACGGGCGTGCCTCCGAGGGCGACCTCCATCTCCCGGTGCAGGTCGATCGCCCTCACGCTGGAGCGGGCCGCACCCGAGGGCGTGGTATACAGCCGGCCGGCCGGACCGAGGAGCAGGTCGAACGGCCGGAAGGAGAGCGGGATGCACCCCAGGGGTGTCAGCGCATCGAGGTCGATCACCGAGATCTCGCTGCCACCCGAATTGGCGACATAGAGGAATCGCCCCTCCGCGCCGACCGCCACACCATACGGCTTGCTTCCGGTGAAGAGGCGGCGCACCACCTTGCCGGCGTCCGTGTCGATGACGACGACGCTGTTGCCGCCATAGTCCACGGCGTAGAGGCGCGGGCGCTGGGGATCAACCGCCATCTTCCCGCCGGGAGCGTGCAGGGCGATCACGCCGGGCACCCGCGCCGGTTCGGGGATGGGGGGCACCTGCGTGATGCGCAGGAGATCGAAGGGCCGGGTGAGCGGTGGTTTCGCCGAGGCACCCTCGGCACCGCCCGCGGAATCCCCCTCCGCCAAAGGCGGCGGCAACGCCAGGGGCACGTTCGAGGCCGTGAGCGGAACGGGTGGTGTCGTCGGCGGGGAGATGGTGTTAGCGCGCGCCTCCGCCAGCAAGCGCCGGACGGCGTTGATCGGGATCGCAAAGCCCACCCCGGTATCCTGGACATATTCGTAGGCGAGCTTCGACTGGACGACACCGACGACGACGCCGCTATCCAGGCGATAGAGGGGCGCACCGCTGTTGCCCGGGCTGATCGGCGCGTCGATCTGGATGTAGAGCATCGACTGCTGATGCACCAGACTACGGCCAGGGCGCACGGCGTTCACCGTCGCCTTCGCAGTGGAAGCGTAGAGGGGTATGCCGTTGCGCAGCAACTCCAGGGCCAGCGGGTAGCCCGTCAGCGCCACATCGTCGCCCTCGCGCAGCTCATCGGAATCGCCCAGGCGAAGCGGCTCGGGAAACCGGGCGGGCACGCGGAGCACGGCCAGGTCCTTGTCCTCGTCCATTGCGGCGATCACCGCGTAGTACGCGGTGCCATCTGCAAAGACGACCTGGATCGCCGCGGCCCCCTTGACCACATGCGCATTGGTGACCAGCAGGCCATCGGTGCCGGCCACGAAAGCGGTTCCCTGGGCACGCGCCTGCTCTGCCGACAGGTAGGCGATGACCAGCGCCACGCGCGGTTTCACGCTCGCGATGACGTCGGCCGCGGGGTTGGAGATCAGCTCGGAAAGGGGAGGCGGATCAGCGGGCTTTGCTTCCGGTTCGAGAACATATCCCCTGCCCTCCCGGCGCACGGTGAGCCCGGCCAAACGCGCCACCACGCCGAGGACCTTCTCCAGAGACCCCTCTACATCGAGGGTGGGAATCTCCTTCTGTGCGTGCGCGGCCACGCGGACCGGCACGCCGGCTTGCTCGGAGATCTGTCGCACGACCTCCGAGAGGCGTTGTTTGGTGACCTTGAGAGTGATGCTGCGCTCCGCGGCGGCCGCCGGAAGAACGGCCACCAGAAGGGCCAACACCACCCATCGTCTCGGATTCATGCT